>JALOPI010000118.1 GCA_025453975.1 Syntrophobacteraceae bacterium
CTGGTTCCTGGTTCCTGGTTCCTGGTTCGGACTGTCAGGGCTCGGTTTTGGTGCTGGAGCCAGGGACCGGAAGCCAGGACCTTTTCAGGGCACCTTTGACCTGGAGGTGGGTGATGGGAGGGGTGGTTTCGCTTCAATCGCACAGGAGCAAGAGGGTCGCCGAGAGAGGTTTTCGCGAGTGGCGGCGCCTTTTTCAATCGGTGACCGCGTTCGATGAGAACACCCGCTGGGCCGATCTCCCCGATGACATGATTCTCTTTTTCTGCGAGGAGAGCCCCGAGAGTCGCACCGGCTTCTACGATCTGCTCATGAGCGTCCATCACGGGGGAAACGCTCACGAGTTTGAATCTCAGCCGTTCGATCGTCTGACTACGCTGCTCAATGCGTATTTCTTCATCACGGACCAGGCCCGGTTCGAGTGCATGCGGCGGCTGGGATGGATCGAAAGCATCCCCAGGGGAGACTGGTCGATCATCGAGGTGGTCATGGATTCAAGGACCTACGAATACGCCGGTCTGATGGAGACTCCGGCGCCCACGCCGCGGCATCCTGCTTACGAGGAGGACATGCGGAGCCGTGGAATGGACCGGGCCGCCCTGGTCCGGAAGTACACGCCGGAAGCTCTTGACTTGTTCAGGGAAAAGGCCGGTCGGGGCTGCCTCCCCGCCATGTGAGAGAGGGGAGACGGGTCAGCGGCACTGTCCCGCGGGATTCATCCGCCGACTCAGCGATTTGACGGATTTCATGAAGGCGAGCACTCGAGGTGAGGATGCATTCGATTAGATTTCGTATCAATGGTCAAGAGGTGGAAGCGGAGCCAGACCAGACCATCATGGACGTGGCGGACAGCTTGGGGGTGATCATCCCCAGGCTTTGCCACCATCCGTCTCTCAAACCCAACGGGGACTGCCGTCTTTGCGCTGTGGAGATCGCGGACCACCGGGGACTGCCCGCCGCCTGCTCGACGCCGGTCACCGACGGCATGCGGATCTGGACCAGGACCCCCAAGGTCCTGGATTTTCGGCGGGAGATGCTGCAGCTGATCCTTCAGGACCATCCCAGGGAGTGTCTGGGCTGTGCGCGCAACGGCACCTGCGAGCTTCAACGCCTGGTGGAGACGGTCGGCATCGACTTCCCCTATGCGCCGCCCGCCCGAAAGCGACCGCCCGCCGAGACCGTGGGGGCCTGTTTCGAGAGGGACATGACGCTCTGCGTCCGCTGCGGCCGATGCGTGCGGGTCTGCCACGAGGTGCGCGGAGCCCGGGTCATTGTTTTCCGCGAGAAGGGCGGTCGTCAGGAGGTCGCAACACCTCTGGGGCGGAGCCTCGTGGATTCAGGCTGCCAGCTTTGCGGGGCATGCGTGGATATCTGCCCCGTGGGCGCCCTGAGAGACAGAACGGACGCCGCGACGGCGCGGGCCGGAGAGCGGATGCTGGAGGTCTGCGAGAACCTGAGCCGCATGGTGATGGACCTCTACCGAAAGGAATCCTCCCGAGCCCGGAAGCAGTCGATCTGCACCCTCTGCAGCTCCAATTGCGCCATGTCCTTCGAGCTGGCCGAATCGGGCCGCATCCTTCAGGTGCGCCCCAGCCCCAACGGCTCGCGAAACAGCGGGCAGGCGTGCGTTCAGGGACGATATCTTCTCAAGGATTACCTCCAGCGCGAGGATCGGCTCGCCAAGCCTCTCGTCCTGGAAAACGGAGGGTATCGCGAGGCGGACTGGGAGTCCGTGCTTTCTCAACTGGCTGAAAAGCTCTCGAGCCATGGCGCGTGGGAGACCGCGGTATTGACGGACGCGGGCCTCACCAGCGAAGAGCTCTTCTGCCTTCAAAAGTTCGCCCGCACAGTCCTCAAGACGAACCTCATCGGATGTCTCACCCCGGCCGGAGAAGCCGCCATGGAGGAGACCCTCTGGAGACTCCCGGCGGTCAGCGGTTTCAGGGGAAGTCTCTCGAAGCTGAACCGGGCAGGCTGCATACTCGCACTGGGCGTCAATCCGCCGGCAAGCCAGCCCGTGGCCGGCACCATCCTGCGCAGGGCCGTCCTCGACGGCACCAGGCTTGTCACCGCCAGTCCCCTTTCGGTTGGCATCGGCAGGTACGCCGACCTGCATCTCAGCTATTATCCGGGAACGGAGCCCATCCTCCTGGCCGGACTCGCTCACCTCGTGCTTCAGGCGTTGGGTGAAGCCGGGAGCCCCGAGGTCCCACCAGGAGTGGATATCGAAAAACTCCGAAGCCACCTGGCCCCTTTCGGGCCTGGCGAAGTTTCCCGCTTCACGGGTGTGCATGCGGAGCACCTGGTGGAGGCGGCCTGCCTGCTCAGGGCTGACGGTCCCCTCGCCATCCTGGTTGGACCCGGCGCCGCCGAATCGGCGGAAGCCCGGGAAACCATCCACGGAATGGTCACCCTGCTTCAGATCACGGGGGGCAGGCCCGAATCCGGCGGAGGCTTGATCCCGCTCTACGGAAAGGCCAACGTGAGGGGCGCGACGGATCTCGGCCTCGTCTCTCCCCTCTTCGGGACTTGTCCCCATGGGACCGATGGGCTTTACCGGCCC
>JALOPI010000055.1 GCA_025453975.1 Syntrophobacteraceae bacterium
GACGAGAAGTTCGTAATCTTCACCGTACCATCGGGGAAACGAGCAACAATGTCGAGTGTCCCACCCATTGCCTCGATGGTCGCACGCAGCGTGGAAATGTATATATCGGTGCGTTTTTCCAATTTGGCCACGTTGGGCTGTTTAATTCGTAGCCGCTTCGCCAGCATTTCCTGAGACAATCCGCGTGCACGGCGCAGTTCATGCCACGGCATTTCGGCGATCATTTCCCGATAGCGCGCGTCGGAACGGGCGATTGCTTCAGGCGACATTTTGGCTTCCAGTTCTGAGAATTTACGAGCCATCTTTCAAGCCCTCCTTGCGCAGTGTTTCCAAATGTTCATCATAAAGTCGATCCGCAATGGGTACGTATTCGTCATACCAACGATCGTCTCCGGTCTTCTCCCCACCGATCGGCAGAATAGCGCATCGGCGTGGATCGAAGGCATAGAGCACACGGTAAGGTCGGCCAGCGTGTTGAATGCGCAGTTCACGCATGTTGCCATGCCGTGACGCTTTGATGCCGCTGGAATGAGGAAACGGAAGCTTCGGTCCGAAGTCGCCCAGCAGCTTAACGCTGGCCCGGACCGATTCCTGCTCCCCCTCGCTCAGGTCATCCCACCATTCACCGAGCTGTTTTTATACCGTGCACAATATATATCGCCAAGGGTATATTAAGTCATATTTTTGTCAGTCTGGGGTACACTTTAACTGGGCGTCATCGTGCAGGGCCAAAAAGCGTCAGAATAGGGTAAAGTTATCAATTCTCCACATCGAGTGTGAACGTGGAAGTTTTTAGTCTTTGCTCTCAAATTGGAATACCCCATCGGTGAGGAGGCATATTGCACGGTCAACGCACCGCCTACGTCCGGGTCAGTAGCTTCGATCAAAATTCGGAGCGACATCTTGAACCTGTCGAGATCATCAAGATCCACGAGCGGCAGCGCGAGGGCATTGCGCTCGCCAAGCAGCGTGGTGCTTACCGAGGCCGTAAGAAGTCGCTCTCACCCGATCAGGAGGCCGAGTTGAGGCAGCGGGTTGCTGCCGGCGAGAAGAAAGCCGGGCTTGCCCGCGAACTCGGCATCAGCCGCGAGACCCTCATTGTTCGCACTCGATTGGGTGAAAAATATAGAGCTGCACCGTCGCGTGCAGATCGGCTTAAACAAGCGCGAGGCGAAGAACGCGCTGGCTCGCGCCATGTTCCTGAGCCGGCTTGGGGAAATCCGTGACCGGAGCTTCGAGAACCAGCGCTATCGCGCGAGCGACCTTAACCTGGTGGTGGCCGCCATTGTGTTGTGAAACATGGTCTACCTGGAACGGACAGCCCAGGCATTGCGGGACCATGGGAAAGATATTGACGAAAATCTGTTGTCACGCCTCTCGCCGCTCGGCTGGGAGCACATCAATCTGACCGGTGACAATATCTGACAGCAAAGCAAACAGGTCGAACAGGGTAAGTTCCGACCACTAAGAATCATCCGGGAAGCTTAGCGTGCTATTTTTTCCCGTTTCGTGAGCTGCCCCCATGTACCGAGGGGGCCCCGGCACCCTTGACGGACCAGCCTCCAGAAAGCATAAAATTCATAATCAGCTCGGAAGTTGGCAGCACCTGTGCTTGCAGGCGATGAACGGCCGCGGATGCGCCCGGAATTTGCCCTTGCGCATTGCTTCGATTGATGCCATATGGACAGGAAATATCATTCGTCTCGCCACTGGGAGCGCTCATAGAGGAGTCAGTCATGAAGGGCTTGTCACTGAACTCGAATCAGAAGTCCATCGCTGTGTCCGTGGCCGCTATCGCTGTCGGCTTGGTGCTCATGGGCGCCGCCCCGCCCCGGTGCTGGGCGACGGCCGCGGGCGAGCCGGCGGGAAGCGGCGCGCCTGTCATGTCCGAGAAGTCTTCGGCCGTCGAGGAAATGACGGCCCCGCAGGCGGCTTCACCATCGATGCCGCGCAAGGAGGTGCTGCCCTCCGAAGCCGCCCTGCAGGTTCAGAAGGAGCTGCTCCAGCCCCAGTTCGCCTACAATCCCAAGGTCATGCTCGATCCCTTCAAGCCTTTCATCCAGCAGACCGAGGCTCCACCCCCGGTGACTTCTCTCACGGAGGAGGACCTCGATGCTCCTCCACCCGAGCCCCAGCGGCCGCTGACCCCCCTTCAGCGCATGAGAATCAGCGAGGTGGAGGCCGGTCTCAAGGCCATCATGTGGGGTCCCCTGGGTCGCCGCGCCATCATCGAGGATGCCTCGGGCAAGGGATACATCGTCAGCGTGGGCACACCGGTGGGAGAGCGCAACGGAGTGGTCTCGGAAATCTTCAACGATCACCTGGTGATTCAGCAGGAGAACTGGGATCGCAAGGAAAAGCGCATGATCCCCGACAACATCATGGTCAAGCTCAAGAAGACCACCAAGTGAGCGAGCTGCCCGTTTCAGGAACTTTCACGCGTCCTGGGCCTTGAAGAGGCTGACAGCCATGAGGCATGCGCCGACGGTGATGGCACTGTCGGCCACGTTGAAAGCGGGCCAGTGGTAAGCGCCGATGTAGAGGTCCAGGAAGTCGATGACCTCCCCCAACCGCATCCGGTCCAGCAGGTTGCCGATGGCGCCGCCACAGATCAGCGCCAGGGCGGACCGGGTCCACACATCTTCCCGATTGAGCTTCCCGTAGGTGTACACGACCACCCCAACCACCGCCACCGTCAAAACAATGAACAGGGTCGTTCGCAGGGTCGACGGGCTTCCGGCGAAGAGGCTGAAGGCCGCTCCGGTGTTCCGGGCGTGAACGAGGTTGAAGAAGCCCGGAATGACGGGCTTGACACTGTAGAGCGGCAGAAAACGATCCACCAGGAGCTTGGTGATCTGATCCAGGATCACAACCGATCCGACAACGCCCGCAAGAAACTTCATGGCACCCCTATTCTGTGCTCGGGCCAGGGTAAACAGGCTCAGGTGGAAGACTGAATCACATCGTGACAGCGCCGGCAGATCCCGGGATGGAGGTCGAAGCTGCCCACCGTGTCCTCCCGGACCCAGCAGCGCTCACATTTCTCACCGGATGCGGGCTGGACCTCCGTGAGCAGTCCCGTCATCTCGGCGCCCTCGGCGGGATTCCGCATCTGGCTCCCCGTCACGAACTTGACTCCTGACACGATGAAGACCGTGCGCAGCAGCTCCTCCTGACCAGCCAGCCGTTCCGCCACCCCTTCCGGCAGCGCCAGCGCCACCTCGGCATCCAGGGCGTGTCCTATGATCTTGGCCTGACGGGCCGTCTCCAGGACCCGGGCCACTTCTCCCTTGAGGAGGAGGATCTCGCCCCAGCGCTCACCCAGGGCCAGGTCCCGGCGGCCTTCGTCGACCTCGGGAAAAGGCTGGGCGTGCACCGAGCCCCCGGCCCCGTGCGGGAGATAACCCCAGGCCTCCTCGGCCGTGAAGGACAGGATGGGAGCCATCAGCCTGAGAACCGCCGTCAGGATCTCCCAGAGGGCCGTCTGGGCCGAGCGCCGCGGCAGGCTGTCGCGGGCCGACGTGTAGAGGCGATCCTTGAGGATATCCAGGTAAAAGGCGCTCAGGTCCACGACGCAATAGTTGTGGAGAGCGTGGTAGACCCGGTGGAACTCGAACCGCTCGTAGGCGCCGCGAATCTTCTGGATGAGATCCTGCAGCTGATGGAGCGCAAAGCGGTCCAGCTCCAGAAGGTCGGCGTCGGGAACGGCGTCCCCGGCCGGGTCGAAATCGCTCAGGTTCCCCAGGAGGAACCGGCAGGTGTTCCGGATCCTGCGATACGCCTCGCTGAGGCGCTTGAGGATATCCTCCGAGATGCGGATGTCGTCGCGATAGTCCTCGGCCGAGACCCACAGCCTCAGGATTTCGGCGCCGTACTGGTTGATGATCTGCTCGGGGGCAATGACGTTCCCCAGTGATTTGGACATCTTGTGGCCCTGCCCGTCCACCACGAACCCGTGGGTCAGAACGGCCTGGTAGGGCGCCCGGTTCCGGGTTCCGACGGATGCCAGGAGGGAGGAGTGAAACCAGCCGCGGTGCTGGTCGCTGCCCTCGAGATAGAGGTCCGCGGGCGACCGCAGGTAAGGTCTCTGCTCCAGGACGGCGGCATGGGAAACCCCCGAATCGAACCAGACATCGAGGATGTCCATTTCCTTCTGAAACCGCGCCCCGCCGCACTGCTCGCACCGGGAGCCTTCCGGCAGCAGCTCCTCGGCGCTCCGTTCGAACCAGACATCCGCTCCCTCGGCCTCGAAGAGCGCCACCACCTTACGGAACACCTCGGGCGAGGCCAGGAGGTGCCCGCAATCCTCGCAGGTGAAAACGCTGATGGGAACCCCCCAGGACCGCTGACGCGAGATGCACCAGTCGGGACGGTTGGCGATCATGTTGTGGATGCGATCCCGCCCCCAGGACGGTACCCACTCCACCTTGTCGATCCATTCCAGGGCGTGGCGGCGGAGGTCCCGCCTGTCCATGGAGATGAACCACTGCTCGGTGGCCCGGAAGATGACGGGCTTCTTGCACCGCCAGCAGTGGGGATAGCTGTGGGTGATGCGTCCCTCGGACACGAGGGCTCCCACCTCCTTGAGCCTGGCGCTCACGGGACCGTTGGCGTCGAAGACGCGCTGGCCTTGGAACAGGGGGACCTCGCTGGTGAACCTTCCGTCGTCGTCCACGGGTGAGAGGATGTCGAGACCGTGCTCCAGGGCCATGTCGTAGTCCTCGCGGCCGTGGCCGGGGGCCGTGTGAACGCAGCCCGTTCCCACATCCAGGGTCACGTGGGAGCCGAGGACGATGATGGAGTCGCGATCCATGAACGGATGCCGGCAGCTCACGCCCTTCAGCTCCTCGGCGGTGAAGGACCGGACCGTTTTGTAGTCCCGGATCTGAAAGGTCTCCATGCAGCTTTGGGCCAGGCCCTCGGCCAGGATCCAGATCTCGTCGCCCACGTCCACCGCCACATACTCGAAGTCCGGGTGAAGCGTGATGGCCAGGTTGGCCGGAAGAGTCCACGGGGTGGTCGTCCAGATCAGCACATGGACCGGCCTGGATCCCAGCTCGGAAAAGCGCGCCCGCCCCTCCGGGCTCATGGCGAACTTGACATAGATGGAAGGCGACGCATGGTCGTGGTATTCGACCTCGGCTTCCGCCAGTGCCGTGCGGCAGCTGGCGCACCAGTAGATGGGCTTCTTGCTCCGAACGACGCTCCCGGTCTCGAAGAACCGGCCCAGCTCCCGGGCGATGGACGCTTCATAATCGTAAGACATGGTCAGGTAGGGGTTGTCCCATTCCCCCAGAACGCCCAACCGCCTGAACTCCCCGCGCTGGATGTCGATGAACCCCTCGGCGTACCGACGGCAGTGGCGTCGGATCTCCCCCTGGGTCATGGAGCGCTTGCGCTCCCCCAGCTCCTTGTCCACCTGGTGCTCGATGGGCAGTCCGTGGCAGTCCCACCCGGGAACGTAGACGGCGTTGAAGCCGCTCATCTGGCGGCTCTTGACGATCATGTCCTTCAGGATCTTGTTGAGCGCGGTCCCCAGATGGATGTGTCCGTTGGCGTACGGGGGTCCGTCGTGGAGGATGTACAGGGGACGGTCGCGGCTCTGGTCGCGCAGCTGCTCGTAGAGGCCCGATTGCTCCCAGCGGGCGAGGATTTCAGGCTCTTTCCTGGAGAGACTGGCCTTCATGGGAAAAGCCGTTTGGGGTAGATTCAGAGTGCCTTTGTAATCCATACCTTTCCATCCCCTTTCAAGTGATTCAACCGCCGAGCAACCTCGCGAGACTGCTGCAAAAAGGCTTTTTTCTTAGCACACCCTCCCCGCAAGTCAAGCGGTTAAGCGGCGCCGGGCGCCCGGGAGTCTTCCGGGGCCCCCCTCGCCCGGAGCGTGTGCGCGCCCGGAAGTGGCTTTTCTTTTGCCGAGCTCGTGCGGCAAGGCGGTCTCATAATGTCTTGTCAGCGAACCCCTTTGTTGTAGAATGCGTGGAGAGCCCGGGCCGACGGCACCGGGCCAGCCACCCCTTGGACGCAATCCAACCATCTGCACAAGGAGGACCCCATGGTCAAGACCTTGGCCGTGATGACCAGCGGAGGCGATTCCCCCGGCATGAACGCCGCCGTGAGAGCGGTGGTGCGCCGTGCCATCGATCGCGGACTGCCTGTCATTGGCGTTTATGGCGGATACGAGGGTCTCGTGGCGGGGGGAGCGTCCCTCCGGCCCCTGAACTGGGACGACGTGGGGGGCATCCTGGCCAAGGGAGGTACGTTTCTCGGCACGGCGCGGTCGGACCGGTTCCGCACCATCGAAGGTCGGCGCCAGGCGGTTCACAACATGCTGGGACTGGGCATCGACGCCCTGGTCGTCATCGGGGGGGATGGGAGCCTCATGGGGGCTCACATCCTGAGCTCCGAATGGAGCGAGCACGCCAATGCGCTGCTGGAGACCTGGCCGGACCTCGCGATCGAGGGCACCATGCCGGGCCTTCAGGTGGTGGGGCTGCCGGGCTCCATCGACAACGACCTCTTCGGCACGGATATGAGCATCGGGGCCGACACGGCACTCAATCACATCACGCGCGCCATCGATGACCTCACGGCCACGGCCGCCTCCCACCAGAGGACCTTCGTCGTCGAGACCATGGGCAGGCATTGCGGCTATCTCGCGCTGGCGGCCGGACTTGCCGGCGGCGTCACCTGGATCCTCATCCCCGAGCAGGAGCTCGAGCTGAGGTGGCACCAGAAGATGGTCTCGGCGATCCAGAGCGCCCGGGAGACGGGCCGGCCCCACCAGATGGTGGTGGTGGCGGAAGGGGCGAGGCATCCCGACGGCCTGCACATCAGCTCGGCGGATATCCGGAAGATCCTGAGCGAGCGACTGAACATCGACGTTCGCGTGACGGTGCTCGGCCACGTTCAGCGGGGAGGATCTCCCACGGCATTCGACCGCATTCTCGCCACGCGGTTGGGTGTGGCCGCTGTGGATCTCCTGCTGGGCGAGCCCGATACCGCCCACTGCCACATGCTCGGTCTGGTGAAGAACCAGGTCGTCGAGACGCCGCTTCTCGAAGTCGTCGAGAAGAGCCGCGCCGTGGGCCAGGAGATCGAGAACGGGAATTTCGCCACGGCCCAGGAGCTGAGGGGGCAAAGCTTCCGGAATTCACTGGAGCTGGTCAAGACGCTGAGCCGCATCACACCCAGTCAGCAGCGCACCGAGGACGGCGCCGTCGCCATCTTCACGGGCGGCGCCGACGCTCCGGGCATGAACACGGCCATCAGCGTCGCGGCTCGCTGCCTCATGAACCAGGGGGTTCCCGTCCTGGCCGCCAGGGATGGCTTCCTGGGGCTCATCCGAAATGAGCTCATGGAGCTTGAGTGGGAGCCGCTGGTGGGCTGGATGAACCATCCGGGATCCGAGATCGGCACGGCGCGGATCGAGCTTTCGGATGAGGATCTGGGCCGAATCAGCGCCACCCTGGAGCAGAACCGCATCAGGGGGATCATCGCCATCGGGGGATGGGGCACTTATCAGAAGGTGGAGCGATTCGTCGCCGAGCGCCAGAGGTACTCGCCCTTCCGGATTCCCATGGTGGTGGTGCCGGCCTCCATCGACAACAATCTGCCGGGGACCGAATTCTGCATCGGGTCCGACACGGCCTTGAACAACATCATAGACGCCCTGGACAAGATACGTCATACGGCGGGCGCCACGAGAAGGGCCTTCATCGTGGAGGTCATGGGGCGACAGAGCGGCTTTCTGGCGCTCATGGGAGCCCTGGCGTCGGGGGCGGAGAAGGCTTACCTCCCGGAGACGGGGATCCGTCTGGAGGATCTCATCCGGGATATCGAAACCCTCAAGGTGAGCTTCCGGTCCGGTAAGCGGATGGTGATCTTCCTCCGAAACGAGCAGTCCTCGTACCATTACACGACGGACTTCATACGCCGCCTGATGGAGGAAGAGAGCAAGGACGAATTCGAAGTGCGCACGGCGATCCTCGGCCATGTGCAGCGGGGAGGGATCCCGACGGCCTTTGACCGTATCATCGCCTCGCGCATGGGGGCCTTCGCCGCCTTTCGACTCCTGGACAGCCTGAAACAGCAGAACCATGACGCCCAGGCACTGGGACTCGCCGGTCGAGGCATCGAATCCTTCTCCCTGGCGGAAGCCATGCAGCAGATGGATGTCAAGATCGGCCGCCCCCGGCGCGAATGGTTCATGGAGCTCCTCGAGGTAGCCAATGCCCTGGCAAAGTGCTCTCCAGTCTGCGCGACGGATCCTGTCGAGGTTTAGACGCCCTAAAGCTCCCCTCGTCGATCCGGCCTGCCGCCCCTGGCATGGCCGGATGATCGATCTCCACAGCCACATGCTGCCGGGATTGGACGACGGGGCCGTCGACTGGGGTCAGAGCCTCGAAATGGCCCGCCTGGCCGTGGCCGAGGGTATTGCCGGGGTGGTCTGCACACCCCACTGGGTTTACGGGCTGTACGACAACTCGCGAGAGCGGGTGATGCGCATCTGCGACATGCTTCAGCAGCGGCTCCATGACGCGGGGATCCCCCTCGGGGCTCACCCGGGCTGCGAGATCAGGCTGGAGCCGGACATCCCCCGCAAGATCGCATCCGGGGACCTCCTCACCCTCAACGACAGGGGATGCCACGCCCTCATCGAGCTTCCCGCCGAGCTCATCCCGAGCTATGTGGAAAACTGCTTCCGGGACCTCATGGACCGGGGGATCACCCCCATCCTCAGCCACCCCGAGCGCAACCCGTGGATCCTCCGTCATCCCGATCATCTCTTTCGCTGGGTGGAGACGGGAGTGGTCTGTCAGATCACCGCCGCAAGTCTCATGGGACGATTCGGGCCATTGGTGCGGCGATTCACAACGATGCTCATTCAGCACCAGATGGCCCACATCATGGCCACCGATGCCCACACGCCCACCGCTCGCTCGCCCCGGATGGCCGAGGCCGTCCTGGCACTCGAAGCGCTGATCGGCCCCGAACCGTCGGAGAAGATGGTCATCACGAATCCGGCTGCCGTTCTTTCGGGTGAAAGGATCCACATGACCGCGCCCACCCCCTTCACCGGAAGCGAGTGCTCCAGCGCCCTGGGCTGGCGTAGACACCTGGTTCCCCGCTGCTGAGCGTCCCCCGCTCCGAAGCCCTTGACAAGCCGGGCGGTCTTTGGCTTATTGGGGCGTGAAAGAAGAGAGGCTCAGAATTTTTGAGATTGAGTTATGTCAGGCGCGAGCCATCCAGACTCATCGGTCGGGGTGGCTTTTGTGCTTTCCAGGCCCTGTTTCCCCCCGGCCCATCCATGACCCGTGCGACTTGATGGGGGATGCGGTGCGACTGCTGATGATCGATAACTACGACTCCTTCACCTACAATCTCGTGCAGCTCTTCTACGAGTTTGACATCCAAGTCGACGTTTTCAGGCACGATGCCATCGACATCCCCGAGATTCGCTCCATGGCCCACGACTGGATCTGCATTTCTCCGGGCCCCAAAGATCCCGCCCATGCGGGAGTGAGCATGGAGGTCGTGAGACAGTTCGGGGATCGCGTTCCCATCCTGGGGGTCTGCCTGGGCATGCAGGTCATCAACGAGGCTTTCGGCGGCAAAACCCGCCGCGCTCCGGTCCCCGTTCATGGAAAGCGCTCCCGCGTCTTCCACCACGGCGAGGGGCTCTTTGCCGGCCTGCCCTCTCCCTTCTGGGTCGCCCGTTATCATTCGCTCTGCATCGCACCGGGCTCCGTCGACATCATCCCCGTCGCCCGCGCCGAAGACGGTGTCATCATGGGGATCCGGCACCGTGCGTGGCCGATCCATGGCGTCCAGTTCCATCCGGAGTCCTTCCTCACCGAGCATGGGCTCGAGGTTTCTCAAGCTCCAGCCGGCATTCCGTGGAAGCGATCTGCCCCGTTGGGGCCGGCAAGACCGATTCCCCCGGTTCGACGGGGGGAGTCATCCCTCCAGCGCCCCCAAATGGATGGAAGCAGCCCTGTGAGCATCTCGAGCCTGCTTCCCCAGACAAAGGTGAGCATCGCCAGCTGTCGCGCGCTGGGCAGGCCGGCCTCGGACGCCGATTTCATGGAGCGTGCCCGCGGGATCGCCCGTCAGTCTGGCTCGGCCATCCTCCTCAGCGGCGGGCTCCCCACCTCCGATGCCGAACGAAGGCACTCCGTCGCCGCCTGGGACCCTTATCTGATTTTCACCGCCAAGGGCTCGTTTTGCAGCATCCGGAAAGGGGCCACCGTCACTTCGTTCCGGGAGAGCCCCCTCGCGCTCCTCGACGCCTTGACGGCCTCCGTGCGCCCGGCCGAAGGGCTTGCCGTCCCGCCTTTCTCGGGGGGAGCCCTGGGGTATCTGGCCTATGACCTCAAAAACGTCATCGAACGGCTCCCCCGGACCGTGCCGGACGACCTCCTGCCGGATCTGTGGCTCATCTGGCCGCGCCAGATCCTGGTCCACGATCGGCAGGAGGGATCCCTCACCCATCTCGTCCTCGACTATGGCGACGGTGGACCGTGGCAGCTGTCGGATATCCCCTTTCCCAGGCCCGAGGGAGAGGTCCGGACGCCGCCGCCGAGGGTCGGTCCCCTCTCCAGCAACTTCACCCGCGAAGCCTACATGGAAGCCGTCAGCCGGATCCGGGAGTACATCCGGGCCGGAGACGTCTACCAGGTGAACCTGTCCCAGCGTTACCGCCTGGACTTCACCGGCGACCCGTTCCGGTTGTGGGAAGCCCTCTTCGCCCGCAATCCGGCCGCCTTTTACGCCTATCTCAACTGTGGCGGTCACCAGGTGCTTTCCACTTCCATGGAGCGCTTTCTCCTGAGAAGGGGTGAGCTCATGGAGACCCGTCCCATCAAGGGGACCCGCAAACGGGGTGCCACCCGGGAGGAGGACGAGGCCCTGCGGCGTGACCTGCTCTCCAGCCCCAAGGACGATGCCGAGCTTTCCATGATTGTCGATCTGCTCCGAAACGACATGGGGCGGGCCTGCCTGCCCCGAACCATCCGGGTGCTGGAGCACAAACGGCTTGAAAGCTATCAGAACGTGCATCACCTCGTCTCCATCGTCACCGGTCGACTGAGGCCCGGCGTGACTTACGGAGATATCCTCCGTGCCACCTTTCCCGGTGGATCCATCACCGGATGCCCCAAGATCCGGGCCATGGAGATCATCGACGAGCTGGAGACCGTGGCCCGGCACGTCTACACGGGATCCGTGGGATACCTCGGATGGCACGACAACATGGATCTCAACATCGCCATCCGAACCGCCGTGATTCACCGGGGAAGCTGTTCTTTCTCCGTGGGGGGCGGTGTCGTTTACGATTCCGACGAGGCGGAGGAGTACGAGGAGACCCTTCACAAGGGAAGGACCCTCTTTGAGATCATCAAGGAAACGGCGAGGTCGGCTGCATGAATTCCGGGGAGGCCAAAACCGGCTCCGTCATCTGGGCGAACGGCGCCTTCACCACCCTTGAGGGATGCCGCCTTTCCCCCCTGGACCGGGGCCTGCTTTACGGGGACGGCCTGTTTGAAACCCTTCGGGCGGAGAAGGGCCGCATCCTCTTCCTGCAGCGCCATGTGGAGCGACTCCTCCGGTCGATGGCGGCCCTTCGGCTGGGAGACAGAAGTCTTCCCGACTGGGAGGGTGTCCTGCCGGAGCTTCTTGAAAGAAACGGCCTTGGGCAGGAGCCCGCGGCCATCAAGATCGTCGTGACCCGGGGAATGTCGGAAGGGCTGGGGATCCCCACCACCCCATCTCCCTCCGTCTTCGTCACCTGCCGGCGCTACACACCACCTTCGCCGCGGGCCTATGCCGAAGGCTGGCGGCTCAGGATCCACCATGAGGGCTTTTCACCACCTCTCGCCGGACACAAGAGCCTGAACTATCTCTTTCATTTGACGGCACGACAGGCCGCCCTGGACAACGGCGCCGACGAGGCGGTCATCCTGGATCCCTTTGGCGCCGTGTCCGAAACCGCGGCAGGCAGTCTTCTGCTGAGAGCCGGCGGCACATGGTGGACTCCGGCGAGCCCCTGTCAACTGCCGGGCATCACGCTGCAGGTCGTTTGCGAGCATATGGCCCGAATGGGCGCTCGGGTCGAGGGGAGGGAGGTTTCAGTGGCGGATCTTGAAACGGCGGAGACCATTCATGTGCTCAATTCGCTCATGCTGGTCATGGATGTCCGGAGTCTGGACGGCCGTCCCCTCCGGCATCCCGACCCAGGCCATGCTTCGCTTCTGAGAGAGAGCCTGCTTGAAGGATCATGACCGCCCCGTGCCCCGGCTTTGCCCCGCAAATGGGATTGGGGGATTGGGATCGGGCATGGAGCCACAAAAACGGCGCCTGAAGAGCCCCCCGATGACCCGGTGCTGACGAGCACCCGAGGTCCGGTGCCGCTTCAGGCGCATTCAGCCCTTCCGACGGCGTGGAGGCCCCGCGGCCTCGTATTCTGGCTCAAGGTGACTGTGCTATCCTCAGGGCTTCTTCCCTGGCCCGGTCGTAGAGCTCCGTGTCACTGAGAGCCCCTTTCACATAGTCGCTCCAGCTTGAGAAATCGCTGAAGAAGCAGAGGTTCATCTCGGCTTCGTCACAGACTTTTCGGTAGATCCGGTTGGCCTGCCTGGCGCGATCCTTTTTGAGCTCCTCGGCCCGCGAGGCTTCAGGCTCCTCTTCGTCGATGACCAGGTATTTTCCGAAGGTCTGGGCATGCTGGCTCACCTCTGAAGCCGCCCGCCTGGTCAGCTCGCCCTCGTCGATCTGTCCCTCGATGAACTCCTGTCGTGCATCAAACTCGTCCCATGAGGCCACTTTTACGCCACACGATTCACAAGCTTCACCGCAGACCTGGGCAGCACGATCACACCGATCCTCCATTGCGTCACCTTCCTTCTCCGTTGTGCAGCCGCTTTCTTCCGTCGCCTTTTCCATTTTGCACTCCTCGAGGTTGACCCAGGGAGGCATCCTTCACCTGCCCCCCTCACTCACGGACGACTGCATCGAACCCTAATCAAATTGTACGGCCTCCGCAATGGAAATGTTTCCCCCGACACGCCAAGGCTCAGCGGGCTGAAAGGTATCCATCCCTCGGTCCCGGTGTCTTCCGCGTCGGTGGTGGCTCCAGTCTCGGCACGGACCGGGTCCCCTGCCGAGGGGAGCGATTTCCGAGCTTCCTTCCTGGAATGTATCGTGCGATCATTTGAGGCATGAAACGGGAGTCATCCGACAACGATCGTTCAACGTTCCATCGCTGGCGCCGCTGTCTCACGGGACCCCTTGGAACGGCCAGGAGCGAGCGCCTTCGCGGCAGAGAATACACTCGACCCTTCCCCCGTCGTGCCCTATACTGATTCAGAATCCATCGCGCCCGTCGATCCTCCGAGCCGGAAGAGCGTGGAATCGCGCCGCCCTCGGTCGTGGGGGCAAGCCCACAAGCACCGTATGGTCGGGGCCTTCGGTTTTGCCGGGACAGGTGGGGTATGAGAGCGGAGGCGCACATCGTCACTCGCGGCTTGACGGATTTAGCGGGGCTCACGGGTGGAGTGCGAGAGAGCGGACCGTCAGAGCACAGGCCTCAGAGAGGGAGAGTTCATGGCTGATTTCATGGAAGTGCTGCGCAATCGAAGAAGCATCAGGAGCTACCAGGACCAAGATGTCCCCGAATCAACGCTCAACCGGGTCCTCGAAGCAGTCCAATGGTCTCCATCCTGGGCCAACACTCAGTGCTGGGAAATCGTGGTCGTACGCGAGGCGGAGACCAAGGTGAAGCTGCAGGAGACTCTCTCCAAGGGCAATCCCGCCACAAAGGCGGTTCTTGAAGCGCCCATTGTGCTGGCCCTTTGCGGTAAGCTCCAGAGCTCGGGGTATTACAAAGGCGAAGTGACCACCAAATTCGGTGACTGGATCCTCTACGATCTGGGGATCGCTACCCAGAGCCTGTGCCTGGCTGCCTGGAGCCTCGGCCTGGGAACCGTAGTGGTGGGGCTCTTCGACCATGATCGGGCCAGGGCCGTCCTGGGTGTCCCCGATGGATACGATCTGGTTTCTCTCATCCCCCTGGGATTTCCGGCCAAAGCACCTTCGGCTCCCAAACGGCGGGAGGTCGCCGAGTTTTCTCACCGTGAACGGTTTTGAGGGCCTGAGCTCAAACGACCCTCACCCCCGCCGGAGCCTCCTCACGTCCGGGAAGCATGCCGCCTGATGAACATCGCCTCCTCTTCCCCTCGCGGGAAGGGGTGGCGTCCCCCTTTCGATGCCTCGTCCATGCCGTTCGGAGCGGCCTCACCCTGGCGACTGGTTTGGGGAATCGCCTCCTGAACCACCGCCAGCGGCGCATTCAGCACGGAAAGACACCCTCCCGCGGCACGAAGGATGCGTGCTCCCACGCGCCATCACCTCATTTTATGTTTTTAATGTCACAAAACCTAGTTTAGAATGAGTTAAATTTCTCAAGGGATGAGGCATTCCTGTGCACGCGATGTCTGGCCCCTGCGCTCTTTCGCTTTGCCCGTTGCTTGATGGGCTTGTCCGTGGATTTTTGAGGATGAACGATGACCCAGAGCAGAGATCAGGAAATCAGCCTTGCCGTAAAGGCCTTCAAGATTGGAAACAAAGTCAGGGAGCTGAGACAGAAGAACCGTTTCACGCTTCAGGATCTTGCCGTCAAAACGGGGCTTTCCAAGCCTTTTCTCTCTCAGATCGAGAACGATCACGTGGTGCCCCCCATCGCGACACTGCTGAAGCTGGCCCGTGCTCTGAATGTTGGCATGGCCTTTTTCTTTCAGCATGAGATCGGCAGCGACAAGATCGCGATCACCCGGGAGCGGGAGCGCATCCGCGTGGAGAGGCGCCCTCACCAGGAGAGAGGAGAGGTGGATTACATCTACATCGCCCTGGAGACCAAGAAGACCAACAAAAGCATGGAGCCTTTCCTGGTGGAGTTTCCGATCCGGGATACCGAGGACATGGTGTTCATGAGCCATGAGGGAGAGGAGTTTTTATATGTGACGGAGGGGCAGGTTGAGTTTCGGACCGTGGACCGTGTGGAGATTCTGGAGCCGGGGGACAGCATCTATTTCGAGTCCGACATCAGCCACAGCTTTCGCTGCACCAGCGAAAAGCCGGCCAAGGCCCTGGCGGTCATCTGGAGCAAAAGCTGAGAGCGGCCTTGATCCGCGTGGAAAACGGCCTGGAATCCTGACGGAAGCTGATGAGTGTGCCGGGAGGGAGGGCACACCCGATGCCGACCTTGATCAAGATCGGCACCGGGCCGTGCCTGCGAGGGGTGTTAACATTGAGCTCGATACAGCAACGCGGAACAAAGAAGCACCCACACCATCACTCGCATGAAACATTGGGGACTGCTCACGACCGTTCGCTGACGCCGATCCTAGTCACCGGCCTCGTACTTGCTTGACTGGTACTTGAAAGACACTTTCAGCTTCGCCCGGTAAGTCACCTTGCCGTTCTCCAGCTTGACGTCCAGCTCGGTGACTTCCGCCACGCGAAGGTCCCGAAGGGTTTGCGCCGCGGTTTCCAGCGCTGTCTTTGAAGCATCTTCCCAAGAAGTCTCGCTCGTTCCAACCAGTTCGATGATCTTGTAAACGCTGCCCATGGGGTCCCTCCTCTGCTTTATCAGAAAGCGTTCGTTTCACTCTTGTTCAGAGTGCCGCCCTGTTCCCATCCTCGTGGGGCTCGATCCCCCCCCTTGCTCCCAAGGCCGTCCGGTACACCTACGGAGATGTGCTCGTGTCGACCCGGGCCCTCACTCGATTGCTCTCCATGAGCCGCCCATTATTCATGTATTCCATGTAACATTCGAGAGCGTTGAAATGAGGCTTGAGCTCCCTGGCCTGCAATCGCACAATCACCCGGTCCTGGGAGATGGCTCGAATGGCATCCTCCTCGGCACACAGAGGCCCCGAGAAATCGTAGTAGGCCCCCTCGTCCAGCCAGCGCGAGCGGGCGGAGCCCATGGGCTCGTCGCTGGAAGCTTCATAATTATACCAGTACATCGAGGAATGCGCTACCGAGGGAACCAGCGAAGCCCATCGGCAGCACACTTGCCTGATCATGGGTGTGGAATCCGACCGAAAGCTCAAGGCCACATCGTAGGTCATGTCTTCCTGCACGGTCTCGGGCACTTCAAGGCGTGTCAGCCTGACTTCACCCGGAGCGACGGGCTGAAAGGGAAGCCAGGCGCAAGAGCCGAGCCACGGCATGAAGAAGATCAAAGCGAGCCCCAGACGTTTACCTCGGTTCATGAAACTCTCCCCTGGCCGATCACGCACCGGGAACCGGCTGCGCGAAGCCTCATTCCATTTTCTGTTTGCGCGACTGCTGGCTGTTATCACTCCCCAATCAATGACCAGCACGATGAAGGCACGTATGGGCGAGGCGCCCTGGAAGGCGCTTTCCGAGCCGTGTCTCGAGATATTTCACCATCTCCACCACCTGGACCAGATCCAGCCCCACGTCCACCCCCATGGATTCAAATAGCCAGGCCAGGTCTTCAGTGGGGATGTTTCCCGATGCTCCCGGAATGAACGGGCAGCCTCCAAGTCCTCCGCAGCTGGCATCGAAGCGCCGCACCCCCAGCTTCCAGGCCGCGTAGGCGTTGGCGATCCCGAGCCCGCATGTGTCATGAAGGTGAAGGGTCAGCGGGAGACTCGTCAGGGATTGGACAGCGAGCACCATGGATTCAACCTGGGCTGGGTTGGCCAGGCCCGGAGTGTCCGCCAGGCTGATCTCGTCGGCCCCCTCCAGGGCAAAGGCTCCCACCATGTTCAGGACTTTTTCGGTGGAGACCGTGCCCTCGAAATGACACCCGAAGGCATTCATGACTCCGGCCTGGACCATGAATCCCCGTCCCTTGGCCTGCCTGATCAAATCTCGGACGGCAGCCAGACCCTCATCCACCGAGCATCCTGAATTGCGCTGGCTGTGCGTCTCGCTGGCGGACACGAAGACGGCCACGTGGCTCATGCCGCAGCCGGCAGCCCGCTCCAGGCCAGCCCGGTTCAGAACGAGGGCCGAGTAGACCACGTCCCGGCGCGGCTCCAGGAGGCGAAACACATCCTCGGTCCCCGCCATCTGGGGCACACGGGCCGGGCTCACGAAGGATCCGATCTGTATCCTCCTGAAACCACAGGCCACCAGCTGTTGAATGAGTGCCGCCCGCTCACTGACCGAGAAGAGGATGGACTCATTCTGAAGCCCATCCCGGGGAAAGTTTTCCTCGATCAGGATCGCCGGGCTCTGAACGCTCATGGACCTGCTCTTTCCCGACGCATCTCCCGCCGGCGCAACCAGTCTCCCCGCTCTACATCCTCAGCCGGGAAATGACCCCATGGATCCAGAAGGATCATCTCCCGCAACATGCCGCAGCCAGGACAACGGCCCATTCACCGGGCCCATGGGGGAAACGCCCCTTCCCCGTCAGCTCGCGGAAAAACCCGCCCATGGACCATGATCTCCATAGTAGCAGCGCTTCTGGTCTCGACGCCAGCTCTTTTACAGCCCGAAGCCCGGGAAATGGGGAGAGTCCAGGGTATTCGCGCGGATCACGCCTTCGCCGATTCCCGCTTGTGCTTTTGCCACTGGAGCCCCGCTCCCAGCGCCAGAAGACAGAGACCCGCGATATCGGAATAGGTTCCGGGGTCGATGAGCATGAGACCGGCCCCCAGGAAAAGCAGCCGCTCCAGGGCATGCATGTGGGTCCAGCAGTAGCCGATCATGGCCGCCCCGACCCCAAACATGCCGCAGCTCGCCGTGATGAGGTTCTGCGTCAGTTGGAGCGGAGTGGAGTTGATCAACAGCAGGGAAGGACTGTAACAGAACACATAGGGAACGATCACTGCTCCTATGGCCAGCTTGGTGGACTCCACCGCCGTCCTGAACGGGTTGGCCCGTGCGATGCTCGCCCCCGCATAAGCCGCCAGGGCCACCGGTGGTGTGATGTCCGCCACGATCCCGAAGTAAAACACAAACATATGGGCCGCGAGAACGGGAACACCCTGCAGAACGAGGGCGGGGGCCGCGATGGTGGAGCAGATCACGTAGGTGGCCGTGGTGGGGACTCCCATGCCCAGAATGATGGAGGCAATCATGGTGAAAACCAGGCTCAGCAAAAGATTTCCGCCCGCCAGATCCACCAGCCCTCCCGCCATTTTGAGCCCGATCCCCGTCAGGGTCACCACTCCCACCATGATGCCGGCCGTGGCGCAGGCGATGGCCACGCCCAGGGCACCTCGCGCACCTGCTTCCAGGGCCTCGAGGATATCCCTGACCCCCATCCGGGTTTCCTTCAGGGGGAGGCCCGCCAGGATGGCCACCAGCAGTCCCATAAGGGCTGCAAAGGATGGCGTGTACCCTTCGATGAGGATGTAAAACAGCACGACCATGGGAATGAAAAGATGGATTCTGTACTTGACCACGTCCAGGAAGCGGGGGATCTCTTCCCTGCTCATCCCGCGCAGACCACAGCGTTTCGCTTCCAGGTGCACCTCGATGAGCACCCCGATGAAGTACAGGCAGGCCGGGATCGCCGCCGCCTTGGCGATCTCGATATAGGGGATCCCGAGGAACTCGGCCATGAGGAAAGCCGCGGCCCCCATGATGGGCGGCATGATCTGGCCACCCGTCGATGCCGATGCCTCCACGGCTCCGGCGAATTCTGGACGGTAGCCCAGCTTCTTCATCATGGGGATGGTGAAGCTTCCGGAGCCCACGGTGTTGGCCACGGAGCTTCCCGAATAGGTTCCCTCCAGGGCGCTGGAAATGACCGCGACCTTGGCGGGCCCCCCCGAGGCCCAGCCGGCTATGGAGTTGGCAATGTCGATGAAGAGCTTGGCGATTCCCGTGCGGTCCAGAAAGGTTCGGAAGAGGATGAACAGGAAGATGAAGGACGCCGAGACCCCCAGGGGGATTCCCAGGATGCCTTCCGTCGTGAAGTACATGTGGGAGACGATGCGCTGGATGGAGTAGCCCCGGTGGGTCATGAAACCGGGGAAATAGGGACCGAAGTAGGCGTAGAGCAGAAAAATCGAGGCGATGATCACCATCGGCATGCCCACAACCCGGCGCGCGGCCTCGAGGGTGAGGAGGACCCCGATGGATCCCGCCACATAGTCCATCCTCGAGAAATCCCCTCCCGCCTCCATGATGCGCGTGTAGTTCAGCGTCATATAAAGACCGATGAGCCCCGCAAAAGCGGCGAACACGTAATGATGCCACGCGAGACGGTCCGAAGCTCCCTTGAGGCGGAAGGGGTACAGGAGAAACACCAGGGTGAAGGCAAAAGCCAGATGGATGGACCGTTGCATCTGGGCGGCGAGCATCCCGAAAGCTCCCGTGTACACCTGGAAGAGCGAGAACCCCACCGCCACCCAGAACACGATCCGACGCTGGTAGCCCCCGAGATTCCTGTAAGTGGACTCCTTGTCCACCTTTTTCAGGATCTCGTTCAGCTCCTCCTCGGTAACGACGGGCTCCATATCCTCGACGCCGGCAGAGCTCTTCATGCCCTGGGGAGCTTCATCATTTTTCACTCGAGACAATTCCGCATCCACCTTTCAACTGGGGATCTTGTCACGCTTCGAATGGAGACGGACGATCCTGGCTCGACCAGATCCGCCAGAGCCCGCTCGACTCCCCTGATGGTGATGGAGTGCCGGGCATTTCGGCCGACGAAGAGGTCCAGACCGGGAATGGACCTGTTGACGGTCCAAATGAGCCAGCCATCCGCATCCCAGGCCAGCTGGCCTTCCCCATCCGATGTCTCCGGCATTCCGGCACCGAAGGAGTCGTACCTGGACTGGACCACCACCAGGTGGTCCCCGACGATCCTCAGGGTGTCGTAAACCGGCCTCCTGTTGACCGAATGGACGAAGGAGAGGATGAATTCCTCCCCTTCGTCCATCGGGGAGCACAGCACAATCCGGCCCGTCCCGGGATGGGTCACCTCGAGCACCCTGAGCTGACCACCCCGGAAAGCCCACGCCGCCAGGAAGGCGAGGACTGCGCAAACCGAAAGCCAAGGCCGGGCTGCCATCGATCTCGACCGGCTGCGCGGCGTGCTCGAGAGCTCAGCCCGCCGCGCAGCCCAGCCTCGTGTCGCTATTTCATGAGACCTTTTTCCTTGTAAAACTTGGCCGCTCCCGGATGGAACGGGATGGAGACACCCTTGTAGGCCTTCTCGACGCTCAGCTCCTTGCCCTTGGCATGAGCCACCGCCAGCTCCCCCTGGTTCTCGAAGAGAGCCTTTGTCAGGCTGTAAACCACGTCGTCCTTCATCTCGGCATTGACAATGAGCACGGCATTGACGGCAACGGTGCTCACGTCCTCGGCCTGGCCCTTGTAAGTGCCGGCGGGGATTTTGGCGGGCGTGAGGAACGGGTACTTGTCATCCAGCATGTCGATCTTGGGAGCGTCGATGGAGAGGAGCCTCAGATTCCGGACCGTGCCGACATCCATGATGGCGGAGTTGGGAATGCCCGCAACGACGATGAAGGCATCGATATGGTTGTCCTTGAACTGCTCCGCGCTCTCGGCAAAGGAGAGATACTGGGCGTTGATGTCCTCCTTCTTCATGCCGTAAACATCCAGAAGCTGCCTGAAGTTCGCCTCGGTCCCGCTGCCGGGGGCCCCCACTCCCACCTTGAGGCCCTTGAGATCCGCGAAGCTCTTGACCGGGGAATCTCCAGCCACCACCAGCTGGATGATCTCGGGGTAGAGAACGGCGATGGCCCGCAGGTTCTCCAGCTTCTCCTTGAATGCTTCCTTGGCGCTGAAGGCGAAGTCCACGGTGTCGCTCTGCACGATGGCCAGCTCGGCTTCCTTCTTGTTCACCAGCCGAACGTTCTCCGCCGAAGCTCCCGTGGCCTGAACCGTCACGTTCATGCTGGGGACCTTGGTGTTCCAGATCCGGGCCATGGCGCCGCCGAAGGGGTAGTAAGTCCCCGCCGTGCCACCGGTTGCCAGGACCAGCTTGGTTTCCTGAGCCGGCGCCACCGTGGCGAAGCCCACCACCAGCAAGCACAAAACGGCCAACGCGAGACACTTCTTCATGCGCTCCCTCCTGTTCAATTGGATTCGATGGGGTTGGGATAAAAAAAGGGTGGAAAAAACAGCGACTTCCCTCGCCAGCACGTCCTTTAGCAGATGTCCGCCATGGCGTCAAGACAAGCCGATCCGGTCAGGTCCCACCGACAGGCGTCCTCAATGGGGGGGCCACAGCCCGCCGGAGCCGTGGACAATGAATGGCCTACGGAACCCCGGGCTCTCAGACGTGGTTCCGCAGGGCCAGCTCCACGGGATGGGGGCTCAGGTAGACCTGCACCTTGAGATACGGTTGATCGTATTTGCGGACGTAATGACGGATGAGGGTGATGGGGACGATGAGGGGCACATGACCCCGGTGATAAAGCTCGATCACCTCCAGAAGCTCCTGCTTTTCGTCAGCCGTCAGGTCTTTCTTGAAATAGCCCATGAGATGCTGAAGGACGTTGGTGTTCTTCTTGACGGTGGCTCTCATTCGAGCTCCTTCCATGAGGAGCGCCTGGTAGTCGCGGAACAGCTCGTCCCGGACCGCTTGGCTGGCAGCCGCCAGGAGCTTGCCCATCATGGAGGCGTGCCTGGGGCTGTGTGCCATGAGAAGGAGCTTGTGTCGGGTGTGAAAGTCGACGAGGTCGCCGACTCCGGGCTTGCCGGCGATGAGGTCCCGCCAGCGTTTGGCGATGAAGATGCGCTCGACGAAGTTCTCGCGGAGCATGGGGTCGTGGAGGCGCCCGTCCTCCTCCACCGGCAGGAGCGGGAAGTGCTTCATGAAGATTCCGGCGAACATGCCGACGCCGATCTTTCGAGGTACGTGGTTCTCGTCATAGAGCTTGACCCGCTCCATGCCGCTGCTGGGCGAGTTAGCCTTGAAGATGAATCCGCAGAGCCCCTCCCCCTCGAGCTGCAGGACACGCTCCCGAGCCCACGTCACCATGGCCTCCGTCATGTCTCTTCCCGTGCGGCTGGTCACCAGCCTCGGGGACTCCACCTCCCCCTCGAGGTGCATGGACTCCCTGGGAATGCCAAAGCCCGCCTCGGTCTCGGGACAGACCGGCACGTATTCCACGTACTGGCCCAGGGTATCCCTCAAGTAGCGATCCAGCTTGTGGCCGCCGTCGAAGCGGACGGACTCCCCCAACAGACAGGCACTGATTCCCAGTCGTATCTTTTCCATGCATTTCCTCCCCAGCCTTCCGCCACGCCCGTTCGCCCCCGGGCCACGCCACCCATCGGGCCGCCCCTCATCCGTGCCCATGATACACGGGCATCCCTTCGGGTTCAAGCGCCCCGGGCACCGGGATGGGTCGGGAGATCGCTCAATCCCTCACCCGGCTCCCCGGGGCGAATTGTCGACTCATGCATTGACGCGCGACACGCCGCTCATTAGAAAAAACTACGGCACTCGATCGATCAGGGTGGACGCAGGGAGCAGGCGTCACCCAGAACCAAAGGCATGGCATGACCTTCACCGAAACGGCGGCTCGCGTGGAAACCATCACGGCCTGCACCATGGACTGTCCCGACACCTGCTCTCTGCTGGTGAGCAAGAGCCCGGACGGAAAGGTCCGCATCCGGGGCAACCCGGACCATCCTTTCACCCGCGGCTTCATCTGCCGCAAGGGAATGCGGTTCCACCGGCGGCTCTCCAGCCCCAACCGGGTGACGCACCCCCTTCGCCGGACGGGGTCCACCTGGGAGCCGGTTTCCTGGGACCAGGCCCTGGACCTCTGCGCCGCCGCCATCCAGGAGCACCGATGGGAGCCCTCGAGCATCCTCCATTTCCACGGGGAGGGGGCCAAGGGCGTTCTCAAGCAGCTGGGCAAGCTGTTTTTCGCATCCCTCGGAGCCAGCCGCGCCAAGGGCTCTCTTTGCGACGCCGCGGGCTACATCGCGTGCGTCCAGGACTTTGGATCCCGCCTCAACCACGACGTGGAGGACATCCTCAACGCGGCTCGCATCGTCAACTGGGGGAAGGACTTCTCCCGAAGCTCCGTCCACACCGCCGCCCTGGTCCAGCAGGCCCGGGGGCGGGGAGCCCGCGTGCTGACCATTTCCCCGGGAGGCGACGGCAACGCGGGCTATTCGGACCGTTTCATCCGGATCCGGCCGGGAACGGACCGCCACCTGGCGGCAGGAGTGCTCAGGCTCCTCATGGAAAGGAGCTCGGTCAATGCCGAGGCACTTTCACGCATCGTCGGCTGGAGCTCATTCCGGGAGCTGATCCTTTCCCGATCCGCGGCCCACTGGTCATCCGTCTGCGACGCAGATGCCCGGGACCTGGAGGAGATTCTGTCCTGGTATCTTGCGTCCGAGCCGACGGCCACCTTCCTGGGCGCGGGCTTGCAGCGCTATTCCCGCGGTGGCGAGAATGTGCGCTATATCAACGCGCTGGCCATGCTCACCGGGCACATCGGACGCCCGGGCGGGGGGGTGTATTTCCACCTCCATTCCCTTGGAAACTTCAACCTCGACTGGACCAGGCCCTCGCCCTCCCTGCCCCGGCGGTCGCTCCTCATGCCGACCATCGGCCGGGACCTCCTCGGCGCTTCGGATCCCCCCGTCCGCATGATCTGGGTCAACGGCTCCAACGTCGTCAACCAGGCTCCCGCATCCACCGAGACGGCCCGGGCCTTCGATGCCCTCGGTTTCAAGGTGGTGGTGGACGCCTTCATGACCGACACGGCTGAGCGCGCCGACCTCTTCCTGCCGTGCACCCTGATGCTCGAGCAGGAGGACATCGTCGGATCCTACCTCCACGATCATGTTCACCATGCGGCCAGGGCGCTGGACCCGCCGGGGGAGGCACGGCCGGACCACTGGATCTTCTCGGAGATCGGCAGGCGGCTGGATCCTCCCGTTCTTCTGCCCGAGCCCGAAGAATGCTTCAAATGGTCCCTCAAAACGCCTTTTCTCGACATCACTCCGGATGAGCTGCGCGCCCGCAAATCCGTGAGAGCCCTTCGGCCGGCCGTCGCCTACGCCGGCATGCGCTTCGACCACCCCGATGGGAAGTACCGGCTGCCCGGTGCCTTCCACGACGAGCCCCCGCCATCCCCGGAGTACCCCCTGCGTCTTCTCACCCTGCTGCGCCGGGACTACCTCCACTCGCAGATCCCCCAGGAAGAGCAGTCCATGCCCCCTGTGGTCCAGGTTGCACCGGACTGCGCCGCACTTCGGGATCTGCGCCTCGATGGCACCGCGCTCATGGTTTCCCCGCTCGGTTGCATGGAGGTCCGGGTCGAGGTTCAGGAGGGGCTCCACCCGGAGACAGTCATCTACCGACGGGGTGACTGGTGGAAGCTTGGCGGCGGTGTGAACCGCATCATCGCGGCCCGCCTCACCGATGTGGGGCGGGGCGCCGCTTACCACGACCAGTATGTGCGCCTCGAAAACCCATGATCAGTCCATGAAAGGAAGCGTGTACTTCCCATGAATGCCGTCAAAGGCGAGATGCCTGAAGAAATCCAGTCCTTTTGTGAACGGGCCGGCGAGTCCCTGGGACGTCTGAACGATCCCGACGCATGCATCGCTTTCGCCCGGCAGGAGCTGCGTGTGCTGCTCCTGAACCGCGAGCTATTCACGCGGCTCCTGTCGTCCATCCTGGAAGGTGGAACCTATCCCGATGTCCATCGCCCGACCCTGTTCGACAACGAGATCCTCCTTCACCAGGCGGACAACAGGCTCTATTCCCTTCGGATGTACGTCTGGGGACCGGGCGAGTACACGCCCATCCACGATCACAACGCCTGGGGGGTCATCGGGCCCGTGACCGAGGGGTTCGAGGTGATCAACTATGAACGGTTGGACGACGGGCTGACGGAAGGTTATGCGGAGGTGCGGGAGCGGGGGCGGTTCACCCTGGAGGCCGGCCATTCGGCCCACACCTATCCCCTGAACGAGGGGATCCACATGACCGGCAATCCCACACTGGGAACGATCATCACCCTGAGCCTTTATGGAAAGCCCATGGCCAGGCCCTACATCCAGGGGTTCGATGCCATCAACCGGCGGGTGTTCCGGATCATGTCCCCCAGGCGCAAGAAGACACACCTCGCGACCCTGGCCCTCAGGACCTTGAAATCCCATGCATAGCCTGGAAACGTCCGTCGTGCTGCCGATGCCTATGGAGCCCGTATTCGACTTCTTCGGGGAGGCTTCCAACCTGGAGCGCATCACCCCGCCGGAGCTGGGGTTCCGCATCACCACGCCCCAGCCCATCGTCATGGGGGAAGGCACGATCATCGACTACCGTCTGCGCCTGTACGGAATCCCCATCCGGTGGAAGACCCGGATCTCCCTCTGGGATCCCCCCCACCGGTTCGTGGACGAGCAAATCTCCGGTCCCTACCGGACCTGGATTCACCTGCACCGGTTCACCCGGGTGAAAGGCGGCACGCTGATGGAGGATTCCGTCCGCTACCAGCTTCCTTTTCAGCCCTTCGGCGAGCTGGCGCACCCCCTGGTCCGCCTGGAGCTGGATCGAATCTTTCGATTTCGACGACATGCCGTCCTGAGACTCCTGGTCCTCCGGGACCCCGATGCCGTCGACCCGGGCTCGGGAGGTATCGGCCGGGCGGGTGTCATGGGCTGAGCGGAGCATGCCCCGTGCCCGCTTGATTCAACGGCATCGCCCCCCGGAGTCACCCCGAGCTCATGCCCAATCGGGTTATGGGCGCCCTCTACCTAAAGGCTCTCATCGATCCGCCGGAGCATCTGCCGTATACGGGCCGCCGCCCTCATGCCCTCGGCCCACTCCGACGGGATGGCCTCCATCCCCAGGTGAGCCCCCAGAACCATCCCCACGGCCATCCCGCGGGCAGCCGAATCGCCCCCGGCCATGGTGTTCTCCACCAGAGCCTCCCCGAGGTCCGCCTTGTACCTGGCCACGAGGTAGACCACGGCGGGAAGGGCCCCCCTGGCGTTGCAGCTCTGACCGAACTCCAGAACAGCCTCACGTGCCGATAGGCCCAGGGCTTCGAGGCCCTCATGTACGGCGGTGGCCACGAATTCACTCTTGAAATGCTCATCGGCCACACTCTTCATGGCTTCGACGGGTCCCGCACCCTCCAGAACCGCGTGGGTCACCCGGGCCAGAAAATCCGCCGAATGAACCACCAGGGGATTGTTGTGCGTCATGGCCGTCTGGGCCCTGGCGGAGGAAGAGAGTGTCTCGATGTCGCTTCGGTAACGATAGACGAGAGGGGCAATCCTGGCCGCGCCAGAGAGATCGGCGGACTGAGATCCAGCCCCGTCAGGCCCCCTGCCCTGCTCGAAGCTCTGGAGCGTCCCCTTGGTCGCATGGTCGAAGTAGCCGTGGTAATTTGAAAAAAAGTTTCGCCACTTACCCGCGAAATCATCCAGATCGAATTTTCCCGACTCGGCCACCGATTCCAGAAGAACCAGGGTCTGGTCGCCATAATGGGTGAAATCGCCGGCGTCCTTGGTGGGATGGTAGGAATCCAGGGACGGTTTCATGAGCGTGGTCACCCGCCCGAATCTCCTCTCGATTTCATCGACATCGTAGATCCAGTGAGCCCCCAGGGCCAGCGAGTCTCCTGCAAGGGACGCCATCACCATGGCTTGAGCATTTGCTTTCATCCTCCGCTCCTGTTTGTTGAGGAATCACACTCTCCAGGCCGCGACTTTCAAGATTGAAGCCGGAATGGCCCATCGATCTCCTCGATGATGATCGTGCTGCTGTACACTCCGATGGACGGACATCATCCTTCGAGGCTCGGATGCTCCATCCGGAAACTGAAGATTCCATGTCCTATGCTTGTCGGTATTTAAAATAAGGTCAGCTTCGATGGGAACCAGTGGGAGCCGCATGAGAAATCATGTCGCATGGGCAGATCCAGGGCGGGGCATGCTCCCGGATGGGACTTGCCTTCGGCTCGACATGAGTTGACACGAGCCGCTCCTGTGGCATTTTAAGGACGAATGCGAAGTGACGCGGAACGGCTGCAATCTGGGCTGCCGCCCGGCATGGAGTGCCTCATTGGCCGAACCGGCCTGGAAACGAGCTGAATGTGATTTCGTGGCAGACGAAGCCCTCGGACCGATTCATCCTCAAATGGATCAAACTGAACCTTTCGGCGAGGATTACACCCCACCTCCTGGGATGGACCGGGCTCGAGCCGTGGATGATCACCCTGACCTCCAGCGCCTTCGGCGTCATGGCCGGGCTTCTGGTGTCCCTCGGGCTTCCGGCGACCGGCGGCTTGGTGGCCGCCTGGGCTCAGATTCTGGACGGCGTGGACGGCCAGTTGGCCCGGATCAGGGGACGGCAGAGCCGGGGAGGTGCATTCTGGGATTCCGTTCTCGACCGCTACGCCGACGGCGCCATGGTCATCGGCCTCACCGTTTACCTCGTGAGCTATCCCGAGCCCCTGCCCGCCTGGCTCCTGATCCCCCTGGGAGCCCTGGCCGTCATCGGCAGCAATCTCATCAGCTATTCCAGCTCGAGGGCCGAGCATCTCGGAATCGACCTGGGACCGCCCACGCTGGCAAGCAAGGGAACGCGGATGAGCGCCATGATCCTGAGCTGCTGGCTGGCGAGTCTCTGGCCCAGCGCGCCACTGGCGGCGCTCCTCTATCTCGTCGCCCACACCCAGGCCGCCATCATCCATCGGCTCCGCCTCGCCCTCGATGACCGGCGGATGATCTGAATGTTCATTCTTCGGTCGAAATGGCGGAGGTCCTGGGGCCGGCGAACCGGACCTGGCCCGGGTCCAGGCCTGGCTCGCTGAAGGCGGAACCTTCGTTTCCGCGAATCTCGAGCGAGGGATTTCGAGCCCCTGCCGACCCTTGCCGGGCTTTGGACGGTCCGTCGCGGGTGGAAACCCTCCTTCCCCCGTCCCCTCAGCTCGTGAGCTTCCGAAAACAGCTCACCTTGCACGTGTGGCACGAGGCACACGTCCAGCACGTCCGGCTCTCCCTGCTGGCTTCCTCAGGGACTCTTCACATTTTAGTGATCATGGATCTCATCCTCCGCAAGGTCCGCGAGGTAGAGATGGTTCTTCCCCAGCCGCTCCAGGCGGCAGCCCAGCATGGCCATCCGGACTCCCACGACCTGTCCGGGACACAGATGTCCTTGAGCGTCAGCTGACGACGCCAGCAGCGATTCAAAAGGCTCCATATCCTATAGCTCCTGGCTCGGCCTTCGGGGTCGTATCTTCGGGGGGCGCCCTGTCCCCATCCGTCAATCCACGGGCATCCGCCCCTTCCATCACACTTTCACGAGCTTGACCTGGCTTTGGTAGAAGACCGCGCTTCCCCCTACCGTGTCGACGAGACCCGTGTTCTTCAGCACCGGGTCCACCCGCATGGCGGCATTGGCGTGGAATCCGGTGGCGCGCCGCGCGTCGGCGGCGACGGTCTCCCCGTCGATGGCGATGCCCCGAGCCCCGTAGGCCCAATGGCCATGCCCGAGGGAGAAGGCCACGACTCCCGGCCTGATCCCCTCCCGGATTCGCACACGCCCGATCATCGGCTTCTGCTGTCCATGGCCAAGATCCCACGTGCCGTTCTCGTTGGAGGCCGACACGACCTTGACCTTGTCCCCTTCTTTGAGAGTCATCCGCACCGCGTCGGTCGGGGAGATCTCGATGGCGTTCTCGGGATAGAGCGCCTGCAGCCAGTAGTTGCCCCCCGTGCGGCTCTTGGTCTGCATGATGGCCTTATAGGTGATGAGCGTCATGTCGAAGCCCTGAGCCGCATCTTCGAGCTTTTTCCCGGTGCAGTCGAGGGGGCCGTCGACGAAATGGGCATGGCCGATGTACGGTTCTCCCGTCATGGAGTGCTTCGTCGTCACGAACTTGTCGAAGTAGATCCCGACGAGCTTTCCGTACTTGTTGGAAAGCTGGCCGTCTTTGTAGGCCTGGGCGTATCCCTGGAAACGGCCCCCGCGATTGAGCACGGTAACCACGTGGGGCCAGAGGTCTTCGCCGACAGCGGTTTTCCAGCGCTGGGCGTCGAAGACGGTGGGCGGGAGATGCCTCCGGGCCTGCTCGAAGATCTTGATCTCCTCCAGGCTTGCCGCTTTGACCTTCTCGGAGCCGTCGGGCTTGTCGCCGAAGGCGATGTTTGCGACCATCCGCAGGTAAAGGTCCTCTTCACGCCTGAGATGGAGCCCTGGGCCGAAACCGTTCTCTCCGAAGCCCGGAAGCTTCATCTGCTCGGCGATCCCGAGCACCAGCGATTCCAGGGAGAGGGGCATCTTTTCGCCGAACACCGTCACGGTCTCGGTCAGCGGCTGAGCGGCCGGCTGGCGGAACGGGGCCACCTTCGGGGTGACCGATGGATGAGAGCCCGAGAACTCCCACCTTTCGAGATAGGTGAGATCCGGGAAGATGTAGTCGGAATACATGGTGCTCTCCCCGACCACGATGTCACTGGAGATGATGAGCGGGATCTTCTTGGGGTCCGAGAGGATCTCCACAAGCTTGTGGCCGGCGGGAAGCGAATAGACGGGAGACGCCATGTAGAAGAGCACCGCCTTGATGGGATACGGGTAGGCGTCCCCCATGCTGGGGATGACTTCCTGGTAGATGTCGCTGGAGAAAGGATACCAGACCCTTTTGGCCGGAAAGCCGGTGAAAAGGGTCGTCTTGTCGTATGCCACCTCGTGCCGGATGTTGGAGATTCCCCAGGGCCTCATTTTGCCGCTCTGCTTTCCAAGGTCGAAAGGCTTTCCCTCCTTTTCCCCCAGGAGATCGAACCCCGTGGCCTTGGCGAGGCCTCCCACCCAGTCGTGGTTGCCGATGAGGACGTTCACCATCATCCAGGCCAGCACATTGTAAAAGCCGGAGGTGTGCTGGGAGACCCCGCGGTGCAGGTCGGCCACCGCCTTTTTGCCGTGGCTCGTGAATTCGCGGGCGAGATCGATGATGTCCTTCTCGTTCACCCCCGCGAGATCCGCCCACTCGGCAAGGGTTTTGGCCCCCACCGTTTCCCGGTAGACCTGGAGGACGCTCTTGACCTTGATGCCGTTCACTTCCTCATCGACCAGGAGGTCCCCTTCCACGGCCTGCTTCTCGTCGTTGGGGTCGAAGGCGACCGGCGCGCTGCCCTTGAAAACCACGAAGGGATCGAAATCCCAATCGCCGCCCTCCCTCCTGGGGCGCTTTTCGGGAGCCAGCCCGATGTCCGAGCCACGCAGGAAGATGCCCGGCTTCCCGTCTTCTTGAACCTTCACGAGCCAGGCCGCCTGAGTCCATGTGGGCTCACGGTCAGCTTCCGCCGCAGCCTTGTTGGCGTTGGCGAGATACCTGGCGTCGTATCGGTTGTTCTCCATCATCCACCGCACCATGCCCATGGCGACGGCGGCCACCCCGTTCGGCCGCACCGGGAGCCACTTCCAGGCTCTCGACGCCGTCTTGGAGCACCTGGGATCGATGACGGCGATCTTCATCCGCCCATCGATCATCCCCTCGGTCATCTTCTGGACGCGCAGCGGCGGTCCGTAGTTGGCTTCGTAGGGGTTGGCGCCCACGAACAGAATGAATTCGGCGTTTCCCGTGTCCGCCTGCCAGTAGAACTTGCTTCCTCCAGTGAACTTCCCCTCGGTGAACTGATCGCTCATGGCCTTGCAGGTGAAATACAGGGAGCCCTGGCAGACGGTGGTGTGGCCGTGGGCGTTGACCGTCCCCAGCGCCCCCCCGACGAATCGCTTCAGGAGGTCGCTCCGCCCTGCCTTCAGGCGCCCCCAGTTGAGGCAGAACTGGTTGTTCTTGGGTCCGAGGTCGGGGTGGCCGGGATCGATGAGGTACTTGAGATTGGCCGCGTGCTTCTCCTTGAAGGCCTCGAGGGGCATCTTCTTCGAGGCGACGAGCGCCGCGTCGTCGGCCAGCTCCTTGGCCAGCTTGGGGTCCTTCAGGACGCAGATGTCCTTGAGACCCTCCACCTTGCCCTCGCCGAACAGGTCGCCGCCTTCCACGATCTCTTTCACGGCCTCCTCGAATGAGATGGTCTTCCACTTGTTTTCGCCGCGCTTGCCCGCCCGCTTCAGGACCTTCACCAGTCGGTAAGGGTCGTAGAGCGTCTGGATGCCCGCCTGCCCCTTGGGGCAGATGCCTCCCTCCACGGTAGCTGCATCGGCAAGGGGAGTGTCATAGGAAATGTGCGGTGTGAGGGTCCACGGACTATAGGGATTCCCGTCGATCTTCGCCACCTGGCCGTCCACGAGCTTCACCTTGATGCCGCAGTTGGTGTTGCACTGCTGGCAGACTGAGTAGATCTGGTTCTCGGGAAGGTGATGAGAGTATGCGTTTTCCGTCATGCCGACGGCGTTCGGGCCGGCCCATGCCATGTTGCCGCCCGGGGAATCGACATAGCGCCCCAGACTGGCCGCAGCAGCGAGGGACCCTCCGAGAAGCGCCGAGCACTTGAGGAAGTCACGCCGTTCCATCTGCATCTTCAAGGGATTCTTCTCCTTATTTTCCGGGCTGTCAGCTCGCATGTTCCATTCCTCCTCTCCGAGAAGAGACCACTGGAAGCCACCGCGCTCCGAGGAGGAAAGCGATGAGTCCGAGGGAGATGACCCAGACACTGACGAGCCATTCGTTCAGATTCGGCACATAGTCAGTCCGCAGCCGCTCGTGGTAGAAGGTGTGCTCGAGACCCTCCAGCTTGTACACGGCCAGGTCCGGAACCACGAAGTTGAACCGCACGGAGATGAAGGTGATCACGATGAAAAAGCAGGCCCAGGCGACGGCCCTGGAATCATGGGGGCGCATGATGAAAATGAGCAGCGGAACGAGGCTTCCAATGAGGAGGTGGACCACCCAGAAGGTCCAGGAGTGAGGCCCCGAGGTGATAAGGTTCAGGCTCGTCACGATCATGGTGACCCCTGTCTGGTAGCCGACGAAAAACTGCAGGGATTGCAGGAACAGGAAGACCACGAGTGCCGCAAAAACGGCCCGCCCGAGTGCAGTGACCAGCTCGTCGTCCCGCATGAAAACATGCGTGAGAAGGGCGATGAGGGCCCCCCCGGAGAGAATGGCGGCCACGATGAAAAGGAGCGGGGTGAGGGCGCTGTTCCAGATGGGGCGGTTCATCAGGATGGCGAAGAAGGCGCCGTTGGTGCCGTAGAACAGGATTCCAACGGGTAGGCTGATCATGGAAAGAATGTGCACCCGGTTCTCGTCCTTCAGGTGGTCCGCATCCCCGTAGTTTTCCTTTCCGAGGGCGAGCAGGCGGTAGAGGCCGCTGCCGCTCCTCTCCCTGTCCTTCGCCCAATGAACCAGGTCTTCCCGCATGAGAAAGAAGGTCTTGAGGGCGTAGATCGCGAGCATGGCGTTGAAGAGCACGAACATCCAGGTCATGATCGAGGTGAAGCTTGGAGTCAGGAGGAAGCGGTAGATCCGGGCCATGCGTCCGAGATCCAGGGTGATGAAGAGCACTTCGCACAGCAGGGCGATGAGCACGGTGAAGGCCGAAAGCCTGCCGATTCTCTCGAATCGCGTCATCCTGAAGACATAGGTCATGGTGGTGACCAGGAATGCTCCCGCAGAGAGTCCCAGGAAGAAAAGATAAAAGGCCACCCAGAGGCCCCATGGAACGTAGGAGCCGAAAGCCACCGGCTTCAGACCGTGCATGAGCCGATCGACCAGGCCCCAGGTGCCGACGAGCAGCCCCAGGACGGCCACGGCAAGCAGTCCGTTGAATGATGGGTTCCTCATGGCTTCACCTCTCCTTCAGCTCAGGTAGTGGACGGCAGGCTTTGTGCCAAGCTCTTCCTTCAGGCGGTGGATGCGCGGCGATCCGAGCAGGGCAAAGACCAGGCTCTCCCGATCGTTCCGGTCCCCGAAGAAGGTGGCGCGCCCGACA
>JALOPI010000018.1 GCA_025453975.1 Syntrophobacteraceae bacterium
GCTCAGCGCTGGCCATGGCCAATCCCACCTTTCAATACAGCATTGCAGCATCCGGGGCACCGGACGAGCTCTTGCTTACGCACAAGATTCCCCTCATTAATATAGGCACCAAATGCCGAATTTCTCAAGCAAAATCGGAGGGAACGTTCAACTAAGCCTTGACTGGTGTTGGCCATGGATCTTGTCATGAACGATTTGCGGCTTGAATTTTGTGGACCGCGGTGCTGACCATGGGCCCTTGGGCTCCGGGGCTTTGCCGGGGACAGCGAAAAGTCATTCTATGATACTCGGTGATGCTTGGTGATACGGCTCGGTGCAGTAGTGTCGAAAAAGCCTAATAATATCAGCGGTTGTGCTGAGTCCGGCCTTCGGCACCACCATTGAAATCACTGAGAAAATCGCCTCAAACAAGGCGATTTGGCGCAAGTTTTGGCGCAAATTCGCTGAAGCCGCATGTTGATGGTCCACAAAACCTAGTTTTTGCGTTTTGCGCCACGTGAGCCAAGCCTTGGCGCAAAGCTGAATGGGTTTTCCCGCCGAGGAGCCTGTCCAATTCGACCTCCTGGTCTACGACGGTCAGGGATTCTGTCACAAGAGGCTTTCCTCGGGTCGCTTCCGCTGGCTTGAGGGCCCAGCGTCTTCCAAGCTCAAAACCCTTGCCGCTCATGAGCTTCAGATTCACGCAGTCGGGGAGCGGGGCCTGGGACCCCATGGCAATGCTGAAAGGAATCGGTAATCAGAAGTCTGCAGCTTGAGACCGTGCGCTGGAGCCTATCCGTAAAGCCTTGCGGGGTCTCCTCCCAGCAGGACCACGGCGAGGGCTGCACACAGCTCGTTGAGGGGGTGGGCGCTCCGTGGGGGGCCGATGGCCATTGGGCCATCCTCCAGGGCGATCATCATGTGCCGGCCTTCCAGCCAGGCTCCGCGCTCCACTGGAGCCGTCAGGGACACATACAGGGTCTCTCCCCAGTGCTTTTCGGCCAGTCGGGCCACCAGGGGGTCATCCCGGTTGAGGATGAGGGTATCGGCGGGTCCCTGGTTCATGAATATCCGACTCTTGATGCGCGCGGTCTCCACCAGGTCCCCATGGCGGTCCAGGTGCTCTCCGCGAACATTCAAAATCGCCGCGATGCGTGGGCGGAAATGAACCGTGGATTCCAGCTGAAAACTGGACAGGGAGAGGGCCACCCAGTCGGCCGGGGTTTCGGCGAGCAGTGTCGAAAGTGGAAGCCCCTTGTTGCCCCCCACCGGAACCCTCAGTCCACAACGGGCGGCCATGCCTCCGATGGTCAGGACGGTGTCTCGCTTGCCGACACTGCCCGTGACCGCCACCACATTGGGACGCATCAGCTGGAAGGCCACCTCGAGCTCGCTCAAGATCGGAATTCCATTTTCACGGATGGACAGGACCAGGGGGCTGTCCGGGGGGATTCCCGGGCTCTTGATCACGAGTTCCGCACCTTCGAGGAACTGGAGGGTGTGGGCTCCCAGTTCATGGGGGAGGCCGGAGAGGTCGGGTGGGAGATCCACCCGGGCGGAGTCGGAGAGCCGCACGCGGGCACCGTGCCGAAGGAGCATCCGAGCTGCAGCCCGTCCACTCTCGCCCGCGCCCAGGATGGCCACGGGCAGCTCCTTCACCCGGTCCAGGGAGGAGGGGTGGAGCTGCCACCGAATATCCTGAAGAACGGCCAGGCTGCGACTGAGGGGCAGTCCGTCCACGCTGGGCTCTCGCAGCCCGCTGACTCCATCCACGGCCCCCGCCTGCACGGCCGAGATCACCGAAAGATAAAACTCCTCGGGTGTTGGCAGAAGATCGCGGCCCGCCACCACCGAGAGTGCCCCCACCAGTCCATAAGCCCCCCAGTTGGAGACTCCGGCCACGATGACATAGTCCGTAAGCACCGTCGAGGCGATGCGTCTTCCATGGGCAACGGCCTGGGAGACCCCCAGGAAGACCTTCCCCATTCCCACCTCGTTGCCCCCGTCTCCGATGCCGATGGTCACGATGCCTCGCTTCTCGGCTTCCAGGAAGAGCCCGTCCAGGGGAGAGACCAGGGAGGAGATGTCCTCGGCCCGCATGTTGTAGTAGCGGCCGTCCCGAGCCCGGCCGGGGCGCTCCACGGCCACCAGGTGGGAGTAGCTCTCCCGCGACAGCAGGTCCGGAGACCAGCGCAGGAGCGGCTGGGCGCCCACCGCCCTCAGCAGGGGCTCGTTGAGGCGGTCCGTCACGTAAGCCACGGGTATGCCCAGTTTTTCCAGGGCGCATCCCACGGCGTAGGCGCCGGGGGGGCCGTCGGTCTCGCCGGCACCGGCCTTTTTGATGGGGAAGCCCGTCACGATGAGCACCCGCTCCGCCTTGAGAAGACTCATGGCGGCCAGTCTCAGGTGATCCCGCTTCACGAGGGGCAGAATATTCCGATGAGCCGGGTCCTGGCTGATGGTGTTTTCAATGGAGGCGATCCGTGCTCGCATAGGCTGCGCAAACCATTCTGGTGAGCTGTTTCCGTGCATGCTGGAAGCATCGACGCCGCGCGCCGAGGAGCGGAATCCTAATGTTTCGGACTTGGAAAGGCAACCGCATTCATGGTCTTGGAGTCTGTTTGGGAATGGCAGGCCGACAGGGCGGAGGCCGGGGGGGGGCGGGAAGCAGCCCCATATCGGCGGAGCTTACACCCACCCGCGGCCGGGGAGGATGAGCCATTCCGAAACAGGCTCTCAGGGCGGTTGCTCACATCGGGGGTGGTGTGCCATACTATGCGGCGTTGGGGTGAGGGAAGGTTCGAAACCGGGTCCTGAGCGGGAGTGGGAATGGTGGAGTACTGTGCGCGACATGAGGGAGTCGAAGCCTCCGGCAGGTGCCATTCCTGTGGGAAGCTGTTCTGCGGGGATTGTCTCACGGAGGGGAACGAGAGAAGGTACTGCCCCGGCGCCGAGTGCCAGGCCTGCATGGTCCGGGATGAAGCCGTCAGGGCCGAGGGCAACGGCCGTGTGGAGGCTGCCCTCGAGGAGATGGACCTGGCCATCGACAAAAAGGTGATGGCTTTTCAGGTCATCCTGTGGATCCTGACGGCGCCCCTCTTTGTTTACCTGGGATCCGACGGCTGGACAGCCAATTTTGCCGTCGCCTCGGCCATGGGGCCCCTGGGCGCACTGGTGCTCGCCCTGCAGATGCGACCCGTCATCGGCATCTTCAAGCGGAGGTATCTCGAGCGACGCCGGACCGAGCTGTCCTAGGCGTGGAAGGGGTGGTTCCCTGCTGGACCTGAAGTCCTCGATGTCTTGGCGGGGGGGGCGGGTCCTTTTCGAGAAGGCTCTTTCCGGACGGCGCCGGGCTCGCCATACGCTGCCCGTGGCCGTGACCCGACGACTCAGCCAGGGGCGTCATGGTACCAGCCGAAGCTTTCGGGGGGGTGGCCGAGGTCTCTCAGGATCTCGACCGTCTTCCGGAACATCCTCGCCGCGTCGTCCTCGCTCCGCTCATGGTCATAGCCCGCCAAGTGCAGGATGCCGTGGACGAGGAGCAGATCCATCACCTGTGAAGGTGGGCATCCCTGCTCCTCGGCCATGGCCGCGGCCATTGGAGCCGAGATCACCACGTCGCCCAGGAGCTCCGGGGCCACGTCCCCAAATTCCCCCTCGTGCATGGGAAAGGACAGGACGTCCGTCGATGTGTCCACATCGCGGTAGTCCCGGTTGATCTCCCGCATCTCCTCGTCGTCCACCACCAGGATGGACAGCTCGCTCTCAGTGTATCCCAAGGCGCTTAGGATCTTTGCGGCCGCCCTCTCTATTGGAGCAGGGGCCATCTCGATCTGGTTTTGCCTCACGGTGATTCGGATCAGCGGCATCCGTCTTTCCCCTGGCATCCGAGGTCCCGCTGTTTGGGTACTCGATGCGCTTGTGGTGAACCGTGGCCAGGATCTGGTTGAAATGCTTGGCGATGGAGTGGAGGTCCTTCAGGGTGAGCTCGCACTCGTCCAGTTGGCCATCGATGAAAATGTTATTGATCAACCGGTTCACCATGCCCTGGATTCGAGCCGGGGTCGGGTCCGTGAGGGAGCGGCATGCGGCCTCGACCACATCCGCCAGCATGACGAGCCCCGCTTCCCGGGTCTGAGGCTTGGGGCCCGGATACCGGTAATCGTCGATGTTGATGGGCGGCATTTCCGTCCCTCGGGCGTTCTGGGCCTTTTCCCGGGCTTCCACGGCCTTGTTGTAGAAGAACGAGATGAAGCTCTTTCCGTGGTGCTGGCTGATGATGTCGGTGATTCGACGCCCGAGGCGATTCTGCCGGGCCAGCTCGATGCCGTCCTTGACATGGGAGATGAGGATCAGGCTGCTCATGGACGGGGCGAGCTTTTCGTGCCGGTTTTCGCACTCGAACTGGTTCTCGATGAAATAGAGCGGCTTTTTGGTCTTTCCGATGTCGTGATAATAGGCGGCTACCTTGGCCAGGAGGGCATTGGCTCCGATGGATTTGGCCGCCGCCTCCACCATGTTCCCCACGATGATGCTGTGATGGTACGTGCCGGGCGCCTGCACCATGAGCTCCTGGAGCAGCGGCTGATCCATGGTGGCCAGCTCGAGGAGCTTGGTGTCCGTCGTGTAGGAAAAAGCCATCTCGATGAGGGGAATGAGCCCGATGACCAGGACTCCGGCGAAAAGCCCTCCGCAAAAGCCGAAGAACGTGCTCAGAACGACCCTGAAGAAGACGAGCTGATCGTTGAGGAGGGCGCTCAGGACAATGAGCACGACGTTGGTACAGCCCACCAGCAGCCCGGCCCTTATGGGGATCATCCGGTTCCGACAGGGGGTGACGCAGTGAGCCGCCACCAGGCTGCCGATCAGGAAGTAGAAAAAGAGGACGAAATCCCGGCCGAAGAGAATTCCGGCGAAAGTCGTCGCCAGCAGCGAAAAGATGAGGGATACCGTAACGCCGAAGAAGATGCTCACCAGCATGGCGCCAGCTGTCAGAGGCACCGCATAGATGAGACATTTCCCCGAGAGGGCGGCTGCGTTGTCTCCCACCACGTCCGCCATCCACATGCCCGAGCGCGCGACGGTCATGAGAAACACGATGAGGATGGCCAGGAACAGCATGTCCGGAACTTCCATGCGGAAGTTGGGAAGGTGCTCGCGCGATACCTGAACCACCACCCACGTGCATACGGCGCAGAAGGCGAGCATGGTCACGAAGACCAGGAACATCCGCCGATGTGCACGCCCCTCGCTGTTGGCCTTGAGCTTGAGCAGCTCCTCCCGGTCGATCCTCTGGCCTTCACGGACCAGCATCTCATTTTTGAGGACCTGGATCTTCACGGGCCTGACGGAGGCATACGCTTCCTCCCGAAGGCGCTCGCTTTCATCCAGGGAGAACACCAGGTTGGGCTGCAGCAGCTGGGAGGCCAGAAACGCCAGGACCCGGATCTCCCTGGTGTCGGATCCCATCTCGAAAGCCTGCGCGACGGCCAGTTTGCGTGCCTCTTCCATGTCCAGGTAGGTTTGGCCCGTGGCGCTGCCGGAAGCCTGGTCGGAGACCGTCCCGCGGATCAGGACATTCTGGCGGCGGGCCTCGCCGAGCTGGGTGTGATGAGTCGGAGCCAGCCCCCTTTCAAAGATAGGCCGGATGAGCTGAACGATCTTCTCCTGGATCTCGATGCTGAAGCCGCGCTCGGAAAGGTCCGAGAGCACTTCTTCAGGTACCTGGATGCCGAGGGGCTGCGCAAAGTTACGCTTACGGTTCTGCAGCTGCTGGATGATCTCTGGAAGATCTCGAGCCAGACCTTCTCCGTCGTCGGCAATGCTTCCCCGGTCGACGGAAGCCAATGACCCCACGGCGGATGGTGCGTCGTCGCGCCCCTGAAGATGATCCCTCATGGAAGCAAAGGCCGAATTGAGTCGTTGAATGACCTGGTGATGGACGTTCTCGTCCCGCACGAAAACCAGGGGAGAGCTTCGGACGGCCTCTTCTCGCAGTCTCGCCGTGGCCTGCTCGTCCACCACCTTGAAATCGCGCGATGCCTTGATGTTGCGATCGGCGATGTCGCCCAGATCGAAGGTGGGAAGGCCCGTCGAAAAGGACGGGGTGAGGAGGAAGGACAGGGCCAGGCTCATGACCACCAGGATGGCCGCCTTTTCCGTGCGTATGAACTGCGGCATTTCCAGAAGGAGCTGAATACCCCTGGGCTTGCGGGCCTTGGGGCGAGACTTCTCGGTTTCCAATCTGTCTTTTTCCATGTCAGATCATCACCAGTCCGGGGTGAGTCACTTCCGCTGGTGCTCGGCCTGCTCGTAAGCCAGGATGATCTCCTGGACCAGCCGATGCCGAACAACATCCTTGTTGCTGAAATAAACGAAACGAATTCCCTCGATCCCCTCCAGCAGGCGGATCGCCTCAACCAGCCCCGAGGTCTTGTTCTCCGGAAGGTCGATCTGGGTGATGTCCCCCGTGATGACAGCCTTGGACCCCAGCCCGAGCCGTGTCAAAAACATCTTCATCTGCTCGGAAGTGGTGTTCTGAGCCTCGTCCAGGATCACGAAGGCGTCGTTCAGGGTTCGACCTCTCATGAAAGCCAGAGGAGCCACCTCGATGGCTCCCCGCTGAAGCAAATTGGATGCCTTCTCGTAATCCATCATGTCGTGGAGAGCGTCGTAGAGCGGGCGGAGATAAGGATTCACCTTTTCAGCCAGATCCCCCGGGAGGAACCCGAGCTTCTCCCCGGCCTCCACCGCCGGCCGCACGAGGACGATGCGCCGCACCTGCTCCTTGGACATGGCTGCGACGGCCATGGCCATGGCGAGGTAAGTCTTCCCCGTTCCCGCCGGTCCGATGCCGAGCACGATGTCGTAACGGCGGATGGCGTCGATATACTCCTTCTGCCGCACGCTCTTGGGCGTGATGATGCGCTTGTTGGAGGCGATGAAGACCTCGTCGAGGAAAATCTCCTTGAGGCTCCTGTGGATATTTTGACTCAGGATTCCAATGGCGAAGAGGATGTCGCTCTGGTAGAGGGGGTAGTCTCGAGCGATGAGCTCGGCGAGCTGTTTCAGAAGTCTTTCGGTGATATCGACGTGGGGCTTGTCGCCGTTGACCGTGAACTGGTTGCCCCGCAGGTGAATGCGGACGCCGAGCTGTTTCTCGATGAGCTTGATGTGGCTGTTCTGCTCACCCGCCAGCTGCTGAATGAGGCTGTTGTCCTCAAACGCAATCTGAAGAGAGAACGTCTGACCTGGCTCTGGAGCGGCGGCACGACGCAAAGTTGTCGGGTCCTCTTGATGGAGTGTGATGACCGCGATCATTTCGGGACCACCAGCGAAAGCGGTTCTATCATGGCTCCATGCGGCTGACAACTCATACTTTTGCGGCGCGAGGCCAAGTGAGGGGCGGAGAAGCTTCTCCACGGGTGAAGAGGGGTCTGGGTCGCCCCGTTGCGGTGTACCGCGGACGGGGAGGCTCGGCAGGGTGGGAGCCCGGGGAAGACCGGAGGCGGCAGGGCAGCGGATCCCCGCCCGTCCACGCCCGGGCGATCGTGATGTTGGGATTTTGACATTGGCGCGGACCCGCCAATGCCGGCAGGCGGCGGAGGATCAGGTGCCCTTCGGCCCAGCCAGCCCGCCGATGGCCTCTTCGATTTGATCCTTCTTGAATCCGACGATCACCTTTTCGCCGATGACGACAGTGGGGAACGTCACTTCCGGGTTGATGCGCCGGAGCTCGCGCATGGTCTCGCTCCTCTCCTCTCCGAGAAGCAGATCGAGGTAGATGCTCTCGAAGGGAATCTGGCGATCCATGAGGAGCTCGCGCACCTCCTTGCAGTGGGCGCACGACATGAGACCATAAAGCACGATCGGGGTCGACATGGGAAGGCTGCTCCATGGAAAGGGGGATGGGAGGCCCCTGCACGGCCTCTCATCCGTCCGGGAACGTGGGATATCCACCCTGCTGGCAAATAGGCGGGCGAAAAGGCCAGCCCCGGCCCTCACCCGCCCATCACTCGCCTGGTGCTGGCGCGCTACCAGTTGAAAACCTGGTCCAGATCCTCGTCGCTGATGTCAAACGTGGCGTTGTGGGGCGCCAGAAGCTCGTTTTTGAAGAACCACGGCAGCCGGTCGTGCTGAGACGTGAAACCGGCCCGGGCGTTGAAATCCCGCTCGGTCTTCAGGATCGTCTTGCCAAGGGCGGTCACGTCATCGCCCGTCAGATTCAGCCCGTGGAAGGAATTGAGCAGATCCAGGAGCGCCTGGAACGTGTCGGGCTGGTCCAGCAGTGCGAAGGCGATGAAAAGGCACATCCCTGTCGAATCCACCGCCGCCGTCGCGATCTGGAGGTTCCTGGAGAGCTCGATCTGCCCTTCGGGCTTCAGGGGATCCACGTCCCCCCCGACCTTGAGGATGTTGGTGGCCACGGCATACCCAGCCGTGTGGTCGGCCCCCATGGTGCTCGTGGCGTAGGTCACTCCGATCCCCTTGACGGCCCTGGGGTCGTAGGCCGGAAGCGCCTGTCCCTTGACCACGGGCACCCGCTCGACCCCGAAGACCTTGCCGGTCACCGCGGCCCCGTTGCCCAGAATACGCCCCAGGGGCGTTCCCTGTCCCACTTCCTTGATGAGCCGAATGGCGCCTTCGGCGTCTCCGAAGGGGAGGATGCCGGCGTCCATGGCCACGCCCAGCGTGACGCCCATCTCAATGGTATCCAGACCGAAATTGTCGTCCAGAAAGTCCAGCATGGCGATGGCGTCCAGGTCGCAGATGCCGCAGTTGCCCCCATGGGCCCATACCGTCTCGTATTCGGGCTGCTTGGTCAGGAAGTGGCCGTCCTTGTCATTGTAAACGCCCGAGCAGCGGATGACGCAGCCGCGATGGCATCCGTGAGTAGCCTGACCGCCACGGGCCGTTTCCGTCTCGGCCTGGGTCTCCCCGCTGATTTTGTGAGCGTCCACGTAGCGGCCTTCCTTGAAATTGTAGGTCGGGTAGCCGCCGGCCTCGCTCAGGATGTTGGTGAGGACGTTGGTCCCGTAGGCGGGAAGGGCCTGCCCCGTCACCGGGTGCTTGCGGAGCCCTTCCACGAAGCGCTTGTTGGCGTCCTTGAACTTTTCGGGGTCCTTGGGCGGGCGCATCTTCTTGCCCGTGTCGTCCAGGACGATGACCTTCACCCGCTTGGCCCCCATGACGGCCCCCACTCCCCCGCGTCCTGCGTGGCGAGTGGGACGCAGCTCCATGTCCGTGCAGGCGATGGAAGCCGCCGACATTTTCATTTCACCCGCCGTCCCGATGGAGATGCACGCAATGCTCTCGCCGTACTGCTTCTTCATCTCCTCCACGAGGTCGTAGTTGGGGAGCATCTTGAGGGAGTTGTCCACCTCGATGCGAGCCCCGTCCTTGTTGATGATCACCTTGTAGAGATCATCCGTGGCGGGCTTCCCTTCCAGCACGACCGCCGCGTAGCCCAGGCGGGCCAAAACCTGGGAAGCCTGGCCTCCGGAGTTGGCCTCCTTGATTCCACCCGTCAGGGGGCTCTTGCAGCCCACCGAGAGGCGCCCTGACATGGCGCTGGTCGTGCCGCTCAAAAGCCCGGGGGCGATGACCAGCTTGTTTTCGGCGCCCAGGGGATGGCACAACGGAGGAACCTCCCGGGCTACCAGTGAAGAAGTCAGGGCTCGCCCTCCCATTCCCGCATACTCGCCGAGGGGAGTCTCCGTCATTCGGGGTCCACCCTCGGCGCTCATGTCGATCCGCAAAATTTTTTCCATTCTGATTCACCTCGATCTGGAGTTCATTGCGCCGCCTGTGACACCGCCTGGATGCGCCCTTTCCGGCGGGCTTTCCCCGGCGGACCCGCGGGTCCACCGGGAAAAAGAGAAAAATCACATGGCCCAGCGATAGATCTGGATGACGTCATCCAGGGTGGGGCATCTCGGGTTGGTCAGGCCGCAGGCGTCCTTCTGGGCGTTCTCGGCCATGATCTTGAGATCCTCGTCCTTGACGCCCAGCTCCTTCAGGCCGCTGGGGATGCCCACGTCCTTGGACAGGGTCTTGATGGCTTCCAGGGCCTTCTCGGCCGCGGCGCGCTGGGAGAGTCCCTTCACCGGCTCGCCCATGGCCTTGGCGATATCCACGAAACGGTCCACCTTGGCGATGAGGTTGAAGCGCTCGACGGCGGGCAGCAGGATGGCATTGCAGACGCCGTGGGGCAGGTCATAGAAGCCGCCCAGCTGATGCGCCATGGCATGCACATGACCGAGGCTGGCGTTGTTGAAAGCCATGCCCGCCAGGTACTCGGCGTAAGCCATGGCATCCCGGGCCGCCATGTCCGCGCCGTTGGCCACCGCCGCCCTCAAGTTCTTGGAGACGAGGGTGATGGCCTGGAGGGCGCAGGCATCCGTGACGGGGGTTGCGATGATGGACACGTAGGCCTCGACGGCGTGGGTGAGGGCGTCCATGCCGGTGGCCGCCGTCAGTGCCGGGGGCATGCCGGCCATGAGCAGTGGATCGTTGATGGCGATGTTGGGGGTCACGCGCCAGTCGACAATGGCCATCTTCACCTTGCGGCTGGTGTCGGTGATGATACAGAAACGAGTCATTTCGCTCGCCGTGCCGGCCGTCGTGTTCACGGCGATGAAGGGGGGCATGGCCTTGGTGGACTTGTCGATCCCCTCGTAGTCGTGGATCTTGCCGCCGTTGGTGGCCAGAATGCCGATGCCCTTGCCGCAGTCGTGGGAGCTGCCGCCGCCCAGGGAGATGATGAGGTCGCACTTGTTGTCCTGGTAGACCTTCAATCCATCATGAACGTTCTTGTCGGTGGGGTTGGGGATCGTGTCGTCGTAGATCACGCAATCCAGTCCAGCGTCCTTCTTGATGATCTTGGCGATCTGGTCGGCGATGCCGGCCTTGGTGATGCCCTTGTCCGTGCAGATGAAAGGCTTGGTTCCGCCCAGAACCTTGACCCGAGTGCCGATCTCCTTGTGTGCCCCGATGCCCATGAGCGTAACCGTGGGAATGAAGAATCCGAATACCTGCTCTTGCACTGCCATGTTGGCCTCCTTGGTTGGTTGTGAGTGGTTCTGCTTTACCGTGAGCTTTGCCTCCCCACCCTAGGCAAAGATGAAGCCAAGTCAAAATACATAATGATTTTAATAGTATACCTAGAGTTATGGGGCTGGGGGACGAGTCACAGTGGACACGTGTGAGCATGAATCTCGCCCTCGCGGCTCCGCATGAGCGACAACGCTTCAGAATTAGAGAGTAAAAACGTGAGGATAAGTCGCGTGAGTCAAAATGCGCCGTTCATTTATCGAACATGGGTCAAAGAGATACAATCCCATGACCGTATTCTATTTGAATAAACATAATATCGATAGGGTATCAGTCAAGCTCGTATTCCTTGAGCTTTCGGTACAGCGTTTTGCGGCCGATGCCCAGTGTTTGTGCGGCCTGGGTCCGGTTTCCATCGAAATGCCGGAGGACGGTGCGGATGTGGCGCTTCTCCAGCTCCTCGAGGGAGATGAAAGGGGCTTCCCCCCCGGTCATCTCAGCGTTGCGGGTCAGATCGCGGGGCAGGGCGCTGAGGCCGATGAGCCCGTTCTCCGAAAGGATGATGCCCCGCTCGATGACGTTCCTGAGCTCACGGATATTGCCCGGCCAATGGTAATCCAGAAGGCACGGGAGGACATTGTTGGGGACCCGGCAGGGAGGCCGCCCCGCGCTGAACAGGGTCAGGAAATACTCGACGAGGAGCGGGATGTCTTCCTTCCTGTCCCTCAGGGCGGGCAGGTTGATCTGAAAGACATTGATCCGGTGGTAAAGAGCTTCGTGGAAGCGACCCTGCTCCACCTCCTCCGGAAGGTTGCGATTGGTGGCGAAAAGGAAGCGCACATCCACCTGTCGCTCCACTTTGTCCCCCACCCGGCGGAATGTCCTGTTTTCGAGAACCCGCAGCAGGGAAGCCTGCACCTCCAGGGGAAGCTCTCCGATCTCGTCCAGGAACAGGGTCCCATGGTCCGCCAGGGACAAAAGCCCCTCCCGTGACTCTTCGGCCCCGGTGAAGGCTCCCCGGGTGTGGCCGAAAAGCTCGCTGCGCGACAGCTCACGCTGGAGGGTGCCGCAGTTCTTGATGATGAAGGGCTGCGCCCCCCGCTCACTGTGCAGGTGGATGGAGTGGGCCACCACATCCTTGCCGGTGCCGCTCTCCCCGACGATGAGGACCGGAACATGGGTTGGGGCAACGCGGTCGATGAGGTACCGAATGTGCCTCACGGCCTCGGATCGGCCGACCATCCGGGGATCGGGCTGCCGATTCTGGGCCTGCCGAAGGAGTCGGTTCTCCCTTTGGAGACAGACCCGCTGGTAGGCTTTCTCGATGACCAGCTCCAGCCGGTCCAGCATGAAGGGCTTGGTGATGTAATCGTAGGCACCGATCTTCATGGCCTCCACCGCGGTGTCCACATCTCCGTGGCCGGTGATGAGAATCACCTCCACGTCGGGAATGGCTTCGCGGAAACGAGCCAGCAGCTGGATACCGTCGCCGTCGGGAAGTCGGATGTCCAGGACGATGACGTCGAAGGGGTGGGCCTGGGCGAGCCTGGCGGCCTCCTCGGCCGTCCCGGCTGCAAGGACCGTCCGGCCCGAGGTGCCGATCTCCTTTTCGATCAGTCGGCGTATGGACTCCTCGTCGTCCACCACGAGGATCCTTATGGGAGGGAATGCGGCCATGGCTTCAATCGTTCCGGGGCAGCCGGACCTGGAAGGTGGATCCTTTCCCGGGCGTGCTCCGCACCAGGATCTCCCCTCCATGCTTCCGAACGATGTTGTAGCAGGTGGACAGCCCGATGCCGATTCCCTGTCCCACGGGCTTGGTGGTGAAGAAGGGCTCGAAAAGCTTGTCCAGGTGCTCCGTCGGGATCCCGCACCCCGTGTCCTCCACTTCCAGAACCACGAGCTTCTCGCCTTCGGCGAACGTGCGCAGCGTGATGGCACCCTGGCTCTGCACGGCATCGAGAGCATTCATGAGCAGGTTCAGAACCACCTGCTTGATCTGCGATGAGTCCCCTAAAAGGATGGGCAGGGACGCATCGGTCTCCAGCCGTATGGCATCTTGTGTGTTCTGCTTGTGGTGATGCCGCACGAGCTTCACGGTCTCCTCCACAAGGCCGTTGAGATCCATGGGGGAGAAATCCGCGCACGCCCCCCGGCTGAAGGTGAGCAGTGTCCGCACGATGTCCTGACAACGCTCGCATTCCTTCAGGATGGTCTCCACGTATTCCTCGAAATCCTCGTAAAGGGATTTTTCCACGGCGTCGGCGAGGCGGGGCAGACGGCGCCGCAGCCCCTCGGCGAACCCCGAGATGGCCGTGAGGGGATTGTTGATCTCGTGGGCCACTCCCGCCGCCAGGAGGCCCACCGTGGCCATCCTCTCCGCCTGGTAGAACTTGGCCTGGTATTCCATTTCCCGGGTGACGTCGCGCTTGAGAACCAGCATGTGGCAGAGCCTGCCCTCCGCGCTGCGCAAGGGCGAGGCCGTGATCTCGAAGTGGCGGTTCTGTCCGTCCACGGGATAAATGTGGAGCTGACGACAGAGACGATTCTCCTCCCGAGCCGTCCGCACCGGGCAGGGTGAGCACGGTTGGTCCTGCCCGCGGAAGACCTTGTAGCAGGGCTCGCCCCGGGGGTTGCGATCCCCGAAGATCTCGCTGAAAACCCTGTTGACCGAAACGATGCGGTGGTCCTCGGAGAGAACGACCATGATGTCCGTGATCCCGTTGAGGATCGCCTGGATGGTGTTCTTCTTTCGCGCCAGTTCGAGATTGGACGCTTTCAGCTCGGCGATCTTCTCCTGCACCTCGCGGAAGAAGCCCAGCTTGGCATGCTCGATTCCCATGAGATCCTCGAGCGTCGGCTCATGCTTCATCACCATGCCCCCTCGCAGATGCTCAAAAGATCTTCCCACGACGCAGGCCTGGGGTTTGTCAGCAGGCAGACGTCCTTGACCGCCATCTGGCAAAGCTCGGGGAGCTTGTCGCGCCGGGGGAGGATGTCCCGAAGCCGCGTGGGAACTCCGAGGGACTGGCAATAGGCCTCGAGCCTGTCGATGCCCGCCGCCGCCGTGGCCCTGGGCGATCGACGCTTCTTCCCCAGAAAGATCTCGCCGATGACCGCCATCTTCTCGGTGGAAGCCGAAAGATTGAATCGCATGACCGCGGGCAGAAGGACCGGGTGAACCAGGCCGTGAAGAACATCGAACATCCCCCCGAGGGAATGGGCCAGGGCGTGCTCGGCCCCCAGGCTGGCGTTGCTGAAAGCCATGGCCGCAGCCGTGCTGGCGATGCTCAGCTGCTCCAGATCGTCCAGCGACCGTTCCTCCCGGGCGCGATGCAGGTGCTGCACGATGAGCTGAATCGCTCTCAGGGACTGACTCTCGGTGAATGGGGAGGCGATGGGGGAAACGAAGGACTCCACCGCATGGCACAAGGCGTCGACGGCGGACGCCACGATGAGCTCCTCGCCCTTGGTCTCCAGAATGAGCGGGTCGATGATGGAGATGTTGGGAACGAGGGTCCTGCTGATGATGGACATCTTCACGCATCGGTGGGTGTCGTTGATGATGGCGAACTGGGAGATGTCGGACCCGCTGCCCGCCGTGGAGGGGATGAAGACCATGGGGGGGAGGGGGCGGTGGATCCGGTTGGCCCCCTCGTAATCATGGATGCGTCCGCCATTGCTGGCCACCACGGCGATCCCCTTGGCGGCGTCCATGGGGCTGCCGCCACCCAGGGCGATCACCACGTCAGCCCCTTCCTTCAGATAGAGATCGGCCCCTTCCTCGATCTGGTGGTCCCGGGGGTTGGAAACAACGTTGGAATAATGGACCCAGCGAAGGTTTTCCCTCTCGAGAATCTCCTTTACCCTGGAAACCCATCCCACCTTTTCGAGTCCCGAGTCGCTGACCAGGAAAGCTGTCGCCGCTCCGAGCCTCCGGGCGCAAAGTCCCGCATAATCCAAGCTTCCCCTGCCGAATATGATCTCAGGAATAGCGAATTTTTTGACGTCCACAATCAGACACCTGCAGTATGAGCCAAAAGGTGGCCCTCTCACGGTTCGTCCCATGCATGAAAGATCCGGGGAGCTGCCTCCATCCGGGTCGAGCAGGCCTTCTTGTTTTCCACGCCATACCATTAACTTGTGGGATGGGTCTTTTTCAACCGATATCCAGCCCCACGATGCACGCTCCTGGTCTCCCGCGCCCCCCCACTTTTCTCTGGCTCAAAATGGACGAACGTCCTATCTTGATGGATGAAATTCAGGGCTTCGCCCCCCAAGGGTGCGACGGGACCGGTTCCATCACATGGGCTGCTGGGCGCCCGTTCCGAGCGATGCTGGATGGCGGGGAATTTTCGGTTCAACATGGACGAGGAGGATGCGGGAATGAAGAGCAGGTATTTCCAATGTGTTTTGATGTCGTGGCTGCTACTTGTGGCTCCGGCTCTGTCGATGGCCGAGGACACCGGAACCATATCGTACAAGATCGGAAGCAAGACCTTCAGCTTCAAGGATGCCAGACTGGAGTACTCCGCCGGTGACAGCTATTTGACCTTGACCCGCGAAGGATCGGAGGAAATCTCGGACCCTGCCGACCCCAAGCGTAAAGTGGATGTCGGCGTGGGGCTCTCCATCGAGCTCGCCGTGGAGGAAAAGGCCGTGGTGGGGGTCCACGAAGCCAAGTCCGCCGATACCATGCCTGTTTACTTCTCATGGTACGAGGTGTTCACCGACAAGGAGACCAATGAGAAAATGCTCAGGGATATCCTGGCCAGCCTGGACGCCGAGGACGAAAAGAAGCAGAGCTTTCGATTGAAAATCGACAACTTCGGCCCTCCCGGAACCGTCATCAAGGGCTCGTTCAGCGGGAAGCTCCTCGATGAAGACGGGAATGTGCGGGAGGTCACTGACGGCGTTTTCGCCATTCCCCGGGTGGACGTGAAGGCACAATGAACGGTGGCTGGCTGCTCGGGCACAATGGAACAGGGAGACTCCCGGCTGCTTCCGCGCACCTCTGGGCGTGGGCGTGAGCGTCGTCTGGTGGCCCGGCAATGGGGACTGGAAGCAAGGAGTGCTTTTCCCCGGCGGACTGACTCGGCTCCAGTTCTCCGGCTCCTGGTATCTCCCTGGCGTTGAGTCCGGGCTCTCCTCCTGCCGCGGGATACGAGGCACGGAAAGCCGATGTGACACTCCGGCTGGGAGGCCCGCCGTGGCTCAGCCGTCCGATTCAGGGTCACTGAAGCCCTTGACCGGTATCGGAAGCATCTCCGATGCCCGGGCGAGGGCTTCACGCTCCACCTGATCGAACCACCGGAGGTAGCTCTCCATGAGGTGGCGCCCCATCTCGGTGAGCTGACATCCATCCTTGCGGCTGGAGCTTCGGACGATCAGCTTGATGCCCAGAACCTCCTCACTTTTTCGGATTTTGCCCCAGGCGGCGCGATAGCTCATACCCATGTCGTCGGCGGCCTTCCTGAGGGACCCGAACCGATCCACCTTGCTGAGCAGCATGGCTCGACCCAGGCCGAAGCTCAGGCCGTTGTGCGATTCAATCCACAGATGGATTCTCATCGTCGGTTTTTCCGGAGGCATGTGGTTATCCGGGGCGCACCGCCGGCGGCTCAGCCGCCGAAGGGGCACTTGGGGAAGGTGCAGGTCTTGCACCTGAGACAGAAAGCGCCGTGCCCCATCTGAGCCAGATCCCGCCTCGAAATTCGTGTGCCGGCCAGTACACGGGGAAGCAGCAGGTCGAAGCCCGTGATCTTGAAATAGAGCGCACAGGCCGGAACGCCCATGACTCGGGCTGTACCGATGCGAGCCAGCAGGATCATGGCGCCTGGAATGATGGGCGTGCCGTAGAGCACTTCCGTCGCCCCGGCGTCCATGAGCCCCTGCCGGGTCACGTCGTCAGGGTCGACGGACAGGCCTGCCGTTGTCACCAGGAGGTCCACTCCCGCCCCCAGAAGCTCCCCAACGCCCCGGCTGATGGCTTCCCGGTCATCGGGCACGATGAGGGCTTTGACCATTTCGCATCCGAGCTTCTCTACCTTGCTGGTGATGATGGGAATGAAACGGTCCTCCACCAGCCCCTGGAAGACCTCGCTCCCCGTGACGAGAATTCCCACTCGGGCCTGGCGCAGGGGGAGCACCTTGAACAGAGGCGCTTCTCGAAGGACGGCCATGGCCCGCTCGAAATCATCGCGTGGCAGGAGAAGGGGGATGGCCCGCGTGGCCGCCACTTCCCGGCCACGGGTGGCCAGAGTGCAGGTCTTTCGACTGGCACACATGACGCCGGGGGCCATGTTGAAGGTTTCCAGCCGCTCGACGTCGACCACCAGGAGTCCATCGCGATCAGCCAGCAGGTTGATTTTTCCCTCCCTCGGGGATTCGTCGAAGGAGACGCCTTCCCCGGCCATGGCCTTGGCGAAGGCGAGGGCCGCCGCATCCTCGTGGACCCAGTCGGGGGAGGGCTCATTCAGCTCCTGCACGTAAACCTTCTGACGTCCCATCTGCTGCAGCCTGCATACGTCACCGGCGGAGATCCGCTGACCGCGCTTGAACAAGGGACCCTTGGCGACCTCCGGCTCGATGTGCGTCATGTCGTGAAGTGCCGTCCGCCCCACGGCCTCTTCCACAGGGATGGCTCTCATGCCTGCCGCTGACTGTATGGCCAGGGACTCGGAGGGCTGAATCGCATAGGGGGCTTCTCCCTGACATCCTCGGCAGACCGGGCCGTCGCGCTGGGGATAAGGCTCGCCGCAGAGAACACAGCTCGCGATGGCACCCTTGCTTCGCTTCTTGAGCAGGTGGGACTGGATCCGCACGGGCTGAACGCCGTACAGGCGATGCCCCGCTTCCCTGATCTGGGCCTGGAGCAGCTCGCTGTTCTGCTCTTTCTTGGGTTTGAGCTTGAGCAGCCAGCTCTTGACTTCGGGCCAGGATTCGAGCTGTCCTGGGTCCAGATAAACCCGAACGCCCTTTCCTTCATATTTCTCATAAAGAGAAAGGGCGAACCGTCCCAGATGGATGACCTTCAGCCAGCCGTTCCCGATCGTGCAGGGCGTGAGAATCTGGATGGCGTCGGGTAGACACTGGGACGTCTCGCTGATGGCGTCCAGCAGGATATCCCGCGGCATGCGGCTCAAAGCCAGATCCACCATGAACCCGCCCATGACCAATCCCGGAGCTGTATACCCGTGAAAGGATCTCGCCAGGTCCAGGTACTCTTCAAAAGAATAACTGCCTATCCGTTCCATTGCGGTTGCCTCGGATCAAAGCCTGTTCGGGGTTGCATCCATTTCCGTCAATGTCCTCACGCGGCACAGGGAGAAGCCGAGCCTGCCCGCTCAGCCAGGCCGGCGATGTCTCCGCATCCGTGTCCGGTGCTTCGGGATCTCGCGAAGCGCGAAGAGCACTACGACCGGCCTGCAGCGCTCCACCCGGTCCATGGGGCATCTTCATTATGTCACATCTACCATAAACCGAAGTGTGGGTCGACTGCAACACGGGCTGGCGGGCTGAGATTCCTGAGGCGGGCCAATGGGTTTCTGAATTCGGGGATTGCCGGTGAGGGACCGTCTCCAGACGGCGAGTCATTCCCTCGACGTCGCCGGCCGGCCTTCCTCTCTGTGGGGAGGATGCATTCCATGCAATCCAGCAGGCTTTGAGCCCGCGCATCCATACTTCCCCATGCGGAAGCACCAGAGGGGACATGCCACCGAAAGGCAGTTCAGCACCTCCGAACGGGACCCTGTCACGCAGTCCAGGCACTTCCTGCGAATGACAGTGTAATAATCGGTGGCCCTGCCGAAGGGATCCCCGGAACGATAGGGGTGCAGGGGACAGCGCTGGGAGCTGCACATGGCCACTTCCTGCTCCCGGTTCTCGCAGCACCACAGGCAGTGCTCTCGGATGGCCAGCTGGGGCAGCCAAGTGAGTTGTCTGGGTGATGGCTTCTTCATGGCCCTCTGCTTACCAACTTCCGTCGGCCATTTCAAGGACGATGCCCGCATACTCGCGCCGCAACGCCATGTCGCGGCTCGCCACTCGGGCGAGGCGCCGTCGGCCGGGAAGATCCTGCCGCTCGCTCTCGACAATCAGCGGGAATGGCGCTGTCCTCTGGCCAGGAGCCACGCGGCGATGGCGCCGCCCAGCAGTCCGAAGAGATGGCCTTCCCAGGATACCTCCCGCTGGAGCGGCCAAATGCCCCACAGCGTGGAGCCCCACACCAGGAGAACAAAGGATGAGAGAAGGATCGGGCCGAGTCTGCGCTCGAACCAGCCTGTGCAAAGCAGGTATCCATAACAGGCGAAGATGAGACCACTGGCGCCCACGTGGAGTGCGGAACGTCCCAGGAGCCAGGTGCCGAGTCCGCTGGCGAGGCCCCCCACCAGCACCACGGTCCAGAAATGCGTCCGGCTCCGCAGGATAACCAGGCCACCGAAGAGCAGCATACCCACGGAGTTGGCCATCAGGTGCGCCATGCCCCCGTGAAGCCAGGGAGCGAGGAGGATGCCCATAAGGCCGCTTCGCGTGCGGGGTTGGATACCGTAGGTCGAGAGCTGGCCGCCAAAAACGAGCCAGTCCGCGGCTCCCACGATCCAGAATGCGGCAACCATGGCCGCGATGGTCTCCAGATTTCTCATGGTCATTTCACGACCACTCGGCTGAGATCCGCCGTCGGCTCCTCCTGGTGCTCGAAGCACATTTGGACAGCTTCAAGCATCCGTCGCCAACAACCGGCGCATCCGCGAAGACCAAAGGGAAGGGCGCGGACGTTATGCACATGCTTTGGACCGGGATCCCGGGGCTGTGACACAGACCGAGTCAGTCATCGTCCTCCTGCCCCATGCCTTGAAGCGGCATGGCCGGACGGTGTGTGGCAACGGCGGGAGCTTCCGGTCGGAGGATGCGGCCAGCCCGTCAATCGATGTCATAATACGAGGCGAAGATTTCTTTTTTGGGACGGGTTTCGGGCAGAATGTAAACGATGCCGTAGGTGCCGGCGAAGGCAGGGCTCACGACGTCATTGAAAAAACTCTCCGGGACGTTGATGCAGCCAAAGGAGATGCGGTTGTCGGAAGGGGTGGGAGTGGCCAGGCGCTGCAGTCGGCGCTCGGCGGCGTTGGATGTGACTACGCGATGCAGGGATACCGCGGAATCATAGTCCACCCACAGGACGTCCTTTCCGCTGTAGTTGTAGCCGATGGATGCCACGAAGCGACCAGCCGGCGTGGTGCGATCCTGCGGTGGAATCTCCGACAGCTTCCGATCCCCGATGCCGGGCGCGGTGTCGTCACCCAGCGCCAGTCCCAGCAAACAGGGCGCTGCACCGCGCAGTCTTCCGTCGGCATGGAAGACGAAAACCTTGGCTTCCCGTTTGTCGATCAGCAGGAAGGGCATGCCGTGATTGTCGCCCACGTCAACGACCCAATCGGCAATGCGCTGAGCATCCCGGGACTTTGCCTCCTTCTCGAAGTTTGCCCGCCTGGGGCGGGGAGCCTCATTGAGGCGAATCCCGGCGGGAACGATGCTGGCTGCGCTTCCGTAGGACGGGAGCGAGCTGGTGGGCATGGGATTGGATGGTTGGGCGGCGTTATCCGCGGCGCCCGCCTCGGGGGAGGTCAAACAGAGGGCCAGAAGACAAAAGCAGATGATCCTGCCGAGTGTCGCCGAACGACCGCCCACATTGGCACGGGCTCCAATCGTCGCCCCGCCGCGCCGAGGCCGAGCCCGATCTCTCATGCTGTCCAGGCCAGGGATTTGATCGCACCTTGCTGACATGCTTCTCTCGTTGTTGAGCCACCAAAAGAATGGCCCCGTCTCGCGATGGGCACTCAGCGAGACAGGGCCTGGGTGAAGACTTAGTTGCGGTCCTTCTTGGGCGGAAGCGGTTTAGCCGGAGGGGGCTCAACCGGACGCGGAGGAGCCTTCTCAACCGCTGGCGGAGGGGGCTCAGCCTTAACTTCCTTCCTCGCGCATGTGCAGCCACCCATCGATACAGCAAAGAAGCCAACCAGTAGTGCAAGCCCTAGCAGCCTTTTCATACTTCCTCCTCCTTAAGATGGTTTTATGAATACTCCATTTCCATCGATTGCCGACTCCCCTGAGCTAACGAATCGACAACCGCTCCACAGCCCCAGTGGGTCTCATCCAACCTCTTTAATAATAGATGCTCCTATCTATCATAAATCTTGGTGCCGCTGGAAGTGATTTTATAACGACTCCAATGTTTTTTGAGGGAGGGGTGAAAGCCTCGCGTTTTCCGCGACCTTCTCCATGCCCGTGCTGCCTGCCATGAGGTGGATCCCTCGGCAGCCGCCGGGAGAGGACCCTGGCGATCGCCTGGCTTGCCCGGGAAGAAACAGCGACACTTCCTGTAGCCCGGGTGGCTTGCCTTCCAGCCCCGGGCTTCTCGCCACGGAGGTCCCTCGATGGGGCTCACACGCGCTCGAACCGGGCCTGGAAAAAGCGCAGGTAACGGGGCTCGTAGATCATTCGAAGGCCCGTGGCTCCGTCGCGGTTCCACCAGACCTCTTCGATGGCTTCGGCGGTCACATCCATGTGAGCCTGAGTGTACACCCGCCGGGGAATGGTGACCCGCACCAGCTCCAGCCTGGGATAGCGATGCATCCCGGTCTCGGGGTCGCGGCCAGCGGAAACGATGCCCCGCTCCATGGTTCTGACCCCCGCCTCGAGGTAGATGTCCGCCGCCAGGGCTTGAGCTGGGAAAGCGTCCTGGGGAATGTGAGGATAGAAGCTTCTGGCGTCGATGAATACGGCATGTCCGCCGATGGGAAGGACGACGGGAATGCCCCAGTCCGAAAGCTTTTTCCCCAGGTACTCCACCTGGCCGATGCGAGCGCGTATGTGGTCATCATCCACCGATTCCTCGATACCGATGGCCATGGCTTCCATGTCGCGGCCAGCCAGACCTCCATAGGTGTGAAGCCCCTCGAAAACAACCACCAGGTTTCGGGCTTCCTCGAACTGGTCCAGATCATTAACGGCCAGCCAGCCCCCGATGTTGACCAGGGTGTCCTTCTTGGCGCTCATCCAGCAGCCGTCGGTGTAGGAGCAGAGCTCCAGGAGGATTTCGGCCACCGATTTCCCGCCATAGCCCTCTTCGCGCTGTTGAATGAAGTAGGCGTTTTCGATGGCCCGCGTGGCATCGAGGAGGATTGGGATGCCATGGCGCTCACACAGGGCTCTCAGCTCCCGAACGTTCCGCATGGACACGGGCTGTCCTCCGGCCATGTTCACGGTGGCCCCCAGGCTGAAGTAGGGAATGCGCCCGCTTCCCACCCTGCCGATGAGGTCCTCGAGCTTCCCAAGATCCACGTTGCCCTTGAAAGGGTGGGTGCTCGACGGGTCGTGTGCCTCATCCAAAATGACATCCACGAAGGTGCCGCCAGCCAGCTCCTGGTGGACTCGGGTGGTCGTGAAATACATGTTGCCCGGGATGATGTCCCCAGCCTTGATGAAAATTTTGGCCACGAGGTGCTCGGCACCCCGACCCTGGTGCGTGGGAACCACGTAACGGTAGCCGTAATACTTTTGAACCGCCGCCTCGAAATGATAGAAGTTGCGGCTCCCGGCGTAGGCTTCGTCCCCCAGCATGAGCCCGGCCCACTGGCGGTCGCTCATGGCCGATGTGCCCGAGTCCGTCAAGAGATCGATGTATACGTCCTCGGATCTGAGTAAAAAGGTGTTGTAGCCGGCTTCCTTCAATCGCTCGGCGCGGTGTTCGCGAGTCGTCCATCGCGTGGGCTCGACCATTTTGATCTTCCATGGCTCGGCCCAGCTCCTCCGAGTGGCATCCCGTATGCGGATGCGCGGTTCATTTGTCATCACGGGCTCCTTGAGATGCTCGATCCGCGGGCATGCCCCCCATGCGCAAGCATTTGTCTCGGGAAGCGATCTTCCGGAATCCCCATCGTGTACTTTTACCCAAATTAATCAGGGTGTATCGTTCCCGCACCCCATGGAATCCCCATGAGGGAAGGGCCCTGCCCATTGCGGCGTCCCACACTTTCTTTTATGATGAAAAATAGCTACATGGATGGGTGAATACCCTACCATGCCAAATACATTTTATCCTGCATTGTGGCCTCCGTTGAAGCCTTTATCATAAGGTCGTATAACGATAACGCGACGGTCACCGTGCAGGAATTGAGAAGCATTTCGGAGGATGAAGCAGGGAGCCCGTTGAAGCATGGATCGGCTCCGGAGTGGGATTCAGACCGGGCTCGAGGTGGACACCACGGGGCATTTTCCTGGCCTGAGGCTCGGAATACCGCGGGGACATGCTGCTCGAACGAGCCCATCGGTGGGTCAGACGCCTAAGGGAGCAAGGGCTGCGAGGGATCACCATGAGAAGGATGTGGGCGCTGTTCTTATTGTTACTGTTATTGACCATGGGGCGGGAAGCTCGCGCGGGGCAAGACCCGTTGGATCCCATCGACCCGGTCACGGGGGCCGTCGTCGAGGCCAAATATCACCCTGCACCCGCTGAAACGGTGCCGGAGGAGGGGAAGGTTCCCGGTGGAGCCGTGGATAAGCAGGTGACCATCGAGCGTGCGACCATCAGCAGCGTGGGGGGCAGGAGCATGGGGACGGTCATCGCTTCGACGAGGGCGGGAGACGGCATCCACATCACCACGGTGGGTGGCAGCGCATTGCCGGCCCCTGTCCCCATGGCGGTGGACCTGGTGCGCGGTCGCTTTTTTGCAAATGTCGTCATGGGGGATGTGGCGGCGAATCCCGTTCCCCTGGTCACTCTTCAGGTCCTGAGCGGTGGAGCTCCCGTGGTCGGTCTCGAGGCGATTCCCGTTCCCATGGAGGATATCGTGACCATCATGAGTGCCACCTATGTCCTGAGGACGAGGATTTTGACCGTCAGCGCCGCATCGAGCATGCCGGAAGCCCACGGCTCGCCCGGCCCGGTCCTGACCGTCACGGGTACTGACTCGTCAGGGAACGACCTGGGACTGATCTCCCAGGTCATCACCAATCGGAGCCACCGGGTGTTGAACCTGAGTGTACCTCCCGGCTATGTGACTGTCACGTCCAGTCGCGGAGGAAAATCAACGGTTCCGGTGACCATTCGTTGAAGGGTGGGTCCATGGGGCCGACGGAAACGGGCTTGGCTTGGCCTCCCGCCCCCATTGGCTCTGGCAGCCCTCGCGGGAGCCTGGATGATCTGAAGTGATGCCGAGATCCTCCTCGGGCATTCGCGGCGGTGAATGGACCGTCCAGCCCGCAGCCGGGAGGGAGGGGTCAACAGGAGAACGCTTCGCGGGATCAGCATGGGTGAAGCCCGGCGTCGTCGGATGTCGGGCTTTTTTCATCCCGAGGACTTATTTTGTCGTTGCGGCTCGCGATGACTTGCGACAAAGGCTGGTCTGGCTGATCCACTTTCCGGCCCGATCCTTTGTCCCGCCGTCGGGACTGGTACCGCCCGGGATAATGTCTTCGCACCGCCGTTTGATCGCGGTGGTGCCCGAAAAAATCATGGAGAGGAGTGTTGCGCATGCCCCTCAGGAATACGCGAGCGGAGCTCGAGAAGACCTACCGGGAGCGGGCCCTCAAGCTCTTTCCCTGGATCTGTGCCCGGTGCGGGCGCGAGTTCTCGGGGAAGAGACTTCGGGAGCTGACGGTTCATCACAAGGACCACAACCACTTCAACAACCCGCCGGACGGCAGCAACTGGGAGCTTCTGTGCCTGTATTGCCATGACAACGAGCATTCACGGTACGGAGACGCCGAGTACTATGACGAGCCGACACCGGGGGAGGAGGAAGGGCCATCCACGACCTTCAAGCCCTTCGAAGCGCTGGCCGCCCTCCTGAAGGACAAGAAATAGCTGTGGGTATTACGGGTTGAAGCGATGAGCATTCTTGAAGCGACACACTTGACCAAAACGTACCGCATTGGCGATCGATCCATCGACGTGCTCCGCGACGTGTCGCTGTGCGTGCCTTCGGGTGAGTTCCTGGTGATCCAGGGAAACAGCGGCAGTGGCAAGACCACCCTTCTGAGTCTGCTGTCGGGTCTGGACAGGCCCACCCAGGGGCGGGTGCTCATGGAGGGGCGGGACATCACGGATCTCACCGAGGACCAGCTGGCACCCCTGAGGAACGGGACCATGGGGTTCGTTTTTCAATCCTTTCATCTGGTCCCTTCGCTCAACGTGCTGGAGAACGTCAGGTTTCCCGCCGAGCTGAGCCGTGATCCCCGGGCTGAAGGGAAGGCCAGAGCCCTCATCGAGCGGGTGGGCCTGCAGGATCGCATGTGGAGCTTTCCACACCAGCTTTCTGGAGGAGAGCGGCAGAGGGCGGCCATCTGTCGGGCCCTTGTCAACCACCCGAGGATCATCTTCGCCGATGAGCCCACAGGAAATCTCGATTCGGCCAACGGCAAGGCCATTTTGGAGCTGCTGCTGGACCTCCGGCGGGAGCACGGAACGACCCTGGTCCTGGTGACCCACAGCGTTGAGATTGCCGGGATGGCGGATCGCGCCATCCTGCTGCGCGACGGAATGATCGACGGGAAGCGCCATGCTCCATAGATCCTTTATACTGAAGCAGGTCACCCGGTCGGGCCGGCAGGCCATGGTCTTCGTACTCTGCGTGACCCTTTCCATTGTGACCCTCGCCGCCCTCGGCGGATTCAGGACGAGCGTCAACGAGGCGGTGCTGGACGATGCCCGGGCGCTCCACGGCGGGGATATCATCGTCCACTCTCACCAGCCCCTTTCGGAGCCTCTGGCCGGGGTCGTGGCGTCCTGGGAGTCGAAGGGCGCGGTGCGAAGCCTCAAAGCCTATGAATTTTATACGGTGGTGCGGGCGCAGGGAGGGGATCGTACACTTCTGGCCGGCCTCAAGGTGGTGGAGCCGGGTTATCCTTTGTATGGAACCATCGATCTCCAGTCGGGCCGTCGCTTCGAGGATGTTCTGACTCCGGGGAGCATCGTTGTTGAGGCGTCGCTGCTGGACCGGCTGGGTGTCCGCCTGGGGGACTCCCTACACGTGGGGAGCTCGACGCTCGTCATCCGGGACGTGGTGATCCGCGAGCCCGACCGTCCCGTGAGCCTTTTTTCCTTCGGACCCCGGATCCTCGTGGCCGCTGCCGACCTCGAAGCACTGGACCTCATCGGCAAGGGGAGTCGCGTTCAGTATGACACCCTGCTCCGGGTCAGCGACGCGGAGCAGCTGGAGTCCATCGCCGAGGACCTCCGGGGGCGGGCCGAGGGGAGTCATGAGCGGGTGGACACCTACCGGACGGCGCGCTCACGGGTGAAGAAGTTCCTGGACAACTTCCTTTTCTTCCTGACCCTCATCGCCGTCTTCACGCTGCTGCTGTCAGGCATAGGGATTCAGAGTGTACTGGCGGCGCTCCTCAAGGAAAAGGAGCAGACCGTCGCGGTCATGAAGGCCGTTGGAGCGACGGGCCGGTTCATCACATTGCAGTTCGTGACGGTGCTGGGGCTTCTGGGGCTTATGGGAACGGTGGTGGGGCTCGCCCTGGGCTCCCTGCTGCAAGTTTGGCTCCCGGAGCTTTTTCGGGGGCTCATCCCTTCCTCCGTGCAGCCTTCCCTCTCCTGGCGATCCCTGGTGGATGGTCTGGTTCTGGGGATCGTGGTGGTGGCGCTCTTCGCGTTTCTGCCGCTCCACGGGCTGAGCCAGGTGAAGCCAGGGGCCATCCTCAGGAAACAGGCCCCGGCTGCGACGCGGGGGCTGCCCGCCGTGCTGGCGCTGGTGGCCATCATGGTGGCGCTCCTGGGACTGATCCTCAGGAGCTCCTTGGATGATCTTCGGATCGGCGTGTGGTTCGTGCTTGGGACGGGGGTCTTCATGGCTGCCGCCGGCTTGATGGCCCAGGCTGCTCTGTCCGGGTTGAGGCGGGCCCGCTTCCGGTCCCTGGTGCCGAGGCAGGCCCTTAGGGGGCTGTTTCGGCCCAGGAACGCCACCCGCTCCATCATCATCACGCTCACGGCCTCGCTTTCCATCCTCTTTTCCATCTCCCTCATCGAGAGGAATATCGACGCGACCTTCGTTCAATCCTTCCCCTCCGATGCACCCAATGTCTTTTTCCTCGATATTCAGCCCGCTCAGCTGGAGGAATTCAAGGCCGAGCTGGGCATGCCGGCGGATTATTATCCCGTGGTCCGCGGGCGGATCGTCCGGGTCGGCGGGGTGGAGATCGATGTGGAGCGGGAGCGCCAGAGCCGGGGTGACAACCTGGCCCGCGAATTCAACCTCACGTACCGCGATCATCTGGCTGGCGACGAGACCCTCGTTGAGGGAGACAGCCTTTTTCGCCATGACTGGGACGGCCCCCAGGTCTCGGTGCTCGACTCGGTACTGGATATGAAGCCGATGCGCGTGGGTGAGCTCATCACCTTCATGATCCAGGGGGTGCCGGTGGAGGCCAGGGTTTCCAGCGTCCGCTCCCGAGGGAGAGAGCTGATCCAGCCGTTTTTCTATTTCGTGCTTCAGGAGTCGGTTCTCGGGGATGCCCCCCGGACCATTTTCACCGCCATGCGGGTGCCGCCGGGCTCCATACCATCCCTCCAGAGCCGGATCGTGACGCGATTTCCCAATGTGAGCGTCATCGATGTCACCCAGGCCGTGTCCAGCCTGGCGGAGCTCATGAATAAACTTTCAGGGATCACGAGGTTTTTCACCTTGTTCAGCATCATGGCCGGCATCCTCATCATCGTGAGCTCGATCATGGCCACGCGCCACGCCCGGACACAGGAGGCGGTGTATTTCAAGATCCTCGGAGCCCGCGGCGGATTCGTCCTGAAGGTTTTCACGCTGGAAAACGTTTTCCTGGGGCTGTTGAGCGCAGGGCTCGCCCTGGGGTTCTCCCAGGCGGCGACCTGGGTCGTCAGCGCCCGGTTTCTGGACATCCCTTATCAGCCCTTCGTCGGGCTCAGCCTGGTCATGGTACTCATGACGATGGCCCTCGTCACGGGCATCGGGCTCCTTTCATCCCTTTCCGTGCTGAGGCAGCGCCCCGTCGACTTCCTGAGGGATCAAACGGAGGAGTGACCCATCATGCTCTTGCTCGCTCACCAGCTCATGTCACGCTGCCAGGCTTTGCTGGCGGCGCTCTCGATGCTGCTGACCGCTGCGGCGCTCTCGATGAGCGCCTTGGATGGCGCCGCTTTGGCCCAGGTCTCCAGGACCTCGGACTGCGAGGGGACCATCGTGGCCTTCGGGGACAGCCTCACCCAGGGCTACGTCCTTCCCGGTCAGGATGCCTATCCGGCCCAGCTCGAGCGGCGGTTACGGTCGGAGGGATTCCCGTTTTGTGTCGTCAATGCCGGTGTTAACGGTGAAACGAGCAGCGGGGCCCTGTCCCGGGTGAGCTGGATCCTGCGGATGAAGCCAGACATCGTGATTCTGGAGACCGGCGCCAACGATGGTTTTCGCGGCATTGCGCCCGAGGTCATCGAGGGCAACATCTCGGAGATCGTCCGGATTCTCAAGGAGAAGCAGGTGATCGTCGTCCTGGCCGGGATGCAGATGCTTTCCAACCTGGGACCTGACTACACCACGGCCTTCCGAAATATCTATCCGAGGGTCGCCCAGCGGCACGGCGTGATCCACATCCCCTTTTTTCTGGAAGGCGTCGCCGGGGAGCATGCCCTGAATCTTCCGGACGGCATTCACCCGACGTCTCAGGGTTATGCGATCGTGGTGAGCAACGTGTGGCCGCATGTGATCGAGGCCATCCGGAGCCTGAGAAAATCTCGCGGCAATTGACTCGAAACGTCGGGCTGTACCCCCTGCTCCAAGGGGCTGCTTGCATTCGCCCGCCGGCAACGCCTTTGACCCTCATTGGCTCGGGGCGATGGGCCTGAGCCGGCGGCATCGCCACCGGGCTTGTGCCCCGCCGAAACCGCGTCGAGCGTCCCCGCATGGCAAGATTGCGGAAATAAGGTCATTTTATATCCCCCTCATCGCCTCCTCGATTCCACTCAGGGTGTGGCTCGAGATCGGATCTTCCTCCGCGGCGACCCATTTTCCCATGACAATCCTGGGCTGCGGGCTGGCGCGAATTGTCAGGATCGAGGCGTTCCCCACCAGGGAGCGGGCCCAACCGAGTCCGCGGGACCATGGCGGGGCGGCTTTCACAGGCGTATTCCGAGACCGCTTCTCTGGGAAAAGCACTTTCGGCACGTGATTTGCCTAAAAAGGGCGTTTTCGGGAGCCCGTCGGGGAGGGATCAGGGTGCCAAGCGCCGTGCTCACAGCCGTATGCATGATGATGTTCGCCTGGAGCTCGTTGACTCCGGCGGGGTCGGGGGCGGAAATGGTCGTTTTGCAGAGATCGGATCATGGCAGGGCCATCGCGGTCGAGGTGGGAGCCATCGTGGTCGTGGAGCTGGAGGAAAAAGGGGCCACGGGGTACCTGTGGCTTCTTGATGCGCTGGACCAGATGGTTTTCGACCTGGTGGGGGTCGAATCCAGGGCAGGCGGCGAGACCGGCAAGATGGGCGCTCCGGTGGTGAAGGTCTGGCGATTGCAAGCGCGACAGAGGGGCCGGACCGTCCTGGAGTTTTCCTACTGCAGACCTTGGAAGGGAAAGGAGGCGTCTCTGGACCGATTCATGGTGGAAGTCACGATACAATAGCTCACTCAAAGCATGACAAGGAAGGAATCGGCTTATGGGCAGGAACGCCGGCAATGCAGCATTCAAACTGGCCTGGATTCGTTTTGTTCTGCTATTGACCCTGTTCTGGGCATCGCCGTCTCAGGCTCTGGACGAGGAAGTGGCCGCCATCAACCAGGCCATCCAGTCCCAGGGGGCCCAATGGGTCGCGGGGGAGACTTCCGTGTCCCGCATGTCTCCCGAGGCTCGAAGGCATTTGCTCGGCCTGGTGAAGCCGCAGGGACGGGAGGAGGAATGGACGGCTCCCCTGGAGGCGTCCCTCGCTCCCAAGGCGGCCGCCCTGCCCACCGGGCTCGACTGGCGCTCATACTATGGAGCCAGCTATGTGACTCCCGTGAGGGATCAGGGCGACTGCGGCAGCTGCTGGGCTTTCGCCACCACGGCGGCCATGGAATCCAAAATCCTGATGGCCGACAACACGCCGGGATTCGACCTCGACCTGGCGGAGCAGATTCTGGTCTCCTGCGGCACGGCCGGCGACTGCGATGCTGGCGGCTGGATCAGCGATGCCTCCGATTTTCTCCGCAACACGGGGCTGCCTTTGGAAACGTGCTTTCCCTACACGGCCACCAACAACGACTGTTCCCGCGCCTGCTCCCGATGGCAGAGCTACACATACCACATCAGCGGATATCGCTGGATCGCCTACGGTTATCCCACTCTGGCCGCACTCAAGAACGCTCTTTACCTTTATGGTCCGGTGGTCACGACCATGGATGTGTACACCGACTTCTACAACTACGAGACGGGAGTTTATTCAAGGACGACAGGTTCTTACGAAGGGGGCCATGCGATCCTCCTGGTGGGCTACGACGACGGGGCCCAGTGCTTCATCGCCAAGAACAGCTGGGGCCTGGACTGGGGCGAAAGAGGCTACTTCAGGATTGCCTATTCGCAGCTGAAGGCTCCCATCTATCTGGGGGAGTACGCCATCGCCTACGAAGGGCAGCTTCCGCCGATTCCCACGCCCCCCCCCACGCCGGATCCCCCTCCAGCTCCGGACAACCCGGTCTGCGGTTACTCCCTGTCGGCATATTCGGGGGCCTTTCGATACACGGGCGGAAGCGGTCGCGCTCAGGTGACGGCCAGCGCTTCAAGCTGCTCCTGGCAGGCCACCAGCAATGCGTCGTGGATACAGGTCATCGGCGGCAGCAATCGCGCCGGGAGCAAGACCGTTCGTTTCCGAGTGCTGAGGAATCTGACCACCGACCCGCGCACGGGGACCCTGAACATCGCGGGGCAAACCTTCACGGTGACCCAGGCTGGAAAGGCTCTGCGCAGGGTGCGCTGAAGCACATGGTCTGGCATCTCGACCGGCTGTCTCCAGGACCTGGGGCAGCCGGTTTCCTTTTGATGCGCGGCCCGAATGCGTGGGGCGAGGCGACGGCGGCACGAGTGTCTCCCGCGGGCCCCATGTCGATTCTATCCGAAAAGGGATGTTGACATGCTTTCAGGAATTGAGGCATGGAAGTCCTGGTGCATGGGGCACTGACCCGCGGATGGCTTTGCTGCTGGCATGACGGCACACCAGGAAGGGCGCGGCATGGAGAATTCTGGCGAGGAGCTTTTCAATTTCGCCGTGGATCGTGAGGATGTCAAATGGCTCCTGGAGCAGCTGCCACCGGAAGCAGGCATCCAGCTCGGGAAAGTGGAGTATGAGCTCCAGATCCTCAAGATCATCAGCGTCGGCTGGCTCATTTCCTACCACCTGGAGCACTACCCGGTAAGCCATCGTATCCTGGAGACCTACTGGGAAGCCATCCACGCATTCGCTCACAGCGTGTCGGCGTCGGTGGGAATGCTGACCGACCGCCCGGTGGATTATTTTCAGGTGATCAGGGAGCGCCTGGATCAATACCTGAAGGCGATGGACAAGAAGCCCAAAGCGATGGAGCCTGCCTCGGTGATCGGGCCGGAATTCGCCAGGCTTTGCGGCAGCGAGAACGAAATCCACACCATAGCCTGCGGCACCCGCATGTTTGTGACCACATCCATCCGGGTCCGCGAATTCTTCGACTCTCTCCACATGAGCCGCCAATGACCCGCCGCGTCCAGATCAACGTGCCGGGATGGCCGACAAGGGAAGCCCTCCCCGGGCGATGAAGATTCCCACGCCGGGATTTTGCGTTTCGCCGGGCTACGTCTTATATTCATTCCGTTTTGCTCTTGTAGTGAATAACGCTGCCGTTTGGCCTGGTCCTGCCCAAGGAAGCCAGGGGCGGGGATCACCAGATACGTGCACCGACTTGACCTGGAGGGTTCGCATGCTCAATGCCGGAAGCAAGGCCCCGGATTTCTGCCTCACTTCCCATACCGGGGACGAGGTTTGCCTGAAGGATCTCCTGGGAAGCTGGGTGGTGCTTTACTTCTATCCCAAGGACAACACGAGCGGCTGCACGACGGAGGCCCTGGAGTTTACTGGGCTCATGCCCCGTTTTGGAGAAGCCGGCGTTCAGGTTTATGGGATAAGCCCTGATTCCGTTGAATCGCACGGGAAATTCATCGGAAAGCACGGGCTCGCGGTGCCGCTTCTCAGCGACCCCGGGCACCAGGTGCTGGAATCTTACGGCGCCTGGGGCAAAAAAAAGATGTATGGGAAAGAGTTTGAGGGGGTCATCCGCAGCACCGTCGTCATCGATCCCAAAGGCGTCATTCAGCTGGCCTGGCCCAGCGCCAAGTCCAAGGGACATGCCGCCGCGGTCCTGGAAGGGGTGTTGGAGCTCATGGGCTGATGGCGGGACAAGGTCGATTCCAGTCGAGGCGACGGCCCTGCTCTCACCCGCGGATACGGATGCTCATATCATGAAGATCGCGATTGTCGGTACGGGGATTGCCGGGATGGTGGCGGCTCATCTCCTCCATGAAGATCACGAGCTGGTGATCTACGAAGCCAACGACTACGTGGGGGGGCACACCCACACCCACGACGTCACCCGGAACGGGGCCACCCGCCAGGTGGATACGGGCTTCATCGTTTTCAACGAGCGCACTTACCCCCACTTCATCACCCTCATGAAGCGACTCGGGGTGGCCTGGAAGCCATCCAACATGAGCTTCAGCGTCCGCTGCGAGGAAACGGGGCTGGAGTTCTCGCCCAGCACCCTGAGATCTCTTTTCGCTCAGACGCGCAACCTCCTCAGGCCCTCCTTTTACAGGATGCTGTGGGATGCCGCCCGCTTCCGGAAGGAATCCATCGAGCTTCTGCATACCCAGGATGCAAGCCTCACCCTTGGCGAGTACCTGCGGAGCCATGGCTACTCCCGTGGATTCATCCGGCACTTCATCATCCCCATGGGGGCGGCCATCTGGTCCGCCGATCCCGCCAGGTTCGACGAGTTTCCCGCGGGAGCCTTCATCCGGTTTTTCCACAATCACGGCATCCTGGAGCTTCGTGATCAGCCCCGCTGGCTGGTGATCGCCGGGGGCTCCCGGTCTTACATCGAGCCCATGACCCGGCCGTACCGTCATTGCATTCGACTGAGGAGTCCCGTCGAGCGTATCCGCCGGTTTTCCGACGGGGTGGAAGTGTCCTCGCGAGGAGGCGGTCCGGAGCGATTCGACCAGGTGGTCATCGCAGCCCACAGTGACCAGGCGTTGAAGATGCTTGAAGACCCCACCGACGCTGAGGGGAGGATCCTCGAAGCCATCCCCTACCAGGAGAATGAGACCCTCCTCCATACCGACACCCGTTTCATGCCGAGGAGCCGCACGGCCTGGGCCAGCTGGAACTACCACATCCCCGCAAAGGGCGGAGGTCGCGTCTCGGTCACCTACAACATGAACATGCTTCAGGGGCTGGACGGGCCCGAGACGTTCTGCGTCTCGTTGAACTCGACTCGCCCCATCCCTCCGGACTGCCTCATCGATCGAATGGTCTATCACCACCCGGTTTACACTCCACGGGGTTTTGCCATGCAGGAGCGGCACGATGTCATCAATGGAGTCAATCGGACGTTTTTCTGCGGTGCCTACTGGGGCTACGGATTCCACGAAGACGGGGTGAACAGTGCGCTCCGGGTTTGCCGTCATTTCGGTCGGGGGCTGTGAGTGAGAGCGAGCTGTATTTACGAGGGAACCATCCGCCATCGCCGCTTCAGGCCGATTCTGAACGTTTTCCAGTATCGGGTCTTCCTGATGTTCATCGACCTTGCCGATCTGCCGGACCTGTTCGAAGGATACCCGCTCTGGTCCTCCCGAAGGCCCAACCTGGCCTATTTCAGGCGGAGGGATCACATGGGGGATCCGAATATCCCCCTCGACACCGTGGTGCGCGACCTGGTGGAGGAGCGACTCGGGACGAGACCATCGGGCCCTGTCCGCATGCTGGCTCACCTGCGATATTTTGGCTACTGCTTCAACCCCGTCAGCTTCTACTACTGTTATGGGGAAGACCCGACCCGGGCCGAAGCGCTGGTGGCCGAAGTCCACAACACCCCGTGGGGGGAGAAGCACTGCTATGTTCTCGGTCAATCCCAGAGCGAGCATCCCTCGCCCCGCTGGAAACGGTTCCGGTTGACCAAGCAGTTCCACATATCGCCCTTCATGCCCATGACTATCGATTACGACTGGCGGTTTCAGGAACCGGGTGAGACGCTCGGCGCTCATCTGACGAGCTCCGAAGGCGGACGGCGCCTTTTCGATGCGACCCTCGGCCTGAGACGTTCCGAGATCGATCACCGATCCTTGACGCGGGTGCTCATCGCCTACCCTTTGATGACCTTGAAGGTGATCACCTTGATCTATTACCAGGCAGCTCGGCTGCTCCTGAAGGGAGCGCCATTCTTCAGCCACCCTTCCAAGCCCGGCAAGATTTTGGAGAATTGATCCCATGAATGGAACCATCATCCCCCATGGTGCGCCGTGGCCGGCTCGGATCAGAACCGGTCCCCTGGATCGGCTGGCCAGGCGTCTGGTGCTGCAGCGCCTGGAAAGCCTGAAAGTCGGGGACCTCACTCTCAAGGAAGGGGGACAACAGATCTCGTTTGGTGGCGGTCATGGCGGCGATGGCGTTTCGGCCGAGATCGACGTCCTGCATCCCCGGTTCTACAGCTCAGTGGCCTATGGGGGGAGCATTGGGGCTGGAGAGGCCTACATGGCCGGGACCTGGACGGCCCGCGACCTGACGATGGCCATTCGCGTCATCGTGCGCAACCGCTCCCTCATGGAGGCAATGGACCGCGGGCTTTCCAAGGTGCTCACGCGAACGGCCCACCGGCTTTATCACTTCACCCGAAGGAACACGGAAAACGGCAGTCTGGCCAACATCGCCGCTCACTATGACCTGGGCAACGAGTTTTACGCGCTTTTTCTCGATGAGACCCTGACGTATTCCTGCGGCATCTTCGAAGGCCCGGACTCCACCCTGGAGCAGGCTTCGCGCGCGAAATACGACCGCATCTGTCGAAAGCTCCGTTTGTCGCCGGAGGATCACGTCCTCGAGGTTGGGTCAGGGTGGGGCGGCTTCGCCATCCATGCGGCCCGTCACTATGGCTGTCGAGTCACCACGACGACCATCTCGCGGTCTCAGCATGACCTGGCCCGCCAGCGGATCCACGAAGCCGGCCTCCAGGACCGCATCCAGCTGCTGTTCGAGGACTATCGCCACCTGCGGGGAAAGTATGACAAACTGGTGTCCATCGAGATGATTGAAGCGGTGGGGCACCAGTACCTGGGAGATTTTCTGCGCTGCTGCGGCGAAAGGCTCAAGGACGACGGAGCCATGGTCCTCCAGGCCATCACCGTCTCCGAGCAGGATTTCGAGCAGCACAGCCGCTCCGTGGACTTCATCAAGCGCTACATCTTTCCGGGCGGCTGTCTGACCTCGGTGGCGGCCATCTGCCGGGGTGTCGCGGAGTGCACGGATCTTCGCCCGGTGCACCTGGAGGATATTGCCACCCACTATGCGAGGACCCTGCGCATCTGGCGCGAGCGCTTTTTCGCCCGGCTGGACGACGTTCGCAGGATGGGCTATCCGGACGTGTTCATTCGTATGTGGGAGTTCTATTTGTGCTATTGCGAGGCCGGGTTCCAGGAGCGGTATCTGGGCAATGTGCAGATGGTCTTCCACAAGCCCCTGTGTCGGCAGGAGCCCGTCCTGGCCATCCCATCAGTGTGAATGGACAGCCGACATCGCCTGCAACGGCCCGGGATGCCGTGGACCACCGCCCTGACGGCACAGGGCTTCGATCTCGTGGGCCCGCATGGGCACTCCCAGAAGGAATCCCTGGCCCATCTCGCACCCGATGTCGCTCAGGAAATTGAACTGCCCATCGTTTTCAATGCCTTCGGCCAGGAGCCGCACTCCCAGGCTGGAGGCCAGGGCGACGAAGGTCCGAATCAGGGTTCTGGAGCGCGTGGAAAGCTCTCCCAGCTGCTCGATCTCCTTGATGAAGGACTGGTCGATCTTGAGACAGTCCACGGGAAGCCTCTGGAGGTAGCTCAGGGAGGAGTAACCGTTGCCAAAATCATCGATGGCCACCGACACCCCCAGACTCCGGACCTGCTCCAGGATGTCGGCCACGGCGTTCATGTCCTTCATGAGAACGCTCTCGGTGATTTCGACCTCGAGCCACCGCGGGTGCAGTCCAGTGTCGGTCAGGATCCTGGAAACCTCGTCCACGAAGCCTGGATGGACCACCTGCAGGGCGGAGACATTGACGGCGATGCGGAAAGGCGGATGTCCAGAGTCCTGCCATGACTTGTTCTGCTCGCACGCCCTGCGCAGCACCCAGCTGCCGATGGGAATGATGAGGCCTGTTTCCTCGGCGATGGGGATGAACCGCGCGGGAGCGATCCTCCCCAGCTCCGGGTGGTCCCAGCGAAGGAGCGCCTCGACTCCATCGATACCTTTGCTCGCCAGCTTGAACTGGGGCTGAAAGAAAAGCTCGAACTCCTCACGCTCCAGCGCTTTCCTGAGATTGTTCTCGATCTCCAGCCGCTCGATGACGAGGGCATTCATTTCCTCGGAATAGTAGCGGAATCGGTTGCCTCCCTCATTCTTGGCGGAGTACATGGCGATGTCCGCGCAGCGGTGGAGCGATGCGGCGTCGGCGCCGTTGTCCGGGAAGACGCTGATGCCGAGGCTGGCTCCGATGTGAAGTCGGCGCCCTTCGATGGAGAAGGGGGAGACCAGGGCGTTGAGGATGCGCTGGGCGGCCTTGGAGACGTCGGTCATGTCCACGATGCGATTGAGGATGACCATGAATTCATCGCCCCCCATGCGTGCCAGGGTGTCGCTCTTGCGCGTGCAGCCCTCCAGCCGCTCGGCGACCTGGCGCAGCATCAGGTCCCCCATGTGGTGTCCCAGAGAGTCGTTGACGTGCTTGAATCGATCCAGATCGATGTAAACGAGAGCGGTTCTTTCCTGGTGGCGGTTGCATCGAGCCAGGGCGCTCTCGAGTCGGTCCGATGCCAGAAGCCGGTTGGGAAGCCCCGTCAGCGGATCGTGATGCGCCAGGTGAGCCAGCCGCTCCGTGAGGGTTCGCTGCTCGATGGCTATGGCCGCGAGCTTGGCGGTCATGGCCAGGAGTCCACGGTCGGTGCTTTCGTGGGAATGGGGCTCACGGTGCAGCATCGAGATGGTCCCCAGGATCTGACCTTTGCCAGAAAAAATGGGGAGCGACAAGCAGGCCCGAATCCCATGCTCCAGGGCGGTTCGGCAAAAATCGACCCCGAAGGCGTTTCTGATGGTGAAGTCTTCGGCCGCGACGGTTTCTCCAAGGAAAGCCGCCACGGCGGAGGGCGGGCCTTCGGCGGCAACGGCCTGTCCGGTGAAGGTCTCGAGAAGGGGCCGCGGCAGCTCCGAGGCGGCGCTGGGCTCCAGTCGGTCGTCGCGGAGCATTGAAATGACGCAGGAGGTCCCGGGCCTCTGATTCTGGACCATCTGGATCAGTCTGGAGAGAATGTCCTCCAGGGAATCGCTTCCGATCACCATCTCGAGAACGCCATTGCGGTCGATTTCGAGCTGTTCGGCCCGCTTCCTTTCGCTGATGTCCTGAATGACCCCCGTCACCCGGTAGGGGGGCTCTCCGTCCAGGTCCATGACCTGGATGCGGTGATGGACCACTGTGTGAACGGCGTTCATGGGCACCAGGCGATGATCCATGCGCGACGATCGTCCCCTGAGGACGGCATCGTCCAGGGCGCGCCGGACCGCCGGACGGTCCTCGACATGCACGGACGCGAGAAACCGCTGGACGTCCATCCGGGGCTCGGTCTCGGAAATCCCGCAGATCCGGCGCATTTCCCGTGAGCAGACCATGCGCGAATGGGCTGGAAGCAGCTCCCAGCTGCCGAGGAGGGCGATCCGCTGCGCCTGCTCCAGGTTCTCGCGGCTCTTTCGAAGGGCCTCGTTGAAGCGGCTGGCCCGCAGCATGCCCCGGACCCGCTCGGTGAGGATGAGCCAGTTGATGGGCTTGCTCACGAAATCCGTGGCGCCCACCTCGTAAGCCCTGCTGACGGAGTCGATGTCATCCACGCCGGTAACCATGAGAATTGGAACGTGCTTGCCGCCGCCATGACGCCTGATGGCGGCGCAGGTGTCGAAGCCATCCATCCCGGGCATCACCACATCCAGCAGAACGGCGTCGGGATTGTGCCGGGTGAAGATCTCGATGGCCTCCTGGCCGTCGGATGCCTCCACAGTCGAGAATCCGCCACGCTCGATGGACGCCGTGAGGAGCATCCGCATGGAGGGGTCGTCGTCCACGATGAGGACGAGCCCTTTGGGAGTGTTCAAGGGGTCGCTCGTCATGGGATCATCAGCCTTCCGTCCATTGAGCCAGGGCCAGGGAAACCCGATGGAAATCGGCCTGAATACTGGCGAAGAGCTCGACGGCCCCGTCCAGGGAGCCCCGGCGCCCGACCGCCTCGAGCTGCCGGCAGGTCTCGGAAAGTCTCATGGCGCCAACCATGGCGCTGCTGGATTTCAGGGAGTGGGCTCCGCGAAACACTCCCTCGACGTCACCCGCCTCCAGGGCAGAGCTGATCTGCTGCAGAAGCCCGGGTGTCTTGTCGATGAAAGCCTGGATCACCCGCCTGAGCAGCCCCGCCTTGCCGTCCGGATCCAGAGCACGAATCCCCTGAAGCTTGTCTTGGTCCAGGAGCGAAGGCTCCAGGCCCGATCCATTCCTGGGCTCCCCGCCCGTACCCTGGTCCTGGCTCATGCCACTCCCCCCCCGATCCGACCTTACGTTAATCACAGGCCCCCTGTGGCCGTTGCGCCAGAAGGTAATGCGAGATCATCCACTCCCCCCCTTTTCCACAGGCGAAAAGCTCGGCGCAGGCCATCAGGAACATCCGCCACCTCTGATACCAGATCCTGGCTTCACGGTGCCCGTACACCTCGGCCAGCAAGGGGAGGATCGACTCGCGCCGTCGGTCCATGTTGGCGAGCCAGGCTTCGAGAGTCCTGGCATAGTGGACGCCATTCACCCGCCAGTGACGCTGGACCCAAAGGTCCCGCTGGAGGTAGAGCAGCAGGGAATCCGACGGCATGATGCCGCCGGTGAAAAACAAGCGTCCCATCCAGTTGTCGGCTCCCTCGGCTTCGAACCGGTAGGAAAACGCGATATGGCTGAAGACGTGGACGAAAAGCTTCCCATCAGGCTTGAGCCATCGGGAGATCCTGCCCAGAAGGGCTTCCCAGTTTCGCATATGCTCAAACATCTCGATGCTCACGATCCGGTCGTGCGCGCGGTCACTGCTGAAACTGTTCATGTCCGCCGTCCGGACCTCGATCCGCGTAAAGCCCCGCTCCCTGGCTTCGGAACGGAGGCTCTCCGCCTGGGACCGTGAGTTGGAGACCGCCAGGATCCGGCATCTCGGATGATGCTCCGCTATCCAGAGCGTCAAGGCGCCCCATCCGCATCCGAGGTCCAGAATATCCATACCGTCCTGGATCTCGGCCCGGCGGCACGTGAGATCCAGCATGGCCTCTTCCGCCGCGTCCAGGCTCATGGCACGCCGGGGCCAGTAGCCACCGCTGTATTTCATTCGGCGCCCGAGAATCGTCCTGAAAAACGCCGGTGGGATCTCGTAATGCTGCTCGTTGGGGCTTCGGGGCATGGGAGCGATGGGGCTGCGTCTCATCTCCTTCAGAAAGCACTGCTGCGCTTCCAGCCGAGCCGAGGCGTCCCCCGCCCCAAGGGCCCGGAGGCGACGTCGATTGAGGGCACGGATGCCAGCCCGGATCAGGCAGTCCGGCAGCATTCCCAGCTCAGCCAGGCGAATGAGTGCGTTCATTCTCCGGCCCTTCTCTTCCATCCAGGGAAGAATGCGTTGGTGGTCTTGACATAATCTCCATATTCAGGACGCCGCTCCTCGATGGTCTTCTCCGTGAGGGTGACCCCCGAGACCTTCAGCAACAAAAAAAGAATAGTGACGGGTCCCACAACCGTCCAGAGGTTTCTCGGGTCGGCCGCGGCCATGAGGAAGATCCCCCACCAAACCAGCGACTCCCCGAAATAATTGGGATGTCGCGAGCAGGCCCAAAGCCCGCTTCGCATGACCTTGGAATCATTGGCGGGATTGGCTTTGAACCGGGCCAGCTGCCGGTCCGCCATCGCCTCGATGAGGAAGCCCGCCAGCCAGACGGCCGCTCCCAGAAAGTCCCAGACCACCAGCCCATGGGGCGATGTGCTGATCTGCCCCGCCTGGACGGGCAGGGAGATGACCCACAGGAGCATTCCCTGGACACCGAATACGGTAAAAAGACTGACCCACCAAAAGCGGTCGCCGTGATGATCCCTCATGGCGCCGTATCGACGGTCCTCGCCCTTTCCCCGGTTACGGTGCCCGATGTGGAGGGAAAGCCGGATCCCCCAGCAGGTTACGGCCAGGACGATCAGCACCTTGCGAGCCCAGTAGCCGTCGGCCTGAATGAACGTGACCCACGCCACGAGAACGAAGCCCATCCCCCAGAGAACGTCGGCGATGCTCGCATCGCGCCGGGCGACGCTCACTCCCCAGGCCAGGCCCATGACGGCCATAATCAGAGCCAGGTTCTCGAGATAAATGCTCATGTCTTGCTCACGCCGCGCCCCCGGGCCGTCCCTGGGGTCGCAAAGGACCGAATCCCTCCCACGTGCCTCACTCCGGTGCTCGAAGCCTTGAGGGTGCAGGCCTCACGGTACCTGCTCTCATCCCATGACGATGGTGGCATCGGCCACGATGGCGCCACGGATGCCCATGATCACCGGGTTCAGGTCCATCTCGCCGATGTCGGGGCGGCTCATGGCCAGATCAGCCACCTGCAGCAGAAGCCCCACGACGCTCTCCTCATCCACGGGCGCCAGGTTGCGGAACCCGGCCCGGAGGGCAGGCCAGCACTTCAGCTCCGAGAGCATCTCCCGGAAGTCGGCCTCGCCGGCGGGGAGCAGTCGAAATGCCACATCCTTGAACAGCTCGAGGGATATCCCCCCCAGGCCGAAGCTCACAACCGGCCCGAACTGGGGATGCCGCTGGAAGCCAACGAAGCATTCGGCTCCCACCCCGGCCATGGGCTCCATGATGAGCACGGCGTCGGGGTCGAGCCGATCCCTCAGCCCGTTCAGCCTGGCGAAGGCTTCCCTCAGCTCACTCGCCTCCCCGATGGAAAGGATCACGCCGCCGACTTCCGTCTTGTGCGTGTGGATCGCCGACGACAGCTTGAGGGCCACGGGATAGCCCAGCATGGTGGCCTCCTTCAAGGCTTCGTCCACCGATCGCACGGCTCTCAGCGGTATCATGGGGACCCCCGCCGAAGCGAGCATCCTGTTGGCCTCGTGTTCGGGAAGAATCATGTCAGGTTCTCCCTTTTCAGGAAACGATGCCGGGCAAGGAGAGCGTTCAGCGCCGTTGCGCCATCCTCGGGCGTGAGATAGGCGCAGACTCCCCGGGAGGCCAGCGATTCGCTGATGGGGGAGGCTTCCCCCTGGGCCGCCAGGTTCACCACCACGATGCTCTTGTCGGCGAAGCGCCTGGAAAGCTCCTCCAGCTCAACCACGGGAATCCGGATCATGGGGTTGTAATTCCAGAGGACAAGGTAGGCATCGAAGTCCTCCCGCAGCACCGTATCCAGCACGGGCACGTAATTCCGGGGCAGGAAGCCCGGCCCTGTCAGGTCGATGGGGTTCTGGATGGCGACGGGTGTCTTTTCGCCGATAATGGATGAAATCCTGGTCTTGATTTGAGGCCGGAGGTCCGGCAGCTCCCAGCCGCTCCCCACCAGCTTGTCCATGGCCACGATGCAGGGCCCCGCCGTGAAGGTGAGGGCGCAAAGCCGGTTGCCCGCCGGAGGCCGCACCATGCTCAGCGCCTTGGCCGCCACGGCCGCCTCCCAGGAGGAATCCGCTTCGTAGGCGCCTGCCTGGCGGAACATGGCCCGATACAGGGCGTATTCCCCCGCCAGGCTGCCCGTGTGGGTGGCCGTTGCCCTGGAGACGGCTTCGTGCTTTCCCGCCTTGTAGACCACCACCGGCTTGGTCGGGGTGGTCTGCTGGACCGCCTCGTAGAGGAGCCGCGGGTTTTCGATCCCTTCAATGAAGAGCAGAAGCACGGCCGCGTGGGGATCCTCCCTCAGGGCGTCGACATAATCGGGGAAATCCAGCACCGTCCGATTTCCCACCCCAATGAAATGGCTCAGGCCGCATTGGAGGGTCGAGAGAGAGTAACCCAGCGTCAGCCCCACTCCGCCGCTCTGGGAAATGACCCCGACGGGCCCCGCCTTCGCTGGAAGGTGCCAGAAGATGGAGTGCAGCCCGTGGGCAAAAGTGGAAAAACCCAGCGTGTTGGGACCGATCACCACCAGATCGTGCTCATGGGCAATCCTCCGAAGGCGCTCGTTGAGTGCTTCCCCATCCTGACCCACCTCGCGAAATCCGCCGGCCACGATGGTGACGCCGGGTATGCCCAGCCGGCCGGCCTTCTCGGCCAAGTCCACGGCCAGATGCTGGTTGAGGAGCAGGATGGCGAGGTCGGGAGGCGGGTCTAGGGCTTCCAGGTCGGGGTAGCAAGGCCTGGAAAGGATCTCACGGTACTTGGGGTTTACGGGGAGCACGTCTCCCTGGAATCCAGCGGCGAGGAGATTATGCAGGGGGCCCAGGCCTACGGAGAGCTGCTCCGGTGAAGCTCCCACAATAGCTACCCTCCTGGCATTGAGAACGCGTTTGAGCTTATCGAGCATTCGCGGCGACAGCGGCATCGGTGATCGTCCCTTTCGGCGTGAGGGGGATTGAGCCCCGAAAATTCTGCCCATTATTCATGAAAAGACCAGGATCACAAGGTTTTTAAGGACTTAATGGCAAAAAGACCTGTTCAGGACGTCCGGTCTCCCCATGATCGACAATGACCTGGTCGCAGCGGGTCGCAGACCGGTTGTCCCCGTCGAGCCTCGCGCACCTTCCTCAGAATGGCTTCATGGGTCGATCGATCGATGGGGTATCGACAGGCCATGAAGAAAGCCAGCATGTTGCAAAGTGATGGAATCAGAGCGTAGAGCACCCGCAGCATCCAGCGCACTTCCTCCGTTTGGCTCGTGTTGGGAGCATAGCCCGAGCTGCCCAGGAGCCAGAGAGCCACGCCAACCCCCAGGGCGGCGGCCAGCTTTTTGGAAACCGACCAGAACCCCACGTACAGGCCCTCACGCCTGTGCCCCGAGATCAGCTCGTCATAGTCGATCACGTCGGCCTGCATGGCCGATGGAAGTGCCAGGGTGGCCCCGAATCCCATTCCTGAGAGGCAGACGAGGACACCATAAAGGGCTTCGTCGCCCGGTCCTAAAAAGAACACCGCTACGAAGGCCCCCGTGTTCACGATCATGGAGGCGAGCCAGGCCTCCTTCTTTCCCCAGCGCCGTGACACCAGAACCCAGGCCGGCAGGAAGAGGATGCCCGTGGCGAAGTAAAGGAGCAGGAAGAGGTCAGCGCGGGACGACTCCAGCACGTACTGAACGTAGTAAAGGATCAATGTCGCCGGCAGGTTGCTCCCGAAGGCCGAGACGGTGTAGGAGAGGAGCAGGATGACGAAGGGCCGGTTTTGGAGGACCTCCCGAAAGCTGCCCCATGGTCGCGAGCCCTCCCCGTCGCCGTCGCGGGATGGAGGCTCCCCGATGGCCAGCACACACCAGAGGCAGGACAACGCCAGGAGGGGAGCGTACGCCACCGAGATCCAGAAGAATTTAGCCCGCTCTCCAGCCGCGCCGCCTTCGAGGCCGGCCAGCCCCGCCACCACGGCTGGCGAGCTCGCCGCCACCAGGGTCCCCAGGATGAGCGCTCCGTCGCGGATGCCGAAGAGGGCCGTGCGCTCGTCGAAGCTCGAGGTGATCTCCGGACCCAAGGCCTCGTAAGGAATCTGGACGATGGTCCAGAAGAGGAAGAGCAGGAAGATCCAGGAGCCAAACCAGGCGGCACCCATCGAGCCCGAGCTCGCGGGCGGGTTGAAAAGGAAAAGGATGGAGAGGGCGAGAGCGGCCGATCCCACGGCGATGAACGGTCGCCGCCTCCCCCATCGCGTTCTGCAGCGGTCGGAGACATAGCCCAGGGCCGGGTCCGAGAAGGCGTCGAAGACACGGACGGAGAAGATCAGGGTTCCGACGGTCGAAAGGGAAACCCCGACGACATCCGTGTAGAATTTCGGAATGTACACGTAAACGGGAATGCCCACGATGGCGAGGGTGAAGGCCGGCGCGGCATAAGCCAGCTTTTTGAGGAGCGGGACGCGGTCCAGGGCCTTGAAGGGTTGATCCTGCATCATCTGAAGCCTCGTCGTGGCCGCTACGGGCAATGAATGCCGAACACCTGACGGATCTTCTCCAGCCGCCTCCGGTTCACCCCCAGGTCCCAATAGCCCACTCGGGATGCCGAGCGCATGTGGATGGCCCCTCGATTCTCATCCAGGGCGAAAGACACGTCGTCCACGAAGCCCAGCCTGGTCCGGAACTGGGCGTGGATGAATTCCGCATCGGATGAGATCAGCTTCGCGCGGGGCATGGCCATGACCACGCGCTTCAAGCAGGCGAAGGCTTCGACGGGACTCCCCTGGAACGCCAGGGGGGCAATGGCTTGTCCTTCCCGGGTGCTCTCGCTGGAAACGCAGTTGGGTGAATCGGGGCAGGGGGGCAGTCGGCTCCCCGAGCCGGGGGGCGAGGACGCAACGGCACCCGTGCGCTCCACCGTCATCCAGCAGAGGGCCATCAAGGTCACGATGACGAGGAATCGGATAGTTTCCATGGGTCCAGACTCCCTTGCCGGATCTCATTCATGCTGTGAAGGGTTTGGATTTCTGCTTCTATCATCCCCAACGGATGTGAGGGATTTCAGGATTTCTCCCTTCGGTCGAAATGACGGGAATTCCAGCCCTCAGCCGCTCGCAATATATCTCCAATTGGATGTGACGCGAGCCCCAACACCCGGATCGCCTCTGAGTCACGACCCCCAATCCCCGCTCGCCTCCCGCAGACCCCAAGGTAAACATGCATGGGTGAATTGTCTTTCATGGGGCAGGCGAGGGTGGCGGGGGCGCATTCCTGGCTGTTGCGTCTTCGTGGGGCAGGGCCAGGCACACCCTGGTCCTCGGCGAGTGACCGAGGTCCAGGGTAACCGCGTCCTTGGAGGAGGCTGAATGAAATACTGTCGGCCGCTTTCAGACTCCGTCATTTTCGGTTCCGAAGGCCAACGCTCCATGGCGGTCCAATACCCTCGTCCGCCATCCCCTGCCCCCCGTCACGGAGAAGGACGATCGGCACCGGACCCCTCGGTATCCTGGAGCATGCGCTCTACCCGCTCCCGGGAAGGGCCTTCCTGGTCCGGGACGCGGCCCGCCCCCTGACGCTTCTCGGAAGCCACTTTCCCCTTGCCGCAGGACCGCATGAGGGCCTTGACCTCCTCATCGTCGGGTGAGATGAGCAGATACCGTTCGAAATAGACCGTGGCGCTGGAACAGTTCTTCTGGTCCACATACTTTCGACCGGCTTCCCGGTAAAAGCGCTTCATCTCCTCGATACGCTCCCTGGCCACCCTATGATTGGGATCCAGGGCCAGGATGGTCTGGTAAATGGCGTAAGCATTTTGGCCAATGGGAGTCGTGTAGCGTCTGGCCGCGAAATGCTCGTCAGCCCTGGCCAGGAGCTGATCCAGCGGAAGCCTGGTGACGTTCTCCTTCTGGTACAGGCTCCAGATGTGGCTCAGAGCCCGCTGGGCCTCGTCGCGGGAAGGGCTCTCCTCGGTGATGGAAGAGAACTCGCGCAAGGCTGCCATGGGGTCGCCGCTGATGACCAGCTGCTGGCCGTGCTGAAGCCTGAGCTGATCCAGGCGAGCCTGAACGGAATCCGATGATTTCTCCGTGCCGTAGCGGCCGAGAAAATCGCTCAGGATGTCCCGCGCCTCGTCAAACCTGCCTTCGGGCACCAGGCGATCCGCCTGGGCGATGGTCATCCTGGCCAGAAGCTCCACGGCGCGCTGACGGTTCTCCCCCGAAAGGTTTCCAGAAAGCAGAGCATTCAGACGCTCCTGGACCGCGGCGGTTTCTCCCGAGTCCCATTTCGCCGTCAAATCCAGGATTTCCCGGCTCTGCTTCCAGGGCAGCACCAGCCCGTGAAAGCCGAAGTACAGCACTCCAGCGAAGAGCACCAGGGCGAGGCCGCCCCAGGCCAGGGCTGCCCTTTTCCGGTGCTTCACGGCGATCCCTGCTTGAGTGGGCCTGCGGTCCTCGTCCCGGTCCGAGACGAAGCTGATCCGGTATGCCCCTACCTGGATTTCATCGCCCGCAAGGAGCTGCTGGTCCGCTACCTCCCTCTGATTCAGCAAGACAGGGCTCGTCTCGCTGATCCTCACCACGTGAAATCGGTTTCCCCGCTTCTCGATGCGCGCATGGCGCCGTGAGACGGCGGCGTCCGCCAGTCGCAAATCGACGTCGTGAGCCCGTCCGATGATGACGGCATCACCCGAGAGGGGGTACGCCCTGGTATCACCATCAGGCTCCAGGATCACCAATCGGGGGCCTCGCTCCTCCCGGGTCCGCGGCGCCCGCGCAAGGATGGTCATCTCGACGTCGGGCTCGGCGTCGTCAGGCATCGGATCTCCGAAGAGATCCACCGGGATCGATTCGGTCCGGAAAACCATCTGGGTCTTGCCGAGAAGGATCATGTCTCCGTCCGCCAGGACCGAACGGTCGGTGCGCTCGGCGTTGACCAGGATCGGGCTGCCCCCGATATTCTGAATGAGCACCTGATCACCCGTCTTGTAAATCCTGGCCTGCCGTCGGGAAACGAAGGGGTCATCCAGTTTGATGTCGCAGGTCTCGGAACGCCCGATGATGACCTCCGATTGCTGGAGCACGTGGCTCAGGCCGATCCCTTTGCCATAAATCAGTCTTCCGTAAGGCTTCACGAACGACATTCCTCCGTCGAAGGGCTCCCGGCCGGCGATGGCTGCACATGCTCGATGCCGCGGCTTACCGGAGCGGCCCGCTTCATGGCGTGGGCGGAGTCCCTCCATGATGCGCATCGATCTCGGGGCTCGGCCCCCCCGGCATTTCCGGGAAAGCCGGGAAACGATGCCTCCGCAAGAAAGACGCTCACTCTTGCCGGCGGGAGCCATGGAGATCGCACTGCTCTTGACGATATCGTCCTTGCCGGGAACGGCGCCCGTTCAAGCGCGTCGGGGTGGCTCCCTGTGCAGGGACCATTGCGCCTGCTCATGCCATCGATGGACGGGCCATCCTAAAACAGGCGGAAGATGATGTACGCGAGCCCGATGAGCAAAGCCGCGAGCAGCGCGGTCCGCAGGGGACTCTCTCTCCAGGCGGGGCTTCCCTTGGCCGTTTTTCGGGGAGCGGATTTCAGCGTTTGATGCTCGGGCAGCAGAAAGGTCATTTCAGGGTCGAGGGCCGAATCGTCGAAATCGGTCGTCTGGTGGACCAGGGGGGGGCTCAGCTGGAAAACAACCTGGGTCTTTCCAAACAGAATCATGTCACCATTCTGCAAAACGGACTTCTCGATGCACTCGCCGTTGAGCAGGACGGGATTGCGTCCGAGGTTCTCGATGCGAACCAGACCCTGTTCCCGAAATATCCTGGCCTGGCGGCGGGACACGTAGGGATCGTCCAGATGAATGTCACAGCCCTCGGCGCGACCGATGACCGTCTCGGGCTCCTCCAGCTCGTAAAAGACCTCGTGGTTGCTACCGAGGATCAATCGTCCGTAGGGATTCACTGATCGTTGCCCTCCAAAGGTGCTCATCCAAAGCAGCAGTGGGTAAGCTTCATCCCGCCGAGCGCTCAAGTCCGCCGAACATCAGGTTATCATGGATAAAAAAAGTACTCATTCCTTTTTGGAGAGGGTTTCGTCTTTCTCCATGCAGCACAGCTTGTACTTCTTGCCGCTGCCGCAAGGGCACGGACGGTTCTTGGGAAAGCCCGAGGATTCGATCTGAAAGCGGACCTTCACCGGTGCCTCCTCGGGCTGAATACCCAGGCCGCGGGCAATCTCGCGCCTCTTCTCCCGCACGGCTTTCTTGAACTGGCGCGAGTCCTTGGCCGTGTAGATGCGGCCCTCGGTAAGGTCCCTGTAGCAGCGATCGATCCAGTCGTAAGCCTCCTCCAGCCGGCCTTCGGCCTGATCGAGGCGCGTCAGGCCGGCCATGGCTTCCAGTGCCCGGGGATCGAGGTCCAGAGCTTTGAGATAGGACCGCCGGGCCATGGGATAAGCCTTCACATATTCGTGGAACTTGGCGAGAGCGATCTGAGCCTGAGGCTGGGTCCCGTGGCGGAGCGCCGCATCCGTATGCTCCCTTTCCAGATCCACCAGGGACCGCGGCTGGCCTTCCTTCTCCCCGGTCTCCACGTGCTTCACGGGATAGTAGGGCGGCGGCGAAGCCTTGGATCGATGCAGAGCCAGCAGTTTCAGGGACTCCGCCGTGATCTGTCCAAGGGTCTCCCGCGTCACGGTGAGCTCGTTCATGGCGTTGCAGTTCTTGCACCGCAAATCGTCGCAGATCACCATGCCGTGATGATAAGGTGGGCCCCCGGGAGATTCCGTCTCCAGCTCGGTCTTCCGGTGGGGATGCAGGTGGATCTCACGGACCGCATAGCTGTAGGTCTTGCCGCATCGGGCGCAGCTCAAGGTCAGCTCAACCCGGTCTGGCCAGTCGCGGAATCCCCGGGTGAGTAGGGCTTCCTGCCGCCGCAGCATCCGTTCGTGATCGGCAGCCTCGCGCTCCAGGTCACTCCTGGACTTCAGCTCGCACTGGTGGATTCGACCCAGCTGGAGTAGGGCCCGGGCTGTTTTCCACTCACCCGGCCGATACTCCTTTTCCAGGAGCGGCAGAAACCTCTCCGAGCCCATATCCTCCACCGCCTCGAGCAAGAGCGCGGATTCCTCCTCGAACAGCTTGGAAAACCTGCTGACGACGGCGCTCACCGCACCGTGGGTCGGACATGATGCGAGGACCCTGAGGGCAAGGGCTCTTTCCGGGCTCGAAGCCGTGTCGAGGAGCGGAACCACGGCTGCCGCGCCTGAAGGGCCAGTCCGTTTCAGTGCCCGTTCGGCAATCTCAAGGAACGAGGGGTCCCTGAGCCTTTGCAGCGCCCGGACCATGGCACCGCCGCTCTCCGCCGCGCCCATGATGCCCAGCATTTCCATGGCTTGGAAGGTCTTCCAGGAGAAGGGGAGCGTACTCAGAGCCTCCATCAATCGGGGCAGGAGCTCGGTGCGCGGTGCGTCGCGGACGATGGATTCCAGCATGCCGGGCTCGACAGGCCTCAGAAAATGATCCGTCAGGACGAAGGCCAGCCGTTGCTCCCAGGGTGCATCGGCTTCCGGGACGGGAAAGGCGCGCTCCATGAGTCCACTGACGAAGGCGCAGAGGCCGAGTCCCGCCAGGCCGTAGCTCTCCTCGGAGCTGGGCTTGCAGCGACCTTGGGCCTCGATGGCGCTCAAGGCGACATTTCGTTGAATGCCGCTCAGGTCTTCGAAAGCCTCCACGGCCGAGCGAAGGAGCTCCCAGCCCATGGATGCGTTTTCAGGGCGAAAGACATCCAGGTAAGGTCTCAGCTCGCGAAGGATGGCATCCCCCGGGGCCCCGCGCTCCGCCGCGGCATCCAGCGCCAGGTCCAGCCGGGCCGCGAGATGCTTCTGGATAGGCTCCACATTGACAAACAGCAGGTCCGAGGGGTTCAGCACCGGGTCAGCGCGGTGAGCCAGAATCTGCATCGCATTGCGCCGCCTGGCTTCATCCTCCCGAGGGTCGGTATAAAGCCTCACGAGGGTGTCGACATCCTCCCGCTTTCCATGGGAGAGCAGTGCGTGGTAGTAGGACATCCAGAGAGCGCTCCGCTTGTCGGCCATGCTGGATTCGGTGGCCTTGAGCAGATCGTGGGCCGATTCACCCGGAATGAGGCCCAGAGCCTCGATCATGGCGGCAATCTGGTCCGGGCTGAGGGGCTGGTTCTCCAGGATCTTCTCCTGAATCCATAACGTCAGCTCCGGAATACGCCAGTGTCCCGCCACGCGCATGGCAAGCGCGGAAAGCTCCGTCTTCCTCGACAGGAACAGGTCTTTCAGATGGGGGACCAGGTCCGGACTTGGGTGGGGCTCCTGGAGCAGATGCTTCAGGGCCACCGTGGCCACGTCCGCATGGGGGCCGCCGAGCCATTCCGACATGCGGGCCCCGCCAGCGGCGGGATACAGCCTCAGCAGGGTGGCGACGGCCCAGGGCTGAACCTCGGGGTGGGGGGAGGCTGTTTGCAGCGTCAATGCCGCCTCGGACCAAATGAGACTATCGTCCATGCTTGCTCAACTCTCCTCGTCATGAGACCCGCATCCAATGCGGGCGTGCATCTCCCTAACCCATCGGGGGGATTTCCGATGCTCCTGGATTCCCGCGTGCATCCTCCTCGCACTATCAAACATCATGCCGGCAGCGCGAGTCACGAGATAGTCTCTAATCACTCCCGGTGTCAAGGTCTTCCAGCGCGGCCGCCTTGGATCTCCCCACGCCCGGTCTCCCCGAGTCCATGGCTCGCGGGGCCGGAGGCACTCGTCGGGGAGAATACCCATGCCCCGTGGGAGCATTCTGGCCAGGCCGCCCCCGGCATCATCGGCCGACCCAAAGGGTGGCCCCCTCCAGGGATTGGAGCAGCTCCATGCTCTTGGATCCCATGAAAGGTCTTGGGGACCGGCCCTCGTTCCTGATGCCCCGCCGCCCCACGGCGACAACCGCATACCCGCCCCTGGCCGCTTCCTCGCGGATGGTTCCGGCCACCTCGCCCTCTCCCTGAAGGGCAAGGGTCCGGATGCGCTCGCCTTCGATTCCGACCTCCGTCAGCTTCCGTCGGAAGGAGTCCATCATCCCTTGCAAATCCCGGCTGCTCCCGTCATCCACGTGGAGGAGGGTGACTCCGTGCTGCTCCTCCTTCCCCACCATACGGGCCACGTGCTCAGCCATCCGCAGGGCGGGATCGGAGCCGTCCAGGCAGAGGAGTACGCCCTTGAGGCCACGCCGGGGTCGTCTGCAGACCCAGATGGGCAGGTCGAGCTCCAGGTCCATGGTGGCCTCGCAAACCCAGGGATGGAGGGATTTCTCGAAGATGGAATAACCCCGGCGCCCCAGCACGACGGCATCATACCGGCCGAGACGCGCTTCCTCGACCATGTCGCCGATCATCCCGTAGTGCTTGCGGACGAGCTTCTCCGTCACCTGGTGGGCCTGGAAGTCATCGTTCATGAGGATCGTCCGGCTCATTTCGAGAGCCTTCCGACCTTTACGGGCGTAGATCTCCGACAGGGTGGCATCCATCTCGTGGACCCGCTGGGCCTCGTCGGCATCCATCGATTCGAAGTGCGGGGCCACATGGAGCAGGGTCACCCTCAAGTCTCGCTTGCTCCTGAAGAACTCCCCCACGAACTTCACGCCATAGAGGCAGTCCGGATCGTCGCCGACGGTGATCAAGAGCTTTCTATCCATGCGCATCCCCTTTCTCTGATCCATGGGATTCCAGAGAATGGCAGCCGGAGCCATTGGCTGACTGCCTGTTCGAGACACTACCACAATCAGCGTGGAGAGGAAAACAAACCTGGTCCAGGCCGTGGGGTGGCTCAGGTGGCCATGGGCCTGGCTGGCATGCCATCTGGCAGCTTTCCAGCCCATTCCTTCCAGTTCCAGGGGGGTGACGTCGGATCGGGGTCATGGACGGGCCAGGGCCAGTCCCGGGGGATGGGGCAGCGGAAGGTCAGGGTGGTTTGGCGCGTCGGGTGCTGGACGGTGAGCTCCCGGGCCAGGAGGGCGATCTGTGCCTGGGGCAGCGGTGTGGCGGCTCCATAGCGAAGGTCTCCCACGATGGGATGACCGATGTGGGCGAGCTGAGCACGAATCTGGTGGCGACGTCCGGTCTCGAGGTGGACCTCGACGAGGCTTCCCGTCTCCGAAGCGTCGACGACGCGGTAGGAAAGGCGGGCCTCCTGGCCTGCCGTGTCACCCACGGAAAGGACCCGGCTCGACCGGTTCTCCCTCCGCTCCAGCCGGTGCACGAGCCTTCCCGCCGGCTGGCCCATCCTTCCTTCCACGACGGCCAGGTAACGCTTGTCGACGGATCCGGCGCGGAACTGCTCGCTGAGGCGAGCCGCCGCCTTGGAAGTTCTCGCCAGGAGGAGGGCGCCCGCCACGGGCCGGTCCAGCCGATGCACGATTCCCAGAAAAACCCGGCCCGGCTTCCCGTACCTCGTCTTGATCCATTCCCTGGCGAGATCCAGAAGACAGGGGTCCCGGGTCCCGTCGCCCTGCACCAGCAGGCCCGCCGGCTTGTAGAGAGCCAGGAGATGATTGTCGAGATAAAAGACCGGCCAGTCCTCCAGAAGAAAGCTGCATCCAAATGTCTCCGACCTGCTGCTCATGCGGCGTGGCTCTCCCTCGGAGGCTGACGCTCCCGGATTCTTCTCGACCATTTCGTGGCTGACGACCCCAGTCTTCCCCTGATATCATGTCCATGATGGAATGGGGATAGTGCCGCTGAAAGATGACCACCGTCATGCAAAGGTTTCCCATGAAGGGTAAGGCAAAAGTGCCAAACGGTAAGCCACGGCCTCGGGGGCACGATCCGGCCGCCGCGGCCGTTCCTTCCCCAAGACTGGCGGGGAGCTGTGGTCCGGATGGCATGGCTTCCATCCTCGGGGATGCCGGGGCTCGATTGTCCCCGGCGCAGATCCGGCTCTTGTGGCGCTATCACGAGATCCTCCGGGAGAGCAATGCCGATCTCAATCTGACGCGAATCCACAGCTTCACCGCCATGGTCCGAAAGCTCTATCTGGACTCGATCCTGCCGGCTACGCTCATGACTCTGCCCTCTCCACTGCTGGATGTCGGCACCGGGGCCGGCATGCCGGGCATTCCCCTCAAGATCGCCTTCCCTCATCTGGAGATCTGGCTCGCCGAGAGCCGCGGAAAGCGGGTGGACTTCCTGGAGCGAGCCGTGGCCGAGCTGGGACTCTCGGGGATCAGGGTCGTGGGACGAGGGATTTCCGGGTCGTTCCAGGAGCCCGTGGCCGGCGTGATCACCCGTGCCGTGGAAGGGTTGTCTCCCACCCTCGAGCGGGTACGGGGGTGTCTCTCCCGCGGGGGGCTCGCCGTATTCATGAAAGGCCCGCGAGGGGCCGGGGAAATTGAGGATGCCGTCAGGCGATGGGGCCATGAGTATCGTCTGGTGCGGGATCTGCCCTATGTCATCCCCAACACGCCGTTCGACCGTCGGCTCATCGTTTTCGAGCGGATCTGTGAATCCACTGCCGAGGGAAAGGCCAGGGCCATGCGGGCTTACCGGGTGAGGAAGATCGAAAGCGAGGGGAACGAGGGCTTCAAGGTGCTGAGGAAGCTCCTCCAGAGCCGTGGGATCCGCAAGGCAGGCCAGGCCATCCTTTCGGGGCGAAAGCCCGTGGAGGAAGCCCTGAGGGATTTTCCACATCGCTGCCTCGGCTGGATCACCCCAGGTGAAAACCCTCCTCCCCCCGAGGTGAGGAGCCCCCGGCTCACCTGGTATCAGCTCGAGCCCCCCCTTTTCCACGAGCTGGATGTCTTTGGCACCAGCTCACCCCTCCTCCTCATCGAGGCGCCGCCCCTCCCTGTCTGGGATGGGTCGGGGGAGCTTCCCCGGGGGTGCAGCCTGCTCGTGCCCTTCCAGGATCCCGAGAATGTCGGCGTCGTGATCAGATCCGCCGTGGCATTCGGAGTGTCCCGGGTGATCCTTCTGGCCGAGAGCGCCCATCCCTTCCATCCCAAGGCCCTGCGAGCCTCGGGGGGCGCGGTGCTCCGAGCGAGCCTCCTCGAGGGTCCCTCCATTCACGACCTCCCCCGTGACCTCCCGCTCGTCACCCTTTCGGCCGAGGGCCGGGACATCGACTCGTTTGTTTTTCCCGAGCGCTTCGCCCTGCTCCCCGGCCTCGAGGGATCCGGCCTGCCGCAAGGCTTGCGCGTGAGCCCCTTGGCCATCCCCATCCAGAAGGGAGTCGAATCCCTCAATGCCGCCACCGCCACGGCCATCGCTTTGTATCTGTGGTCCCGTAGGGGTGGCTTAGGATAGCCTTCTACGACCGGACGGGGATGATATCCAGGACAACTCGGCGATTGAGCTGCCGTCCGGACTCGGTGGCGTTGGAGGCGATGGGACGGCTTTCACCGAATCCCCGCGCGGAGACCCGTCTCGGATTGACGCCCGCATCGGCCAGGGCATCGGCAACGGCTCTCGCCCGGGCCTCAGACAGGGTGTAGTTGCTCTGTTCCGAGCCGGTGCTGTCCGTGTGGCCGCTGATGTCCACGCGGGTTTCGGGATATCGGTTCAAGATGCCGGCAACCCGGTCGATTTCGTCATAGGCCCCGGGCTTCAGGCGGTAGGAGCCCACGTCGAAAAGCACATCCGTCCGGAACGTGATGGCCAGGTTGTCCCCCTGGCGCTGCATGCTCGCTCCCTGCATGCGGGCCATCTCCATCTGGAATTCCCGCTCCTGCTGGTCCATATAATTGCCGATCATGCCTCCCGCCAGGCCGCCCACGGCGGCTCCAGCCAAAGCTCCCGCCACGGTCGCCCCCGTGCTCCGACCGATGGCCTGTCCCAGGGCCGCCCCCGTGGCCGCGCCCACTCCCACTCCGATGAGCGCTCCCTGATCCCTCCTCGTGGCCGGAGCGGCACAGGCTGACATCAGAAAAGCGGTAACAGCACACAAAGCGATCCAGTTCTTCTTCATCTTGATTCTCCCTGTTTTGGCGGCGCCTCGCCGCTGTCAGATCGAGATTCCCATGAGGAGGTCCTTCCCATGCCCCGATGCCGGTTGGAACGGTCGTGGTCCGAGGGCCCGTTAAAACCTGTGCCCCTCGCCGGCGCATCCCGCGCCCATCTTTCGGCTCCGTCATGCCCTCGCGAGTGCGGCCATTCCTGCCGCGCCTGCTGAAAACCTAAGGGATTCCTGGAAAACATGCAAGAACGTAAGACCGGTTGGCGGCGTGGCACGGAGTGCGGGCGCACTCCGAATGCCCGTCGATGATCCGGGCGGGGTCGGTTGACTCCCCCGAAGAGTTGACGTATGTAATTATTTAAATCTGATAATCTGATGTGGATGCTGTCGGAGGACACCATGCGCAGCCCATTCATCACCCAGCGCGTCATCAGCTATGGCGAGCCGTTCTGCGACCGGGAAGAGGAGATCGGGAAGATCCTGGAGTCGGCGTCCCGGGGCGAAGCCGTATGCCTCCTGAGTCTCCGCCGCTATGGGAAGTCCTCCCTCATGAATCAGGTGCTCGGAAAGCTCCGCAGGCAGAATTGGGTGACCCTGCAGCTCGATCTCATGAATATCTTCAGCCTCGATGCCTTCGTGGAGCGCCTCGAGGCGGAATACGCATCGGCGCTGAGCTATACAGAAAGAGTATGGACCCGGGCTCGCGAGGCCGCCACGGGCATGCGGCCGCGCATGGAGGTGGACCCGCTTTCGGGAAAGCCCTCGGTCACCATCGATCTTCTGGGCCCGCAAAGCAGCGCTGAGTCCAGGCTCCTGAACGTCCTCCGGGCGGTCATCGCCCTGCCGGAAAAGACGGGGGCGCCCGTCTGCCTGGCCATGGATGAATTCCAGCAGATCGCGAGCTTTGGTCCGGGAAGTCAGATCGAAGGTGTGATCCGGTCGGTCTTCCAGTATCGTCCGGATACGTTCTTTCCCTTTTTCCTGGGATCCAGGCGTCATGCCCTGAGGCTCATGTTCGAGAATGAGAGCGCCCCCTTCTACAGGAGCGCGAGGGTGCTCAGTCTCGGACCTCTGCCGGCGGCGGCCTTCGAGATCTTCATGGTGGACCAGTTCAAGAAGACTCTGGATCTCGATATCCCCGACCGTATTGCCGCGGCCACCCACCGGCTCTTTGGAGGTCACCCGCACGCCATGAACCGAACGGCATCCTATCTCTGGACGTCCCTCTGCGGTAATCGCGACCTTTCGTCGGTGGTGGAGCTCTGGAAGAACCGTGTGATCGAGATCATCCAGGAGGAGAGCGGCTACTACGAGGTCGTGAGCCAGAACATCGCCCGTTACGCCATGAACGTTCTGCACAGGATCGCCGTGGCCGGCATCGTCCACGAGCCTTATTCGGCGGCCTTTGCCAAGTCCTGCGGCTTGACCCCGGGGCAAATCCAAAATGCGCTTCGGATCCTGCGGAAGGAAGAAAAAGTCGCCGAGGATGAACAGGGAATCTCCCTTCTGGATCCCATCGAGGCCATCTGCCTTCGCATGATCGGAGCTTCGGACGAGGCGGGGCGGGAGGCCCTGGGGCGGCTGCTGGAAGAGATCGCCGTGATGGTCTGATGTTTCAGCGGGCTGAACGGCCTGGCCCGCCCGGGCGTGGCGAAAGGATGCACGAGGATGGGAGCGTCCTTGCCGCCTTCACGAGCCGGGGGTGTGGAAACCTCTCCATCCCCTCGGCCTTTTATGCTCTGAACGATGGGCGTGAAGCATGCCACAAGGCTATGAGCAGCGAGGATTAGAGACGGGCCCGTGCTCGCCGGGCCGAGGACCATGGGTATGATGAAGCGGATCCTCCTCGTCGAAGATGATGAAGCCCTTCGGGTGACTCAGACCATGTACCTGAAGCAGGAGGGGCTCGATGTGGTGCCGGCGGTGGATCGAACCGCCGCGCGCACCAGGCTCAACCGGGAGCTGTTCGATGTCGTGGCCACCGACCTCAGGCTCGGCAAGCAGAGCGGTCTCGATGTGGTGCGTGATGTCCGCGAGCTTCAGCCCCTCGCCGAGATCATTGTCATCACGGGCTACAGCTCGGTGGAGAGCGCGGTGGAAGCCATGAAGGAGGGGGCTTACGACTACCTGATCAAACCGGTGGATCCGGAGGTGCTGTTGCGCATCATCCGGAAAGCCCTGGAGCATCAGGAGCTCAAGCGCAAGGTCACCACCCTGAGGGAGCGTCTCACCCGGGAGACTGGCCTCGACCAGATCGTGGCCGCCAGCCCGGTGATGAGGGAGGTGCTGGATACCATTGCGGCCGTGGCCGCCACCGACGCCACGGTGCTTATCGAGGGTGAAAGCGGCACCGGCAAGGAGCTCATGGCCCGCCTCATCCATCAGCGCAGTGCCCGGGCCGAGGGGCCGTTCCTCGTGATCAACTGCGGAGCTATGCCCGAGAACCTCCTGGAGAGCGAGCTCTTCGGCCACCTTCGCGGAGCCTTCACGGGGGCTCACAAGGATCACAAGGGGCTCTTCGAAGCCGCCGACGGGGGGACTCTCCTCCTGGACGAGATCTCCGAAGTCTCGCCCGGATTCCAGGTCAAGCTGCTGCGCGCCCTCCAGGAGCACGCCATCCGGCGGGTCGGGGACACGCGCGAGATGCCCGTTGATGTTCGGGTCATCGCGGCGACCAACCAGGATCTCAAACAGCTCGTCCGGGAAGGTCGGTTTCGGCAGGATCTTTTTTTCCGGATCAAGGTGATCCCCATTCACATCGCACCGCTTCGCCAGCGGCGCGAGGACATCCTGCCGCTGGCTGAAAGCTTCCTGAAGCGACTTGCGGACCGCATGGGGCGGCGCGTGCCACGGCTGACCGACTCGGCCCGCCGGAAGCTTCTCGAGCACGACTGGCCCGGCAACGTTCGTGAGCTGGAGAACACGCTGGAGCGGGCGCTCATCTTCCGTCGCGGGGACCTCATCCACGAGCGGGATCTCTGGGTGGAAACGTGCATTGCAACCCCTCGGCATTCCGACGAGACGGGCGACGCATGGATGATGCCCCTGGAAGAAGTCGAGCGGCGGCACATCCAGGAGGTGCTGGATCGCTGCGGAGGCAACAAGGCGCGGGCGGCGGAGATCCTTCGGATCGGTTACAATACCTTGTGGCGCAAGCTCAAGAGGTACGGCGACAGCCCCTCGTGAGCCGATTCCCCGGGCTGCGCGTAGGTCGAGGGGGATCGATTCGCGGGCCGAGCCGAGGCAGTATTCATGGTAAGACTCATGATGATCGTATGGATGGGAGAATGAAGCGCGGGCCCCGAAAGCGCAGGGATGTCGAGTGGGAGCGGGACCGCCTCCGGGCCATTCTCGACAGCATGGAGGATGGCATCTACATTGTCGGGCGCGACTACCGCATCGACTTCATGAACCTGGCCCTTCGCAGCGAAGTGGGAGACGGCGAAGGCCAGCTCTGCCACGAGCTCTTCGGCCACGATTCCGAAAACTGCGACCACTGCCTGCACGGCATGGGATCCTTCGGTCCCCAGATCCTCCGGGAGTGGACCTTCGCGGCCACGGGCAAGACCTACGAAATGGCGGTGGCCCCCATCCACGAGCCCGAGGGACACATCTCCAGGCTCCACATCCTGAGGGATATCACGGAACGGAAGCGCCTGGAGGCCAGGCTCCAGGAGTATTCCTTTCACCTGGAGGCCAGGCTCCGGGAGCAGGCCGAGACTCTTCTGCACCGAGAGCGTCTCGCCCTGCTGGGAGAGATTTCCGCCGGTCTGGCCCATGAAATCCGGACGCCCCTCGGGGCCATCATCACCGGCATCAAGGTACTGGAGAAGGGCCATCCGCGCGAGGAGGAAAGGCGCCTCATCTTCGAGCTGCTCATGCGGGAAGCCACGCGGCTCAAGGTCAAGGTATCCGAGTTTCTGGCCTACGCCCGGCCCCGCACTCCCCAGCTGCGCCAGACCTCGGTGGCGAGGCTGTTCGACGAGGTGCTCCATCTGGCCGCCGCCGACGAGGGCCTCGCGGGGAGGGTCCACCTGGAAAAAACCGTGGACTCCGGTGCTCCCGAGTGGCCCATGGACAAGGATCTGATGAAGGAGGCCCTTCACAACCTCTGCATCAATGCCCTTCAAGCCCTCCAGGGAGACGGCAGCCTCAGGCTGGAATCACGCTTTGTGGAGGGAAGCCTGGAGCTGCTCGTCAAGGACGACGGCCCGGGGATTCCCAGCCATGAGATCCAGAACATTTTCAAGCCCTTCCATACCCTGCGTCCCGAAGGCACCGGACTGGGGCTCTCCATCTGCCGCGAGATTGTGGAGAGCCATGGCGGTCGCGTTTCCGCCTCCAGCATCCCCGGCAACGGTGCTACTTTCAGGATCCTGCTCCCCCACACCGCCCCGTCGCCGATCTCCCAGCCAGAAGTGACAAGCGAGAGTCCTTGAAGAGCTGCCGGTTGAACCGGGCAGTCATTCGGGCTCTTCGGTGCCACGTGGGGGAGGCCATCACGCCGTTGAATGCGATGGCGCATTCTCGATTCACGATGCTCCATGAGTGAGGGAGAGGGTCTCTCCCGCAGGGTTTGACCGGCCGACCCGATGGGAGGGACGCTGAACCATTCCACTACGGAGATATTCATTCCAAACTGGAATAGAGTCCTCGAATCCCGCTGGCTCTCCCCGTTTCATGTTCCTGTAAACTACCAATATGATAGCAAGTTTCAGGATGGTGATGCATGGCTCGGTACTTGCTCTTTGTTGTCCGCACGATATGAATCCGGGACCAGCGGCCATGCGCCGAGGGAAGCAACCATCAACTATGGGGAGACTGTCCATGGCGGAAGAAAAAGGGAAGAAAGTCATCAACTACCGGGATGTGACGATTTGCGATTCGACGATGCAGATGCTGCAGAAGATGGCTGACGATGGCGTGGAGAACGCCTTCACGCGCGCGGCTGAGATGAAGGCCTGTCCCATTGGGGCGGATTCTGCTTGCTGCAAGCACTGTTTCATGGGTCCGTGCCGTTTGAACTCCAAGGATCCGTATTCCAAGGTGGGAGTGTGTGGTGCGACCATCGACACCATCGCCTCGAGGAACTTCGCCCGGATGGTGGCGGCGGGCGGTGCTGCGCACACGGACCACGGCATGGGGATCCTGGATGTTTTCCGTGGCGTGGTGAACGGCACCATCCATGATTTCCAGATCAAGGACGAGGACAAGCTTCGCAGCGTGGCGGAGAGCATCGGTATCGACACGGCCGGCCGCGAGACGATGGATATTGCCAAGGATCTCTACACGGAGCTTGAGAAGACCTACACCCAGGTGGAAGGAGAGATTCCTTTTGCCAAGCGTGTTCCGGAAAAGACGCTGGAGCTCTGGAGGAAGTACGACCTGGTTCCGCGGGGAGCCATGCGCGAGATCATGGAGATCATGCACCGGAGCCACATGGGCGTGGATCAGGACTATGAGAACATGGTCCGGCAGTGCTCCCGGACGGCCCTTTCGGACGGCTGGGGCGGCTCGATGGTGGCGACGGAGCTTTCGGACATCATGTTCGGGACGCCGAAGCCCCTGGTGGCCGGCGTGAACATGGGGAATCTCAAGGAAGAGACGGTGAACATCATCGTTCACGGCCACGAGCCCCTGCTTTTTGAATCGATGATCGACGCGGCCAACGATCCGGCGAATATCGAGAAGGCGAAGGCGGCTGGGGCGTCGGGGATCAACCTGCTGGGGATGTGCTGCTCGGGAGCCGAGGTACTGGCGCGTCACGGGGTTCCTCACGCGGGGAACTTCATGAGCACGGAAGCGGTGGTGGCGACGGGTGCCGTGGACGCCATGGCGGTTGACGTTCAGTGCATCATGCAGGCCCTGGGCGCGGTGTCCAAGTGCTACGGGACGAAGTTTTTCACGACGAACCGGCGTGCCCACATCGATGGTGCGATCCACATCGAGTTCGATGATCACAAGGCCCGCGAGTGCACGGACCGGGTGGTGGAGATGGCCATCGACCGGTTCAAGAACCGTCCTGGCAAGTGCACGATCCCGAGCCGCGTGGACATGGGGATTCACGGGTTTTCGCACGAGTACGTGAACTACATGCTGGGGGGTAGCTTCCGGGGATCTTACGTTCCCCTGAACGACAACATCATCAATGGCCGCATCCGTGGAGTGGCTGGGGTGGTGGGCTGCACGAACCCGAGGGTGAAGCAGGACTGGGTACACGTGGAGCTGGTGAAGGAGCTCATCAAGAACAACGTGCTGGTGGTTCAGACGGGCTGTTCTCAGATCGCTCTGGCCAAGGCGGGACTCATGAAGCCCGATGCGGCGGTCCTGGCGGGAGACGGCCTCCAGGAAGTGTGCGAGACGGTGGGCATGCCGCCGGTTCTGAGCCTGGGGTCCTGCGTGGACAACAGCCGGATTCTGATCGCGTGCGCCGAGATGGTGAAAACGGGCGGCCTGGGCAACAGCATCGCGGATCTGCCGGTGGCTGGCTGCGCTCCGGAGTACATGAGCGAGAAGGCCATCTGCATCGGTCAGTATTTCGTGGCCTCGGGGGTGTTCACGGTGTTCGGCGTGACGTTCCCGTCGGTGGAGGGGACCAAGTTCCATCAGCACCTGTTCCAGGGGCTGGAGGATCAGGGCTTCGGCAAATGGGGATTCGCGACGGATCCTTACGAGATCGCCCACCTCATGATCTCCCACATCGACAAGAAGCGCATGGCCCTTGGAATCATGGGCGAGCGTGAGCGCAAGCTCTTCAGCATGGAAGATCGCCGGGCTTAGGCC
>JALOPI010000001.1 GCA_025453975.1 Syntrophobacteraceae bacterium
TTCGGGGGTGGAGGAGGGTCTGGGAGCCGTCATCATGGATGCCCGCATGTCGGGACACATCGAAATGATCCTCGTCGGCATCGTTCTCATCGCCGCCATGGGACGCGCCAGCGACGAGCTCCTCGCACGGATCATGCGGCTCGGCTTCAAGAGCGCCAGGAGAATGGCTTGATCCCGTTTTGGAGGTGGGAGGCCCGGGAGGCCGGGCTCGGGCTCGAATCGCCCTTTCTGGAGGTGCGAGGAGTCGCGAAGGTCTTCCATGTGAACGGCAGCGCCAAGACCGCCCTCGCCGGAATCGATCTCACCGCGCGGCGCGGGGAGCTCATCTGTCTCCTGGGACGGAGCGGGTGCGGCAAGTCGACCCTCCTCAAGATTCTGGCGGGCTTCCTTTCCCCGACTTCCGGCGAGGTGCGTCTGGAGGGGGCGCCCATCCTGGGGCCGGGACCCGACCGCTCCGTGATCTTCCAGGAAGACGCCCTGTTCCCGTGGCTCACCGTCGAGGAGAACATCGCTTTCGGGCTCCGGAACCGAAAGCTCGCCCCCGGGACGGCGCGGGGTGAGGTTCAGCGGTTCCTGGATCTTGTGGGGCTGGATGCTTTCAGGGATTACCTGCCCCGGGAGATCTCCGGGGGGATGAAGCAGCGGGTGGCCCTGGCGCGGGTGCTCATCCTCCGGCCCAAGGTCCTGCTCATGGACGAGCCCTTCGGAGCCCTGGACGCCCAGACGCGGGAGGAAATGCAGGGGCTTCTCCTGGACATCTGGGAGCGGCTCTCCCACACCATCGTCTTCGTGACCCACGACGTGAACGAGGCCCTGGTGCTGGCGGACCGGGTTCTGGTCATGGGGTCGGCTTCCGGGCGGATCGAGGGGGAGATCCCCGTGAGCCTGGCACGGCCTCGAGCCAAGGACCACCCCGATTTCCTGGCATTGGGATGCACGCTGCACGCCGCGCTGCGCCCTTCCTGAGTCTATCCCGCAAGCTCAAGGGGCCCATGGGGGCCTCCTTCTTCTCGCTTTCCGCCGAAGATTCCCTCCCCGACTACTGGATGCTGCTCCAGCGGACTTCTCGCCACATCGATACAGCCTGGCGACACGGGAGCCCGGGGAAGACTCCACCAGGGGATGGCCAAGGACAAAAAGGGGGCCGGCCCGTGGCCATGCCCCCTGGGTTTTGGCTGGTGCCCCCGACAGGACTCGAACCTGTGGCACCAGGATTAGGAATCCTGTGCTCTATCCGCCTGAGCTACGGGGGCTCTGTAGGCCGGCGCGGGTTTGTCGATCCCTGCGGCCGACCCCTGAACGCGGTCTCACATATCCATTGTTTCGAGGGGAATGTCAAGCTTCGAGGCGCTCTGGTGACTGATCCAGGACTGGTGGGGATGCTGGAAGGCCGGGTCTGCTGGTCGAGGCCCGGCACCTCCGGCGCTCCTTCAAGACCGTTTGATTCCGGGTGAGGCGGCGAAAGTGGCTGAAGGGATCGGGCAAGAACCAGAATCATTGCCCCATGATTTTTATCTTGCCATCTTTTGCGTTGCGGTGTTAAATGACAACCAACATGTTAGGTTATATGGTAATTGCACCTTTTGAATAAGTGAAAACCTAAATTAAGTCAGACCATGGTTGGGAACGGCTGCTTCATCTGACGCCAGGGTGTTGATGAAGCATCGGGGCTGCAGGTCATTTTGTGAAAAGATTCAGCTAGATCTGCTGGGGTTTTTTGCTATGATTTTAGTGGGTTCCCATTTCGGCGTCCTCCATCCCCAGCCAAGTGCCACCACGCGCTCCAACGGTCACGGCCCCCTGAGCCACTCGGACCCTCAAACGCCGGCTGCCGAGGTCCTGCGCGATCCTTGTTCCGAGCTGTCGGCACCTCCATCTCTTGCACATCCCTTGCGCGCTCACAGCGTTGTCAGGTCCACCGCCCAACCGTTTCTTCATGAAGAGGTTGAAGCATGGCTACGAGGATAGGGTTTTACATCTGCCACTGCGGAACGAACATCGCCGGTAAGGTGCGGACCGAGGAGGTGGCGGCTTTCGCCCGGGGGCTTCACCATGTCGTGGTGGCCCGCGACTACAAGTTCATGTGCTCGGACCCCGGCCAGGAAATGATTCAGAAGGACATCCGGGAGCTGGGGCTCAACCGCGTCGTGGTGGCCTCCTGCTCCCCGAGGCTCCACGAGAAGACTTTCCAGTCGGCCTGCCAGCGGGCGGGGCTGAACCCCTACTACTTCCAGATGGCCTGTGTGCGGGAGCACTGCTCCTGGGTCACGGAGGATCCGGAGGAGGCGACGGAGAAGGCCAAGAACCTGTCGGCGGCGGCCATCAACCGGGTGAATTTCCACCAGCGGCTGGACAGGCGGGAGGTGAGCGTCCACCCCGACATCATGGTGGTGGGGGCGGGCATTGCGGGCATCCAGGCATCCCTGGACATTGCCCGCTCCGGCCATCACGTCTACATGGTGGAGAAAGAGCCTTCCATCGGCGGCCACATGGTCCAGTTCGACAAGACCTTTCCGACCCTGGATTGCGCGGCCTGCATCTCGACCCCCAAGACCGTGGCGGTGGCTCAGACCCCCAACATCCATCTCCTCACCTACAGCGAGGTGACGGATGTGTCGGGATATGTTGGCAATTATCGGGTGACGGTCCGCCGCAAGCCGCGCTACGTTCTCGATGACCGCTGCACCGGCTGCGGCCTGTGCGCCGAGGCCTGCCCCGTCTCCATGCCCAACACCTTCGACGAGAATCTGAGCACCCGCAAGGCAGTGTACCGCTTCTTCCCCCAGGCGGTCCCCATCACCTTCTGCATCGACAAGAAGGACCGCGCTCCCTGCGTGACCACCTGTCCGGCGGGGCTCAATGTCCAGGGTTACGTGCAGCTCATCGGCCAGGGCAAATACGAGGATGCCGTGCGGCTCATCATGGAGCGGGTTCCCCTGCCGGGTGTTCTGGGGCGGGTTTGTCCGCATCCTTGCGAGACGGCATGCCGCCGGGCCCTGGTGGACGAGCCCGTGGCCATTCGCGACCTCAAGCGGCTGGCGGCGGACCGGGTGGATCTGGCCAGTCTGCCGCTGCCCGCCATCGAGGACAGGGCGGAGAAGGTGGCCGTTGTCGGCTCGGGGCCGGCGGGGCTTACCGCGGCCTACGATTTGCGGCTCAAGGGCTACGGGGTCACGATCTTCGAGGCCCTGGACGTCCTGGGGGGGATGCTCCGGGTGGGCATTCCCGACTATCGGCTGCCGCCCGAGGTTCTGGACAGGGAGATCCGGAACCTGCTCCGGACGGGCATCGAGGTGCGGACCGGGCAGCGGCTGGGCAGGGATTTCACTCTGGACGATCTGCGGAAGGAAGGCTTTCGGGCCATCGTCCTGGGCATGGGAGCCCACGGCAGCCTCCGGCTCAACATTCCCGGCGAGGGTGAGCTGGAGGGCGTCGAGGACGCCGTGACCTTCCTGCGGGAAGTCAATCTGGGACGTCGCGAGACTCCGGGGAAGCAGGTGGTCGTCGTCGGAGGCGGAAACGTCGCCGTGGATGCGGCCCGCACGGCGGCCCGCCTGGGGTGCGAGAAAGTGACCATGGTGTACCGGCGCGGCCGCGAGGAGATGCCGGCTTATGCCGAGGAAATCGAGGGGGCGCTGGAAGAGGGGGTTGCCATCCACTATCTGTCGGCACCCGTCAAGATTCATGGCACGGCCGGGCGGGTCACCGGCTTCGAGTGCATCCGGACGGAGCTTGGGCCACCGGATGCCAGCGGCCGCCGCCGTCCCGTGCCCGTGGAGGGCTCGGAGCTGATCATCGCCTGTGACGCGGTGATTCCCGCCATTGGCCAGGAGCCGGAGGTCCAGTGCGTCATGGGCTCCGGAGTGGACATCGGGCGGCGCGGCACGGTGCGGGTGGATCCGGAAACGCACCGGACGTCCGTTTCCGATGTATTTGCCGCCGGCGATGCCGTGAGCGGCCCGGCCACGGTCATCGACGCCATCGCCGGAGGGCACCGGACGGCGGAGGCGGTCCACCGCTTCCTGTGCGGCGAGGACCTCTCCCAAAAGGAGAAGCCCCGGGCGGAATCACCATCGAAGCAGCCCGACTGGGCGCCGATTCCCGAGGAAACGGCCCGGGCCGCCCGGGCCGTCCTCGAGCACATGGCCGTTCAGGAGCGCGTCGGCACGTTCGAGGAGGTCTCCCTGGGGCTGCAAAACGGTGACGGCCAGGCCGAAGCCTCCCGGTGCCTCAACTGCGGGGCGTGCTCCGAGTGCATGGAGTGCGTGCGGGCGTGCGAGCGCCAGGCCATCGACCATTCCATGGAGGAGGATCTCGTCGAGCTCAAGGTGGGCTCCATCGTGGTGGCCACGGGCTTCGACGTCATGGACCCCTCGCCCCTCAAGCAGTACGGCTACGGCCGGTTTCCCGAGGTGTACACGGGCCTCGAGTTCGAGCGGCTCAACAACGCCGTCGGCCCCACGGGTGGGCAGATCGTCATGAAAAATGGGGAGCGGCCCCGGAGCGTCGGCATCATCCATTGCGTGGGCAGCCGGGATGTCAACGCCCATGAATACTGCTCGCGGGTCTGCTGCATGTACGCCCTGAAATACGGGCACCTCATCAAGGAAAAAGCCGGGCACGACACCGAGATTTACAATTTCTACATCGACATGCGCTGCTTCGGGAAGGGCTACGAGGAGTTCTACCGTCGGCTCCAGGAGGAGGGCATCACCTTCGTTCGGGGCCGCCCCGGCGAGATCACGGACCAGGCCGTCCGGCCATCCGAGGAGGGGAAGCTCATCATCGTGGGCGAGGACACTCTGCTCCAGCGCCGGGTGCGCATCCCCGTGGACATGGCCATCCTCTGCACGGCCATGGAGGCCCGACGGGATGCTTCGGACATGGCCCGCATCCTCGGCATCAACCAGGGCGGCGACGGCTTCTTCCTGGAAGAGCACCCCAAGCTCGGCCCCATGTCGACGGCTACCGACGGGATCTTCCTGGCGGGAGCCTGCCAGGGGCCCAAGGACATTCCCGACGCCGTTTCCCACGCGGCGGGGGCGGCGGCCCAGGCCCTTTCCCTGGCCACCGCCGGCCGTGTGGAGATCTCGCCCACCATTTCGTGGATCGACCCCGACGTCTGTGCCGGCTGTCAGACCTGCATCGGCCTGTGCGCGTACAGCGCCATCGAATTCGACGAAAGGCGGCGGGTGTCCGTGGTCAACGAAGCCCTGTGCAAGGGCTGCGGGAGCTGCGCCGGGTTCTGCCCCAGCGGCGCCGCCCGCATCAAGCACTTCACGGCCAGGCAGGTGTTCGCGGAAATCGAGGCTTTGGTTTGTAACGCCTAGTTTGACGCTTCGGGCTTCAGGGCTCCCCCTGAAGCTCGAAGCCCTTGAGATCCGGAGGTCTTATGCAGAGATTCGAGCCCACCATCATCGCCTTTGTATGCAACTGGTGCACCTACACGGCGGCGGACCTCGCCGGGACTTCCCGCCTGGCTCAGCCCCCCAACGTTCGGATGATCCGCATGATGTGCACGGGCATGGTGGATCCCAAGTACATCATCAAGGCGCTCCTCCAGGGAGCCGACGCGGTGCTCGTGAGCGGCTGCCATCCGGGGGACTGCCATTATATCAACGGCAACATGAAGGCGAGACGGCGCATCAAGCTGTTGAAGGAGATCCTTCCCCGGTTCGGGCTCGACGAGCGTCGGCTCAAGATGACCTGGATCGGCGCCAGCGAGGGGATCGACTTCGCCGAGACCATGCGCTCACTGGTCCAGGAGATCAAGGCCCTGGGGCCCAACGAGGTCCGCCACCAGCTGGTGATCTAGCTGCCGGCGTCCCAGCGGCTCTTTTACGGGGACCGGCGATGTCACGCCCGCATGGGCGCGAAGCCGCCACCGGGAGCCAGAGACCAGCAACCAGAAACGAAAAGCCATCTTCACGGCTTACGGAGAGATGAGTCATGGCGAAGACAGCCAGGATCGAGGTGAGGGATCGAAACCCCGTGGAGGCGCTGCAGGGGTTTCTGCGACAGCTGCTCGAGCAGGCGGGCATCAGCGGGGTCATGGTGGCGGAGCGCCTTCCCGTCAACGGCGCGGTCATGCCGGCCCTGGTCACGGATCCCCAACGGCTGGAGGGGGCCGATCCCCTGGCTCCGGTCTTTCCCATCAACGCGTCCAAGGTGCTTTCCAGGCTGACGCGCAAGCCCGTCGGCGAGAAAGTCGCGGCGGTGATGCGGCCGTGCGAGATTCGGGCCTTCGTGGAGCTGGTGAAGCTCAAGCAGGGAAGCCTCGAGGACGTGACCCTCATCGGGGTGGATTGTCACGGCGCCTACGGCAACATCGACTACCGGCGTTTTGCCGGGCTGAGCGCTCCCGAGCCCACGCTGCGCTTTTTGGAGAATCTGGCCAGCGGCAGGGGAACGGCCCTGGACGATTTCGACATCTCCCCCGCGTGCAAGGCCTGTGAGCACCCCGTGGCCGAGAGGGCGGACCTGGCCGTGGGGCTCCTGGGCATCGATGTGAACAGCGCCATCCTGGTCCAGGCCAACACCGAAAGGGGGGAGGAAGTCCTGGACCTCCTGGGCCTGCCTCCCTTCGACGAGACCCCGGGGCGGCGGGAGGCCGTTGCGGACCTCATCGCCCGGCGGACGGCCTACCGGGATGCCATGTTCGAGCGCACCAGCGCCGCCACGGCGGATCTGGAGCGGCTCATGAGCTACCTCGGCAACTGCGTCAACTGCTACAACTGCCGGGTGGCCTGTCCCGTCTGCTACTGCAAGGAGTGCGTGTTCGTGACGGATGTCTTCGACCACGAGCCATCCCAGTACATGCGATGGGCCAGGCAGAAGGGCATGGTCAAGCTCCCCACGGATACCGTCTTTTTCCACATCACGCGCCTCGCCCACATGAGCACGGCCTGCATCGGCTGCGGCCAGTGCTCCAACGCCTGCCCCAACGAAGTGCCGGTCATGGAGCTCTTTCGGACCATCGCCCACGGGACCCAGAAGGCGTTCGATTACGAGGCCGGCCGCAGCGTGGACGACGAGCCGCCCCTGTCCACCTTCCGGGAGAAGGAGTTCTCCGAGGTGACCGGAGGGAAGGATTGAAAATGAAAAAGATCGGTTCAGCTTTAGTGGTCGGCGCCGGGATCAGCGGCATACGGTCCGCCCTCGACCTGGCGGAGACTGGCTACCGGGTGACCCTCATCGACCGGGCCCCCCACATCGGCGGGACGCTGCGACAGCTGGACTACCAGTTCCCCACCGATCACTGCGGCATGTGCAAGATGCTGCCGCTGACGGAGCGGGATCAGGCGTCGCAGTTCTGCCTGCGGAAGGGTCTCTTTCACGACAACATCGACGTTCTGCTCTCGACGGAGCTGGTGGGGATGGAGGGCGACCCCGGCAGGTACAAGGTCAGGCTCCGCCGCAAGCCGACCCTGGTGAGCCCCGATCGCTGTGTCGGCTGCGGGGAGTGCTCGCGCGTCTGTCCCGTGGAAGCTCCGGACGAATTCAACGCGGGACTCACGGTGCGCAAGGCCGCCTATCTCCCCGTTCCCCACAACATCCCCAATCATTACATCATCGATACGGCCAGCTGCACCCGCTGCGGCGAGTGCGAGAAGATCTGTCCCACCCAGGCCATCGACCTGGGTACCCGGGCTCGCTCGGCCTTCCGGATCCTGGTGGTGGACGACGAGTTCGTCGTGCGGGATTCCATCAAGGAATGGCTCACCGTGGAAGGTTACCACGTGGACATGGCCGAATCGGGCTTCGAGGCCGTGGACCGGCTGGCTGCTCAGGCTTACGGCCTCATGCTGGTGGACATCAAGATGCCGGGCATGGACGGCGTGGAGGTCCTGAAGCGGGCCAAGGAGCTGAATCCCGACATGCCCGTGGTCATGATGACCGCGTACGCCACGGTGGAGACGGCGGTGGAGGCCATGAAGGTGGGGGCACGGGACTACCTCATGAAGCCCTTCGACCCCGAGGCCATGGCGGAGCAGGTGGCCCGGATTTACGAGGAGTCACGGCCGTCCCCCGAGGAGGATCTGGAGGTGGGGGCCGTCATCCTGGCGGCGGGATTTGCCGCCTTCGATCCCCGCTCGGGCTTGAACACCCACGAATACGGCGTGCTCCCCGGGGTCATGACCAGCATCGAATTCGAGCGCCTCATCAGCGGCACGGGTCCCAACGGCGGAAGGCTCCTACACCCCGCCGACGGCAGGGAAGTCCGCCGCGTGGCGTGGCTCCAGTGCGTGGGATCCCGAAGCCTGGGCGACGATGCCGATTTTTGCTCATCGGCCTGCTGCATGTACTCCATCAAGGAGGCGGTGCTCACACGGGAGCGGAGCGGGGGCGCCGTGGATGCGGCCATTTTCTACATGGACCTGAGGACCTTCGGCAAGGACTTCCAGCGCTACCGCGACGATGCCGAGGATGTGCACGGGGTGCGCTTCGTGCGAAGCCGGGTCCATACCGTGGCTCCCAGCGGCTCCGACGGCATGCTCCTGCTGGACTATTCCACCCCCGGCGGTGAATCCCGGCAGGAGCTTTTCGACCTGGTGGTCCTGGCCGTGGGGCAGAGACCTCCCGAGGGCACCCGGGCCATGGCTGAGCTGACGGGGATCGAGCTGAGCCCCTGGGGATTCTGTAAAACCCAGGAATTCTCCCTTTCCCGCACCAGCCAGGAGGGTGTCCTGGTGGCCGGCTCCTTCACGGGCCTGAGGGATATCTCCGAGTCGGTCATCCAGGCGGGCTCGGCTTCCCTGGCGGCTTCGGCTCTCATCCACGCCAAGGGGGGCGGTCTCGCGCAGGTGCCCGAGGAGCCCGAAACGACCCGGAACGTGCTGCGGGAGCTGCCGCGGGCCATGGTGGTCCTCTGCTCGTGCGGAGGCCTCATGGCGGAATCACTGGATCATGCGGCGCTGGCGCGGGACCTGTCCCGGATCGGGATGCCCGTGGAGGTGCTGGGGCTCGAAGCCATCTGCACGCGGGATGGCTGGACACAGCTGGAGGACAGGCTCCGGTCGAGCCGTGCCAACCGGGTGCTCATCGGGGCTTGCATGCCTCACGTCTATTCCAGGAAGCTCAAGGAGCTGGGGCGGGCGGTGGGCCTCCAGCCGTCCCTGCTGGACGTGGTCGACCTGCGGACTTCCCTTTTTCCGGGCGGCGAGGCCGATCCGGACCAGCTCCGGCGGGATGCCTCGGCTTTGCTGCGCATGAAGCTGGCGAGGCTCCAGGAGGCGGATCCCGCCCCGCCGGTCACGTTCCCGATCGACCAAAGTGCCCTGGTGGTGGGAGGCGGCCTGGCCGGACTCACCGCGGCTCTCGCCATTGCGGACCACGGTTTCCAAGTCGACCTGGTGGAGCAGTCCGGGGAGCTTGGCGGGAATCTCCGCGAGCTTCACCGCACCCTGGGCGGGGGGCCATCCCCCCAGGATCTTCTCAAAAAGACGGTCTCCAGGGTCGAAAAGCACCCGAAGATCCGGCGCTTCATGAAATCCCGGGTGGTGCACTCCCAAGGCACCGTGGGACGGTTCCTCACCACGATCCAGAAGGAGGACGGCAGCGGCGAGGCCATCCATCACGGGGTCACCGTGCTGGCCACCGGCGGCGGGGAGGCGGTGCCGTCCTCCTACGGCTACGGGGACAGCGAAGCCATCGTCACCCAGCATCAGCTGGAGCTGCTCATCCAGGCCGGGACCGTCAAGCCTCAGGCCCTCCGGACGGTGGCCATGATCCAGTGTGTCGAATCCCGGGAGGGGGACCGCAACTACTGCAGCCGGGTCTGCTGCGCTTCGGCCCTGAAGAATGCCCTGTTTCTCAAGGAGAAGAGCCCGGACCTGGAAGTGGTCATCTTCTACCGGGACCTCATGTCATACGGGTTCATGGAAGCTCACTACACCGAGGCCCGGCGAGCCGGGGTCATTTTCATCCAGTACACCACCGACGCCAGGCCCCGGGTGACGGGAGAGAACGGGCGGGTTTCCATCACGGCCCTCGATCCCATCCTGGAGCGCGACATCACGGTGCAGGCCGACCTGCTGGTGCTCAGCCCGGGGATCGTTCCGTCCCCCACCAGCGATAAGCTGGCGCGAATCTTCGGCATCGAGCGCAACGTGGACGGCTTCTTCCAGGAGGCCGAATCCAAATGGCGCCCGGTGGAGTGCCTGAAGGAAGGCATCACCATGGCCGGGCTGGCCCACTCGCCGCGCTCCATCGAGGAATCGGTGGCCATGGCCGAGGCCGCCGCCCAGCGGGCCCTGGCCGTCATCAGCCATCCGAGGCTGGCGGGGAGCAGCATCACCGCCGAGGTGCGCCAGACCCTGTGCTCGCTCTGCGAACAGTGCATCGCGGCCTGCCCTTATGGCGCCCGCTATCGTGACGAGGAGGACGAGCGCGTCGTGGTGAACGAGCTCATGTGCCAGGGGTGCGGCGCCTGCGCCGCCGTCTGTCCCAACAGCGCCTCCGTCCTCCGGGGATACCGGGACCAGCAGGTCATGTCCATGCTGGATGCGGCACTGGAATTCATGGCGTGATGGAGGATGCGGCCTCCAGGGGGTCCGCGCAAGGCGGACTTTGCCTTCCGTCGGTGAAGGGATGGACCGCCGCCGGGCCAGGCCCCTGATGGAGAGTCAAGAGCTGCTGTCTGGAGTGGTCATCCTCCGCACCCCGGCAGATCCGCGAGGGAGCGGTTCCATTCAATCGGAAGGAGTTGAGATCCATGAATCCTGAGCCTCATGAGCCGACCTCGGTTGCGCCGCCTTCCCATGCGGAGGACGCTCTGTCCTCGGTGTGGATGAAAGTGCGGGCCTGCATGCAGTGCGGGACCTGCACGGGATCCTGCGTCAATGCGCACGCCATGGACATCACCCCGCGCGAGCTCTGGAGAATGGTTCAGCTGGGCCTGAAAGACGAGGTCTTCGCCAGCAGGACTTTCTGGCTCTGCTCCAGCTGCTATTACTGCACCCTGCGCTGCCCCCGGGGCCTGCCCCTCACCGAGGCCATGGGAGCCCTCAAGCGGCTGGCCGCCGACGAAGGAATCCTCAAGGAGAAGCGGAGCCCGCGCTTCTATCGCAGTTTCATGGACACGGTGCGCCGCTATGGACGCGTGCGGGAGATGGAAATGATGGCGCGGTATTTCCTGGCCCTCGGGAGCCCCTTCACCCCGCTGGCCTTCACGCCCCTTGGAATCCGGCTCATGGCCAGGGGGAAGGTAGCTCCCCGGATGCCGCGCTTTTCCGGGCCGGGCAAGCTGGATGCGCTCTATCGCAAGGTCGAGGAAGTGGAGGCCCGCTCATGAAATATGTCTATTATCCCGGATGCTCGCTGGAGGGAACGGCCCTGGAATACGACGCATCCACGCGTGCCGTGATGGAGCGGCTGGGGGCCGAGCTCCTGGAGCTGGACGACTGGACGTGCTGTGGCGCCAGCGCCGCCGAGCCCGTGAGCCACCTCCTTTCCCTGGCCCTCCCCGCCAGGAACCTCGCCCGGGCAGGGAACGACCACGACGGGCTGGATGTCCTGGTGCCCTGCAGCGCGTGCTATCTGAACCTGCGCCGGGTGGAAGATCACATTCGCAGGGAGGAGGGGCTGCTGGAGCGGATCAACGAGGTGCTGGAGGTCGAGGGGCTGCGCTACGGGGGGGGAGTCCGGTCCCGGCATCTTCTGGATGTCCTGGCCACCGACGTCGGCGCGGAGCGCATCCGTGCGGAGGTCCAGCACCCCCTGGATGGGCTGCGGGTGGCCCCCTACTACGGATGCCAGGCTCTGCGGCCGTACCGGGTGTTCGATGACCCGGAGGAGCCCAGATCCATGGAGTCCCTGCTCCAGGCCCTGGGCGCCCGGGTGCATCCGTGGAGCATGGGAGGACGATGCTGTGGGGCGGGACTCATGACCACCAAAAAAGAGGCGGCCCTGGACGCCGTGACCCAGATCCTCCGGGCGGCGCGGGGCGCCGACTGCATCGTCACCGTCTGCCCCATGTGTCAGATGAATCTCGAGGCCTTCCAGAAAAAGATCTCCCGAAGGGAGGGCGAAGACCTGGGGATTTCGATTCTCTACCTGCCGCAGCTCATGGGATTCGCCTTCGGCATGGGCGTGGCCGAGCTCAAAACGGACATGAACTTCGTGCTGACGTCCGAGCTGAGGGAGAGGCTGGAGTCCGGTAAGCATCGAGCGGCGTGATCGTGGATGGCTCGGGCTTTCAGCATCGGGCTCATGGTTTCCGGCTGCCCTTGACCGAAAAGAGAAGATGCCTCCCAGGGGATGGTCGGCGACCCGTTGAAGGCTGTGGGGCACGCCGTCAAAAAACCGCATGGGACTCCACCTCCATCGGGGAGTTCCGTCAACTTCATGACGATCCCGACATCCTCGCTCCCGCTTCCCGATGCCCACCGATGCCGCGAGAGTCAGGCGCGAATGGGAAAAAACTGCCCGGGGCGGTTTCCCAACGCCCGTCCAGTGAAGGGGCGGCCAGTCCCGGCTTTTCAAACTGCCTCCAGGCTTCAGGCGAGACACTCGTTTTTTCCGGATCTTCGGGAGCCCTGATCACATTTTTTGCAAAGACAGGCTGCTCGAGGGGTGTCCGCTGATGGTCCGGGCGCTTCCCGGGGTTTGCGAGCCCGGGGCCATCGCGCGGTCCCCCGTGGTCGTGGCTCATCCCTGATATGCCTTCACAGCCCGAAAAGGACGTTGCCTCATGAGATCCACTCTTCCCCTCGATGTGAATCAGATCAACGAGCTCCGAAGAGAGCTGGTTGTGGACGGTATCCCCGTCTGCTTTCTGGTGGACGGGAAATCGGTGCTCCTCACCACGGGACAAAAGCTGGATGAAGGAAGGGTTTACAGCAACTTCACCCGGGAGACGGCCTGCAAGATCGCCGACTGGATCGGAGCCACGCCCCTGTTTTTCCTGAAGCCGTGAGGCAGGAGATTTTCACGAGGATCGAAGCGGGGATCGGGGCAAGGCTGATGCCAACGGGATAACTGGCCTCATCTCCACCGCTCCGCGTCTCCCGGCCCCTCCGCTGTTCCCTCTCCGCCCGGCCCTGCATCCGGCTCACCCTCATTCACGCTCACCCTCGCATTCTCCGTCCCTTCCTCATCCGTCAGGCGCCGCGGCCAGTTCTTGATGTAGAGATCCCGCTGCGGGAAGGGGATTTCGATACCATTTTCCTTGAATGCATCGAAGATCGCGGTGTTGAGCTCGTGGGTGGCGGGGATCCGGTCCTCGGGGGTCCGCACGTGGACCATGACGGTGAAGTCCAGGGAGCTCTCCCCGTAAGCCGAAAAGGAGATGTTGGGTCCGGGGTCGGCCATGACCCGGGGGTTCTCCCGGCAGAGGTCCCTCAGGATCTGGGTCACCTGTCGCACGTCCGAATCGTAGGAGACCCCCACCTGGAGCGTGATGCGGGTGATTCCCCGTCCGTAGTGCGTCCAGTTCAGGATCTTCCCGCTGGTGAGATCCGAATTGGGGATGATCAGGACCGACTTGTCGACGGTCTGGAAGACCGTCGCCCGGATCCGGATCTCCTTGACCTCGCCCCACATGCCGTCGATGACCAGAAGATCCCCCACCTTGATGGGCCGCTCGATGAGCAGGACGAGGCCACTGAAGAAGTTGCTCACCATGCTCTGAAGCCCCAGCCCCACCCCTACGCCCACGGCGCCCATGATGAGCGCCAGGTTGGCCAGGGGGAATCCCAGGATATCCAGGGCCATGAGTCCCACCAGGAGAAGCACGACATAGCGGAGGATGGTCGAAACGGTGTACTGAATCCCGATGTCCCAGCCGGCCCGGGGAAAGACCCGGGCTCCAAGCACCTGCCCTGTGAGCCTGGCAAACCCGATTCCAAGATAAATCACCAGGGCAGCCAGGATCAGCTTCAACGGGGTGAGGTGGAATGAGCCCAGGGGGATCTCCCACTCAAGCCACCCGAAGGCTGCCAGGAGCTGTGACGGCTCGATCCCCCAGACCGCCAGGACGCTCAGTCCCAGGGCTGCTCCGAGCCCCACGCGGAGGGCCTGCTGGCTCTGGGTGCACGCCCGGCTCAGGAGGTCCGAGCGCTCGGGCAGCCTGCGCGCCAGCCAGCCGTGCTCGGCATGAAGCAGGGTGTGGAGGATCTGGGCGCCCAGCATGCCAAGAATCGCCCAGGCGAGCCCCAGGAGAAGGGAAATGGTCGTGGCCTGGATGGCGAAGGAAGCGAGGCCCTGGAATCCAATGAGGTAGGCCAGGACATTCAGCAGGACCAGAACGATGAGCATGCCGCGCAGGAGCCCCAGCCGGCGGGTTCGAGGCTTCCAGCTCCAGTCCGGCGGGCACAGCTGCTCCGCCAGGGGCTCCAGGCGGGCCGGGTGAATCAGCCGGATGACCACGATGATCCACCCCAGCTCCAAAATGTAGTGGATGAGCTGAACGACCGTCGCCGGAAAGGTCAGTTGCTGAATGACGGCCAGGCCCAGGATCCCCAGGGCGGTGTAGACCATGAGGAGCCGAAGATTGCGCCGGTAGAAGGTCGCCGTGTCCTTTTCCAGGGTGAGCAGGGGCTCCTCCCGCCGGCCGCCGAAGAGGGACCGGTTCATGCGAAGGAGGAGCCGGAGGATGATGAGCGTCGCCAGGGTGTCGAGGATGATTCGACCCTGACTGGTCCGGGTCCATTCCAGGGCGTGGAGGGCAACGGATACCCAGAGGGCCAGCAGGATGGGCAGAATGAGCGAGACCAGATGACGACTGAATCGGAAGATCACCCGTGCGCCGACGGATTCGGTTTGAAGCTCCTGCCGGGTGAACCAGGAAGTCGAGCGTGCCCGAAGCTTCGGTCCGCCCCAGAGGAGCAGCGCCAGAATGCAGAGCAGTCCGATGAGGAACCCCGGCCGCTGGGTGATGAACTTCTGAATCGTCCCCGCTTCCAATATCTTCACGGCCCAATGCATCCCTCTTTCGGGAAGGGATATCAGGCTATTCCAGGACTGTGCGATCTGCTGGCCGAGGGTGAGGGCCCCCTGACGCCTGAGGAGCTCGGCGTTCCAGAGCTCCTTCAGCTGGGCCAGCTGGGGCGCCATGGCGTCGAGGAGCCCGATCTGACTGTCGAGGAGCTCCTTCCGGGCTTCCAAAATCTCGAGCAGTCGGCCGAGAGCGCGATCCTGGGCGAGGAAGGCCCGCTCATAGGCTTCGAAAAGCTCGTCCAGGGCATCGTTCCAAACGGCGGCCAGGCGGCTCGCCCTCAGGCGCTCCACCTCCTTCCGCAGCTGCTGAAAGGTTGCTTGGCCCTTGACTTGCTGAGCCTTCACCATTTCCAGCTCGGTCGAAGCCTCCTTGGCCAGAATACCCAGCTCGCTGCCGCGGGCGGTGAAGTGGTTGACGAAGGTCTGGACCTCCTCCACGCGAATGTCGGGGACGGCCAGCATGGCTTTGACGATGGAGCTTTCCAGCTCCAGCTTCTCCGCCGAGCCGCGGGTCTGAACCAGTTGGCGCGATGCTTCCTGGGTGCGGGCTTTCAGGGAGGCGATCTGTTTTTCGATCTCCCCCTTGGACGTTTCCAGGGCTCGCTGCAGATCGACCGATGAGGGTGCGGCCGCCGCCCTGGGAGCCACGGCCGCTGCCCCCGCCCCCGGTCTGGCTTCGGGCTGCGCGCCCCACGCCGGAGGGCATGACAGGACCACCAGTAGAAGCAATGACCACGGCATACGAAGCCTGGCTCTCATGGGCCTCGAGAACTTCTCATGGACTGGCCCCCTCGCGGACCATGCCGCGTGCGGCTCTGGGATGCTCATATTCCGGAACGCCTCATGTCTTCCATGTGAAATCTGAAACTTGAGCCTGAAGCCGATTCTAGCGGAACAGGTCCATTCTTAGGTTGACGGCATCGAGATCGAAGGCCTCGGAATCGAATTCACCCCCGGCCCATTCCAGCAGATCCTCGTGCTCGGGGTGCTTGGGATCCCGGATGGTCTCGAGAAAGCTCGCGTAGCCCCAGACTCCTCCCACATCCTCGGGTGGACAGGCCCGGCTGCCCTTGATGCAGATCGGATAATGCTTCCCGTCTTCCCGCGGAAGGATCTTCTCTACCAGAATGTCGTGGGCCCAGTCATCCCCGAAATCGTACAGGTAAAGGAACCTGGACTTCTCTTTAAACTGAAGCCGGTCCAGGGTGACCCGGTCCTCATCCTCAACGTCCATTTCCCAATCCGGGTTCGGCACGCCGTATTCCAGGCCCCATACCTTGAACATGTGCAAGTGGCCGCCATCCCATCCCATGGCCGCCTGGATCACATCGTGGAGCTGGCCGAGGGTCAGCTCGCCGGGCACCAGGACCCTCCTCCAGATGGGGGGCTTGGCGCCCTTGAGGGAGATCTTCATCTGATGAATCCGGTCGGATGACTTGGTCTTTTTCTTCGTCGCCATGCTCATCTCTCCTTTTTTTTGGGATCGAATCGACGCCTCACAATGAAGGCTATCCACCAGTGCCCGGGAGCTGGGAGCCGGAAGCCAGCCCCCCGACAAACTCCAACGTCCGCTCCTCGGCCCAGAACGAGAAACGGGTCCTGCCTCCGACAAAGCCCACATGGCCGCCCGCCGTGGGTGCTTCCAGAAAGAGAAAAGTGTGGTCCTCGGCCTCCCTGAAAGGGTAGCAGGGCTCGGCCAGGAAGGGGTCGTCCAGGGCATTCACCAGCAGCGCGGGAACACGGATGCGGGGGAGGAGCGGCCGGCTGCTGGCCCGTGCCCAGTAGTCCTCGGCGCTCTCGAACCCGCACAGGGGGGCCGTGTAGCGGCCGTCGAAATCCTTGAAGGTCCGGATGCGCTCGTAGCCGCCGATGTCAATTCTCCCCGGGAAAAGATTCATCTTCGCCTGGATCTTGCCGCGCAGCATGCGCAGGAAGCGCTTCATGTAAAGCGCGTTGCCCGGTTTCCCCATCTCCATGGCGGCGGAGGCCAGATCACAGGGCACCGAAAAGGTCACGGCGGCGGCGATGGCGGGATGAGCCCCGTCCTCCTGCTCGCCCAGGTATTTGAGCACGATGTTCCCCCCCATGCTGAACCCCACCAGCACGATGCGGGCGTAGCCAACCCTGGAGACGGCGTGCTCCACCACCGTGGCGAGATCGTCGCTGGCGCCGCTGTGGTAGGATCTGAGCTTCCGGTTGGGCTCGCCGCCGCAGCCCCTGAAATTCCAGGCCACGGCGTCCCAGGCGGCGTCATTGAATGCCTTGGCCATGCCCAGCACGTAGGCCCGCCGTGAGCTGCCCTCGAGGCCGTGTGCCACGATCGCCGCGCGATCCGCTCCCACCCGCGAGGTGTCGATGTCCAGGAAGTCCCCGTCGGGCGTGTCGATCCGGGTCCGCTCATAGGCAATCCCGTCCACCCGCCGGCAGAGAGTCGGCACGATGCTCTGCAGGTGGCCGTTGTTGAGCAGGGGGTGGGGATGGAACGATGAGGCTTTGACAACAGGCATGCTCAACCGGTTTTCGGCTCGTTCACGCCTGGAACGGCCTGGTCAGGGGGTGTGCGATGGAATACCAGGAAGAAAACGGTGGCCGCCAGCAGGTTGAAACAGGCCGCCAGGTAGAATCCGGTCGAAAACCCCACTTCGCGGATGACCGGTCCCATGAGCAGGGACCCAAGCATCATCCCGAAGTAGATGGAGCTGTTGTACCCCCCCATGGCCAGGCCCCGGGACTGGGGGCTCACCACTTGGGAGATGAGGGCTCCGATGGCCGTGAACGCCACGGCCATGCTTGCCCCCAGCCCCACGGCCGAGGCCAGGAAGGCCCATAGACCCGCCGAGGCGCCGAACCCGGCCACCGAGGCTGAAAAACCCGCCAGCCCCGCTACCACCAGGCTGCTCCGTCGAGCGACTCGATCACTGAGCCGGCCGAAAGGAATCCGGGAGAGGGCGTTGATGAGCCCCTGGGCGGCGAAGATCATGCCGATGCCCGCCACGCTCACCCCCTCCTCCCGGGCATGGAGGGGAACGTAGGTCACGAACATGCCGAGCCCCACGCACCCGCCGAAGGTCACGAACCAGCAGGCCAGGAGCTGCCGGTTTCCCATGAGCTCCCGGGCGTCAACGCCGAATGGCCGCCGGGTGGGGCGCCTCAGCACCGTGTCCCGGGCCCGCGGCAGGAAGACAGCCACCATGCCGGCCACCAGAAAGGCCATGACGGCGGACCCCAGGAAAACGGTCCCGAAGCCGTGACGCTCCGCCACGAAGCCCCCGGCCGCCGGCCCCAGGCTCATCCCCACGTAGACAGCCAGGGTGTACCATCCATAGGAGCGGCCCAGGTGGGTCAGGGGAGAGATGTCGGCCACGTACGACATCATGGTGGGCGCAAAGGCGGCGAGACTGACCCCCATGAGCAGGCTGATCCCGATCATCTGGACGGGCGAGGCGCTGAGGGCCAGGAGCAGGGCTGAAATCGATATGCCGACCATGCCCAGCGTGATGAGGCGCTTCCGCCCGATGCGGTCCGAGAGCATTCCGAGGGGAATGGAAAGGAGGCCGGCCATGAGCAGGAAGGCTCCGTTGATCATCCCCACGAGGACCGTGTCGGCCCCGAGGGATCGGGCATAGAGAGGGACCACGGGCATCCGCATGTACGAGCCGAAGTAGCCGGCGAAGGTCAGGCCGCAGCAGATGAACAGCAGCTTTTCATATGACATTACGCCCTTCGCCTGCCGATCCTCCATAAACGCCGCTCCTCCTCAACGCTCATTCAGGCCATGCGCCCTCCCTCCGGGCGCCCGCCAGCGTCCCGCAGCCTGCCGTCCATAATACCCCTGCCATCGATCCCTGCAAGTCCCTTCGAAGCACTTCGGGTGATCCTTCGGGTCATCGGCCGTGCCGCAAGGTCTCCATCCGTGTGCCGCGGGACGCGGGAAGACCGATGGACGCCGGTAGGTCGCGAAGCCGCCCAGAAGCCTCGTCGGGATGCCGATGGAGCCAAAGCGGACAGGGGGGGTGAGCATCTTCCAAGACTCGCCATCCCAGACGGTTTCCCACAAGCCCCGCTTCGTGATGAGCCCCCCGCCATGGTCAAGCGACCCTGTGACTCCGACTGGCCCCGGAGCATCGCCAGACCGCCCGTTGCACGGCGACTATCAACGATCTTTTTGCCCACGAAAAAGGGCGCCTAAGGGAGATTGCGAGGCTCATCAAAAGCCATTTTTCATGGATTCCAGCCAGTTGATCGGGTCCGACCCCGATAGAAGGGACCCCGATAGAAGGCGATAGGCGACAAACCCTTTTCTCTGGTGTCGGTCGATTTCATCCGTGCCCCATCAATCACCCATCAATGAAATGGGTGCACACTAATGCATTAAAAATCAAAGAATTATATATTTCCATGATCTGTTGTGCCGGTGCCCATCAATGACCCATCAATGAAATCTCACGCCCAGAACGGAACATATTTCATCAGCTTCTTGGGAGCTGCTTCATCAAACGGCTTGATCTTGCCGTCTTCGACCGCCTCACGGATATATCGGGAAACGGCCGCCTTGTTCTTCTCCTCCACCCCGAACCGCTCCCTGAGCGAGCCATTCGTCAAGTAGTCGCGCATCACCCACTTCAGACAGGCATGGAGATAGCATGCCCGCACACGATCCGCCTTATCCATCTCATTGAGAGGTTTATGGGCAAAGAGCACAACCCGTGTGAAGCCCTCCGGCGCCTCGAAGTAGGGAGCCGGAAGCTGATAAAGCTCTACCTGGTCAACCACCTTGTCGATACCGCTGACGCGCTCCTCGCAAATGCGGAAACGCCGCATCATGGAGGCGAGTGCCTCGTTGCGGGATTTTGGCGGGGTATCGACAAATCGTTGGGTATCCACCAGCGGTTCACCCGGACTGGTGATTTCCATCCGATCGTCGAATATTTCCACCATCGGCCCGGCTCCCCTCACGAACAGATCCTGATGGATCAGCGCGTTCGCTACAAGCTCACGGACCGCCAGTTCCGGAAACATGGGCACCGTCCGGCGCAGCGCTTGCTCAATCACTTCGTTGGTGGGCACCAAGGCCATGATGAAACCAATCAAGCCTTCGAAACCGCTGGCGTAGCCTTTTCCGTCAACCTGCTCCCGCAAGGTTTCCACTCGGCCCCGTCCCCTGTAATGGACCACTCTTGTGGCCTTGCGCCTGAGTTCGGGAAAATCATTGAGCTTCTTCGCGAAGAGGATCGCGCCGAGATTGGTGATGCTCCAGTCTCCTGCATCGCAGGCATGAATCAATTCGTCTTTGGCCAGGGCGTCGAGAATCGCCGCGCGGCCATCGGGCAGGGGGAGCTCCAGCAAGTCAAAATAGGCGGGATAGTCGAGGAGCTTCAGAAGGTTCTCGCTGGAGACGTGCTCGACGGCTATGGTTTTCTCGAAGGGAACCTGATCGAACACCCTCCAAAGTGCTCGTTCTTTCTCCGGGTAGTCCTTCAGCTTCTTTTTGTATGAGCCGACACGGATGAATTCCTGGTGCTTGAAACGCACCGGATGACGGAAGGCTGCACCGATCTCCAGCAGGACCACCGGATTGGCTTCGATCTCGAGCCTGTGGAAACGAAAATTGATCTTGGGGTCCAGCAAGCGCAGCAGCCAGCTTTCCAGCTCCTCATTGCCGATCTTCGTAACCGCTGGATTGAACGTGGTGCCGATCACGTCATGGGTTTCGTCATCCACCCCCCAGACCATATAGGCATTGACCTTGCCCAGCAGCGCTGCCGAGTTGGCAAGGGCCGAGAGATACTCGCCGATCTCCTCCGGCTCGGCCCGATTGTGCTTGAGCTCGACCCATTCCGCTTCGGCGGGCAGCTTGCGCAGCTCTTGCACCAGTCCAATGAGATACCCGGTGGGCCGGTCGACGGTCATATCTCGACCTCCAATTCCAGCTCGTCATCCATCACATCATCAGACTCACCGTTGTCCTCATCCAGCACAGAGGGCAGGGTGAGAGACTTCGAGTTTTGATATCCAAATATCACGCAACCCCTTCACTTTTTGCTTTGTTCCTCGGTGCTTCCTCTCAAAGTGAAGCAGAGTGCAGGTTTTCGGGGTTCCCGCAGCCTTTGCAGGTCTGCGGACGGCAATGGATTGAGCAAGAACCCGAAAGATGTTGGGACGAAACAAACCTATACCAGAACCTATACCGCTTGCTCGCCAAAAAGGAAAAAGCCCCCTCTTTCGAGGGGGCTTAGCTTGTTGATTTGGCGGAGAGAGAGGGATTCGAACCCTCGGTAGCCCTCTACGGACTACACTCGCTTAGCAGGCGAGCGCCTTCAGCCGACTCGGCCATCTCTCCGTACAGCATTGCGTGTGAACTGGTGGCGGAGGGAGTAGGATTCGAACCCACGGTCCCGCTGCTAACGGGACAACGGTTTTCAAGACCGCCGCCTTAAACCACTCGGCCATCCCTCCACATTTTCCGGGCAAGGGCCGGGCTTCCCTCGAAAGGGAATCCACATTTACCATTGGGATCCCAGGTGTGTCAACGATTTCCGCCTTCCTCGACGCGTCGCCTCGAGGATTCGAGGGCGCTCACAGGGCCAGCAGATTTTCCTTTTCGGCCATCAATTCTCCCACCTGCTCCATCAGCCTTGCCAGGCTCTCCTCGGTGAACCTCAGGAGCCGCGTGCTCTCGAATTCGAAAAGATCCAGGCCGGGATTGCGGGTGGGGCCCACCTCCAGCTTGTGGCACAGGAGATTGGCGAAGTTGACGATGACCGTCAGAACCGGAAGAATCTGTGCCTGCCGTGGCTCATGATGGCAGCCGATGGTCTCCTCGATGGTTTCGGCGAAGTTCCATTTTCTGGCAATGAGCTTCCCAACCTGGGCATGATTGAAGCCGAAGATCTCCTCTTCGGCCCGCAGGAAGCTGATACCGGGGTTGTTGTAGACTTCCTGCACGATTTCCCTTGTCTTCTCGGGTACCTTCAGGTTCAAGACCACTTTGCCGATGTCGTGGAGCAGCCCGGCCAGAAACGCCTCCTCCAGCTTCGGATACTTGATGACCCTGGCGACGTGCTTGGAGACGGCGGCGCAGCCGAAGGAATGCTCCCACAGGAGCTTTTCCGTCAGGCCGAAGGATTTGAAAAGATCCTGCATCACCGAGGACATGACCAGGGAGCGCAGGCTGTCGAAGCCCATGATGACCACGGCGTCCGTGAGCCGGTTGATGGCTCTCGAGCAGCCGTAAAGGGGCGAATTGGCCACCTTGAGCACCCGGGCCGCCAGGGACTGGTCGGTGGAAATGGTCTGGTGAAGGTCCTTGGGGCTCGTGTTGGGATTGCCCAGTTTCTGAAGCACCAGGCTGGCCACGTGAGGCATGGTGGGAAGATCCCCGGTGGCCTGGACTATCTTTTCGGCGATGGAAGCCGTTTGCTGGCTCAAACCTTTCCTCCCGGTTGTGGAAACGATCGTCAATGCCATGGACATGGAGAACCCCGCAAGAAGCAATTCCCATGCCTGGGCCACGGAGCCGGGATCCAGGAAGAAACTCGATCGAGGGGCTCTCTCAGTCTTGAGTCGATGTGGTCGGCGGCGATTCTGAATCTGCGGAAGATGTCTCGGAGCGAAGGGGTGGTGAAGATGCTTCCGAGGGTGCCTGGCCATCCCGCGGAGCATGATGAGCATTCGGCTCCCCGCTCTCAGCGCGCTTTTCGGCCAGGAGCCGCCGTGTGTGGATGTAAGGGCGCAGCAGCGCCAGGGCTCCCAGCACGAGCCCCGCGAAGGCGGACATGAGCATCAGCCCGTAGACCGAATGCTCCCAGCTCACTGGCTCCCGGATGAACAGATCCAGGGTGAAGCGCACGGGGGTCCTGAACGCCGTCAGATTCTGACCGATGAAGATCAGGATGATTCCAACGACCAGGGCGGACGTGATCAGCTTAAAGACTCTCATGGGGATCCTCCGTCCTCATATGGGGAAGCAGCTTGGCATAAGTCTGGCGCAGATGCTCGGGAATGCTTCGGACTTCCCCGACCACCATGAGAAAGTTGGTGTCTCCGTGCCAGCGCGGAACGATGTGGAAGTGCACGTGGTCCTCGACGCCCGCCCCCGCGGCTGTCCCCAGGTTGACCCCGATGTTGAAGCCGTCCGGCTTCATGACTTGTCTCAGCACGGAGACGGACCGATTCACCCAGTGCATGACTTCGAGCATCTCCTCCGGATTCAGGGCCTCGGGAGTGGACACGTGCCGCCAGGGTGCCACCAGCAAGTGTCCGTTGTTATATGGATATTTGTTCATCATGACCATGCTGAGCCGTCCGCGGTGGAGGATCAGGCGCTCTTCGTCCGTCAATCCCTCGCCCTCGGGGCAGAAGATGCAATAGGATTCTCGATTGCCGAGGATATAGTCGATTCTCCAGGGGGCCCAAAGGTTCTGCATGCAGGAGCTCTCCTCCGGTGGGGGCCCGATGTTTGACGGGCCTCCCCGGTCGGTCACAAGGGAATGATCTCCCCCCGCAGCTCTTCCCGGGCGTGCAGGATCCCGATGCTCCGCGGAAGGTTGCCTCGGCCCAGGAAGACCGAGCCGGGATTGAACCACAGCACCCCATTCTGGTGCTCCACATGGGGCAGGTGAGTGTGCCCATGGAGGATGGCGTCCACATCGGGGAGCTCCCGGGCCAGCCGCTGTCGCATGTCCCGGCCTGATCCCCATCCGTGGATGAGGCCGATCCGGTATCGGCCCACCCGAATGACCTTCTTGGCCGGAAGCCGCTGCACTATGGACGCGTCATCCGTGTTTCCGGCCACCCCCTCCAGCGGGTAAGTCTCCATGAAATCGAGGATGGAGCTGCTCATCCAGTCGCCGAGATGGATCACCAGGTCGGCCTGATCGCAGTATTCCTCACACAGCTCTTGGAATTCCCGGGTCGGATGATTCAAGTGCGTATCCGACATCACCACGATTCTCATGGGCACCATGGCATAACTAGGTAATATATCACCGTGTTTTAAAACAAATTCCCGACGGATCTTATAGCCCAGGCATTTCCCAAAACACAAGCACTATCACGGCGGTCGGATGTCGGTCGTTCGAAATCGGAGGGGATGCGGCCCTGGCTCCCGCGCTCCGAAGCGTGAGTTCCGGGCGCCCAACGCTTCTGGCGGACTTCCGTGATCATGGCGGCATGGAGCGGGACGGCCTGACGATCACATCAAACCTCGGGTGAAGCCAGCTCCAGGTCTCCCCAGACCCCCAGCTTGTCCCCCATGACGACCAGGGCTCCCTCGATGCCATCGATGGAGCGGGCCGCGTCGAGGGCAGGAGCCACGTCCTTGCGGGTCTTGACGAGATTGCCGACGGCCGTGGCGGCCGCATCGGCCAGGGCGCCATCCCTGGCGACGACCGTCACGGCGTCGGCCTTGCCGAAGCTCAGGGAATGACCAATGGTTCCCGAAGAGGTGCAGATGGCCAGGGGAAAGCGGTGGGCCGCGAAAATGAGGGCGAGGCGGTTCCGAAAGGGTGAAGCCGCTCCAGGGTAAACCCCGACGGTGACAGTCTCCTGAATGTCGAGGAAGCAATCTCCCCCGTTCTCGATGATGAGAGCCGGGGTATGGGCCCGGAGATCCTCGGCCACAGCCTGGGCGATGGCCCCGGCCACGGCGGCCATGGGGCCGACGCCGGCCGCGCGGGCCGCCCGAAGCATCCGCCTCACGATGGCCGGCGCCAGGGGCTGGTCGCCAAGCGGTGTGAGCGAATGGAGGAATTCCGGACTGCCCGAGATGGTGTCCTCGATCTGACGCCTGTATTTCAGGACGGCGTCGAGGGCTTGGTCTTCGAGGCTCTGCCTGGCTCGGATCCAGAGGTCCGTCTCCCGGTAACGGACGTGGAAGACGTGCCAATCCTCCTTGAGCTGGTGGCTGGCGCGGTAAAGCCGTAATGAAGGGCCGGGGGATCGCTTTTCCAAGGCTGACCGTCTCCCCTCCGTTCCAGGTCCCGCCAAATCATTCCCACTCGATGGTGCTGGGGGGCTTGGAGGAAATGTCGTAGACCACGCGGTTGACCCCCTTCACCTCGTTGATGATGCGGTTCGAGATCCTCTGGAGCACCTCGAAGGGGAGCCGGGCCCAGTCGGCGGTCATGGCGTCCACGCTCTCCACCACCCGCACGGCGATCACCTCCTCGTACGTCCTCTCGTCCCCCATGACTCCCACGGACCGCACCGGCAGCAGCACCGTGAAGGCCTGCCAGACGTGGTCATACCAGCCGGAAGCCTCGATCTCCTCCAGGAGGATGCTGTCAGCCTCCCTCAGCATGTCGAGCTTCTCCCGGGTGACGTCCCCGATCATGCGGATGGCCAGGCCCGGTCCCGGGAAGGGATGCCGCTGGATGACGTGCTCGGGAAGCCCCAGCTCGCGCCCCACCAGCCGAACCTCGTCCTTGAAGAGCTCCCGCAGGGGCTCGATGAGCTCCAGATTCATCCGCTCGGGAAGCCCCCCCACATTGTGATGAGTCTTGATGGTGGCCGAAGGTCCCTTGAACGAAACGCTCTCGATGACGTCGGGGTAAAGGGTCCCCTGGGCGAGATATTTGGCGCCTTGCAGCTTCCTGGCCTCGCTTTCGAAAAGCTCGATGAACAGGTTCCCGATGATCTTCCGCTTGCGCTCGGGGTCCGTCACCCCTTTGAGGCGATCCAGGAAGACATCCGTGGCGTTCATGGTGATCAGGTTGAGCTCGAAATGATCCTTGAAGATCCGCTGAACACTCTCCGCCTCGCCTCGCCGCAGCAGGCCGTTGTTCACGAAAATGCACCGCAGCCGATCCCCGATGGCCCGGTGGAGGAGCACCGCCACCACGGAGGAGTCCACGCCGCCGCTCAGGGCGCAGATGACCCGGTCGTCACCGACCTTCTCCCGCAGGGCCTGGGTGACGAGCTCCACGAAGGACTTCATGGTCCAGGTGGATCGGCAGTGGCAGATCCGGAACAGAAAGTTCTCGAGGATCGCCTTGCCGCAGGGCGTATGAGCCACCTCCGGGTGAAACTGCACGCCGAAGATGCGGCGCGTCGCATCGCCCATGGCGGCCACGGGGGAGTTCTCGCTGTGGGCGAGGACGGCGAAGCCCGGGGGGAGCCGCAGGATGCGGTCCCCGTGGCTCATCCAGACCCGGACGCTCTCCCGCTCCACATCCTGGAACAGCACCGACTCGGACTCGAGGTTGATGGCGGCGGGGCCGTACTCCCGGCGGTCGGCTTTTTCGACGGCGCCCCCGAGCTGATGGGCCATGAGCTGCATTCCGTAGCAGATCCCCAGTACGGGGACCCCCAGCCCAAAAATCTCCCCATCGGCCAGCGGTGCCCCGTCATCATGGACGCTGGAAGGTCCTCCCGAAAGGATGATCCCCCGGGCACCGAAGGCTCGGATCCGCTCCATGCCGATGTTGAAGGGGTGGATCTCGCAGTATACGTGACTTTCCCGGATCCTCCGGGCGATGAGCTGGGTGTACTGGGAGCCAAAGTCCAGCACCAGAATGCGTTCTTCGTGGATATGGTCGAAATCCATGGGAGATCTCCCTTCCTCGGCCTGGGGTCTACTTCAAGTCCACCTGGTAGTTGGGCGCTTCCTTGGTGATGATGACATCGTGGACGTGGCTCTCGCGGAGGCCGGCGCTGGTGACGCGGACCATGCGGGCCCTGGTTCGGAGCTCCTCGAGGCTCGCGCACCCCAGGTATCCCATGCCGGCCCGAAGCCCGCCCAGCAGCTGATGGATGCTGGCGTTGAGGGGCCCCCGGTGGGGAACCATGCCCTCGATGCCCTCGGGAACGAGCTTCTTGGGCTCCACCACTTCATCCTGGAAGTAGCGGTCGCGGCTCCCCTCGCGCATGGCCCCGAGGGAGCCCATGCCGCGATAAACCTTGTAGCTCCGACCCTGGTAGAGAATGCTCTCGCCGGGGCTCTCGTCGGTGCCGGCAAAGAGGCTCCCGATCATGACGCTGTCGGCCCCCGATGCCAGGGCCTTCACGATGTCCCCGCTGTACTTGATGCCGCCGTCGGCAATGACGGGGACGCCGTACTGGGACCCTACCCGCGCGCAGGCCATGATGGCCGAGACCTGGGGAACCCCCACGCCGGCCACGATGCGCGTGGTGCAGATGGAGCCCGGTCCCACGCCGACCTTGACGGCGTCGGCACCCGCCTGGACAAGGGCTTCGGCGCCCTCGGCCGTCGCCACGTTGCCGGCGATGACCTGAAGCTCGGGAAAGTCCGTCTTGATCATCTTCACCGTCTGGATGACGTTGCGGGAATGCCCGTGGGCGCTGTCCACGGCGATCAAGTCCACCCCGGCCTTGAGCAGGGCCACCACGCGGTCCCTGGTGTCCGCTCCCACGCCGACGGCTGCCCCCACCCGGAGGCGTCCCAGCTGGTCCTTGCAGGCGCTGGGGTATTTCTTGACCTTCATGATGTCCTTGATGGTGATGAGCCCCTTGAGCTTCCCTTCCTCGTCCACCACCAGGAGCTTTTCGATGCGGTTCTTGTGGAGCAGACGCTTGGATTCCTCGAGGGAGATGCCCATGGGGGCCGTGACCAGGCTCTCCCTGGTCATGACTTCCGAGACCTTGTGGTCCAGATTGGTTTCAAAGCGCAGGTCCCGGTTCGTGATGATGCCCACCAGCTGCCCGTCCTTCACCACGGGGACCCCGGAGATGCGATAGCGGGACATGAGCTTCAGCACCTCGGCGATGTTCTGGTCCGGGTCCACGGTGACGGGGTCGATGACCATGCCGCTTTCGGACTTTTTGACCTTCACCACTTCGTGGGCCTGCCGCTCGACGGGCATGTTCCGGTGGATGATGCCGATTCCCCCTTCCCGCGCCATGCTGATGGCCGTGTCGGACTCGGTGACCGTGTCCATGGCCGCGCTGGCGAGGGGAATGTTCATGACGATTTCCCGGGTCAGACGGGTCCCGATGTCCGTCTCGTGGGGAAGCACCTCCGAGTACTCCGGCAGAAGGGAAACATCGTCGAAGGTGAGGGCATCCGGAATGTTGAATGCTGGCTTGTTCTCCATATGCTCATTCTCCATCGTTGGGGAGTCGGCGTGTTGAATAGCAGAAATCGAATGGGGATCCGATCATCACAAATCCAATAGTCACTCGGGGAGCCGCCACCGCAGGGGAGAGCGCAGCCCGGGGCGTCCCAGGGCTTCCTTCTCCACGAGATCCATGAGCAGTCCCTCCAGCAGGCCCGCGTCGGCGGCCAGGAGCCTCGATCGCCCCAGCCCCGCGAGGATCTCGTCCACGATGAGGGCTCCGCCGAGAATGACGTCCTCGCGGCCCGCCTCGAGGCCGACCATGCGGCGGCGCTCGTCCAGGCTCATCCGCTGGAGACGCTGGACCAGCTCCCTGACCCATCCATGGGTCAGGGGAACGCCGTTCACCCGGTGGGCCACGTAGGGAGCCATCTGGAGGTGGATGGCGGCGAGGGTGGTGACGGTGCCGGCCGTTCCCACCAGCTCCCAGCTTCGGGATGCCGCTCCGGTGCCCGTGCTTTCCCGCACGGCCCGTCCCAGGACCTCCCGGATGGCGGAGCGGATGGCCTCCCGGGCCTGCCTCAGGGCATCGTCCCGGGCGGGGGCCTCGCCCAGAAACCGCTGAGTGATGGTGGATGCGCCGACAGGCACGCTGTCGCTCCAGGACGGCGCATCGGCCGATGGCTCCACCTTCAGGAATTCCGTCGTGCCGCCCCCCAGATCGAAAGTCAGCGTCCCCAGGCCGTTACGGGGGAGGGCGGCGAGGACTCCCTTGGCCGACAGGTACGCCTCGGAGGATTCAGGCAGAATCTCCCCCCGGATGCCCGTCCGCGTGCCCACGTCCTCCATGAACCGGGGACCGTTGATGGCCCGCCGGACCACGCCTGTCGCTCCGCAGGCGACGGATCCGACGTCGTGGGCCGCCATGAGATCCGCATATTGGGCCAGGACCTCGATGCTCGCGCCCATGGCCTCCGGCTGGAGGCTCCGGCCGCTGTCAAAGTCCCTGGCCAGCCGGGTGATCCGGCGCTCGCCGCAAAGGGGTGTCAGAGTGTACGGGGCATCCAGCCGCGCAATGAGCAGCCGGACCGTATGTGAGCCGATGTCGACGGCCGCAAAGCATGGGTTTACCGAGGGCCTTCCCAACCCGAAGCTCCTCTTCTTGACTTGCAACTTTCCGGACCCGCGTTTATCTTCCTCACCTGCCGCATACCCTTCAGCCGAAAAGAGACATGCCCATGATTCTCGAGATCAGCCCCATCCATCCCGAGCCGCGGAAGATCCGCAAGGTGGTCGACGTGCTCCTAAACGGCGGCATCATCGCGTACCCCACGGATACCTATTATGGCATTGGGTGCGACCTGTTCAAGAAGGACGCCATCGAAAAAATCTACCAGCTCAAGCGGCGGTCCCAGAGCCAGCCGTTCAGCTTCATCTGCAGCGACCTGAAAAACATCAGCGAGTACGCTCAGGTCACCAACTATGCCTATAAGACCATGAAACGGCTCCTGCCAGGACCGTACACCTTCGTGCTCAGGGGGTCCCGCCTGGTGCCACGCATCATGCTGACCAAGCGGAAAAACGTGGGCATCCGCGTGCCGGATCATCCCATTGCGCTGGCCATCGTCGAGCAGCTGGGCCATCCGGTGATCAACACCACGGCCACCAGCCCCGAAACCGATGAGATCCTGAGCACCCCCCACGAGATCAGAAACAGCATCGGGCATGCCCTGACTCTCATCATCGACGGCGGCATCGTTGCGGGCGCGCCTTCGAGCGTCATCTCCCTCATCGATGACGTGCCCGAGATCATCCGCGCCGGGAGCGGAGACCTGTCGGCCTTCGAGGTCTGACCGGGGTCGGCTCCGGCTCAACGATCTCCCAGGGTCCAGGAAGGGGAGGGCAGCTCGTACTGAAGGTAGCCCTCGGGACCCTTCAGCCAGGAAGCGATTTTTTCCGAGACTTCGTCCCCCATCAGCAGGTCCAGGAACGATCGCTGTTCCTTTTTGGCATGGACCAGCCGCGGCTCTCCCTCGATGCCGCCCAGCGCTGTCGCGGCGAGAACGGCGTCCTCGAAGTTGCCCAGCTCATCGATCAGCCCCAGGGCCAGGGCCGTCTCTCCCATGAGAATGCGCCCGTCGGCAATGGGGCGAACCCGCTCCTCGGGCATGCTTCTCCCCTCGGCCACGTCACGCACGAACTGCTGGTGAGCCTGGTCCAGGGTTTCCTGGAGGAGATCCTTTTCCTCGGTGGTCATCTCCCGCCCCGGGTTGCCCACATCCTTGAAGCTCCCGCTCTTGATGGTGACGGTCTGCACGCCGATCTTCTGGAAAAGCTCCCGCAGGTTCGGAAAATGGCTGATGACGCCGATGCTTCCCGTGATGGTGCCGGGGCTGGCAAAAATGCGGCTGGCCGGCGCCGCGATGTAATATCCGCCGGAGGCGGCGACGGCTCCCATGGATGCCAGAATCGGCTTTTCGGCCCGGGTCCGCCTGATCTCCCGGTAAAGCTCCTGGGAAGGGGCGATCCCGCCGCCGGGCGACTCGATACGGAGGATGATGGCCTTCGTGTTGGGATCCTTCCGAAACCGCTTGAGGGCGCTCAAATGGCTCCGCACATTGGTGATGGACCCCCGAACCTCGATGACGCCGATCCGGTTGGGGCTGGCCATGAAATCGAAGTCCGAGGAGCCCAGCCAGCCCATGACGCCCAGGAAGACCGAAACGATGACCACGATCCAGAACAGTTTTCGACGCATCGGGTTTTCATCCTGCTGAAAAGGAAAAACCCGGCTTCAGCCGCATGAGCTTAAACCGGGTGTGGGGTGATCTCGATTCGGAAACGCAGGCTTACTGATCTTTATCCTGGTTGAGAGTGCTGTTGGCCTTGGCTTCCAGCTCCTCCTTGAGCAGCTCGCCCAGGTTGGAGGTGGCGGCCTTGGCGCTGTGCATATAGTCGTCGTAGTTGGTCCGCTCTTCCTGCTCCTCGACCTTCTTCACCGAGAGTCCGATCTTGCGGTCCTTGGGCGAAATGTTGATCACCTTGGCCGTGATGCGGTCCCCGATCTTGTACTGCCCCACGGGGGACTTGATCTTCTCCTTGCTGATCTCGGAGACGTGCACCAGCCCCTCGATGCCTTCCTCCAGCTCCACGAAGAGCCCGAAGTCGGTCACGTTGGTGATGGGCCCCTCGATGACGGTTCCCAGGGGATAACGGTCGGGAATTGTCTCCCAGGGATCGGGCTCCAGCTGCTTGATGCCGAGGGAGAAGCGCTCATTCTGCTTGTCGATGTTCAGGACGATGGCCTGCACTTCCTGGTTCTTCTTGAACACCTCGGAGGGGTGCTTCACACGCTTGGTCCAGGAAATGTCCGAGATATGGACAAGGCCGTCGATGCCCTCATCGATCCCGATGAAGACGCCGAAGTCCGTGATGTTCTTGATGCGCCCGGCAATGGTGGTCCCCACGGGGTATTTGTCGGCGATGACATCCCACGGGTTGGGCTCCAGCTGCTTCATGCCGAGGGAGATGCGCTTGCTCTCGGGGTTGATGCTGAGGACCACGGCCTGCAGCTCGTCGCCCACGCTGAGGATCTTGGACGGATGGCGGATCTTTTTGGTCCAGGACATCTCGGACACGTGGACGAGCCCCTCGACGCCCTGCTCGATCTCGATGAAGGCGCCGTAGTCGGTGAGGCTGACGACCTTGCCCTTGACATGGGTGCCGGTGGGATATTTCTGCTCGGCGTTGGTCCAGGGATCCTCGATGAGCTGCTTCAAGCCCAGGGAGACGCGCTCATGCTCCCGGTCGAAGCTGAGCACCTGCACCTTGATGCGGTCGCTGATCTGGAACATTTCCGAAGGATGTCCCACCCGTCCCCAGCTCATGTCGGTGATGTGCAGCAGGCCGTCGATGCCGCCCAGGTCCACGAACACTCCGTAATCGGTGATGTTCTTGACGATGCCCTCCACGACCTTCTTTTCCTCGAGGTTCGCCAGCGTCTGGGACTTGAGGTGCTCGCGCTCCTTCTCCAGGAGGGTCCGGCGGGAGAGCACGACGTTTCTGCGCTTCTTGTTGTACTTGAGGATTTTGAACGGGAAGTTCTGCCCGATGAGGCTCTCGAGGTTTCGCACCGGCCTGAGGTCCACCTGGGAGCCGGGAAGGAACGCCTGCACGCCAATGTCGACAGCCAGACCGCCCTTGACCTTGGACACGACGCGGCCCTCGATGACGCCGTCATCGTTGTAAATGCGGCTGATGTCATCCCAGATCTTGATCTTGGCGGCCTTTTCCTTGGAGAGATGGATGCTTCCATCCTCATCATCGTGATATTCAAGCAAAACGTCGACTTCGTCCCCGATGGCGGCCTCAATCAAACCTTCCTCGCCCCGGAACTCCTGGATGGGAATCTGGCCCTCGGACTTGTACCCGATGTCCACCATGACGAAGTCTTCGCTGATCTGGACCACGCGACCGCGAATGACCTCACCCTCCTGGATGTTCTTGAAGCTTTGCTCGTAGAGATCCTGCAGGGTTTCCATGTCTTCAAAATCGGCATCGGAGAACCCATCATCTCCCACGGAGCCTTCCGTCAGATCGTCTTGCATGATTTCCTTGGCGTTGTCGTCGGTGTTGACCATTGAATGCGTTACCCCCTTGTCGGAATTTGGCTTTCGCCATTCTTTTGAATCTGGAAAACTATCAAAAACCACCAGCCTTGGCAATGGCAATTTGCGTGGAAATGATCACTCTCCTCAAGGTCCTCGGTCATGGCGAAAGTCATGGTCCAGCCTCAATCCGTGGGGGATCCGCCCGCTCTCTCGACCGGACGATGTCGACCAGGATCAGCACCACCTGGGAGATCTCCAGTCGGGAAGTGTCGATGACACGTGCATCGGGAGCCGGTCGCAGGGGGGAGATAGGCCTTTTGGAATCCGCCTCGTCCCGCTCCCGGATCTGAGATTCGAGGGTCGTGTATTCGACGGAGATCCCCTTGGCGAGGTACTCCTGGAAACGCCTGCGTGCCCTGGTGGCCAGGTCCGCCGTGAGGAAGACCTTCACTTCGGCTTCCGGGAACACCACCGTGGTTGTGTCCCGGCCTTCGGCCACCACGCGTCCGTCGGCGGAAAGGCGCCTCTGCCAGCCCACGAGATAGGACCTGACCCACGCCAGCTGGGAAACGCTGGAGGCCAGCCGGGTGATCTCGGGCTCACGGATCTCATCCCCGAGGGGAGCGCCCGAGAAAAAAATCCGGAGATCGGCGTCCTGGATGTCGAATCGGAGGGGAAAGCTTTCGTCCAGGGGCGCCTGCCTGATGGACTCGGCCTCCGTCCCATCGGGGAATTGCCGGCGCAGGGCCCAGGCGACGGCACGGTACATGGCGCCCGTGTCGAGAAAGGTGTAGCCCAGTTCCCGGGCGAGGAGTCTGCAGACGGTGCTCTTCCCGGCTCCGGCCGGGCCATCCACGGCCACGATCATCGAGCCCGTCCCCCCGGGAGCCGCCCGAGGGAGGCTGGCTCTGGTCCAGGAAGAAGCCTGTCTCCCACGGAAAGGCGGGGATCCATGTGACCATGGCTTTTGAGCCTGCCGCCGCCGGTTTGAAGGATTGAGAAGATCACGCCGGTCCGAATCTCCGGTGCTGGAAATTTCATGCCGTTCCTGAAGTGATGCCTGGATGGGGACGCTCGGAAGCGCCAGGACAGGATCGAGCGCCCTGCAGGGTACGCATCTTTCATAGAGGGCTCGCGCGCAAAACGCAATGACTTTGTGGACGGCCCGTTTTTCCTTGATCTTATTTCCGGTGGGCCTTTAATATGATAGCTTGGTTTCACATACAGCTGAGCGGATGTCGAGATTCCTGCTCCAGGCATCACCTCAAGGGAGCGAACGTCTAAAGCGAGGCAATGAAGCACGATGGCGGCGAGAAAGCAAATGGATGATTACGAGGATGCGAGCCCGGAGGATGTGAGCGAGGAGGGCCGGAGCCAATCCCTTTCCCCCAAGGAAAAGGCGCACCCCGTCTCGTTCGATCCCTTTCGCATTTACCTGGACGAGATCAAAAGGTACCCCTTGCTGAGTCGGGAGGAGGAGCGGGAGCTGGCCATCCGTTATCGGGAAAAGGATGACATCGAGGCAGGCTACAAGCTCATCACGGCCAACCTGCGCCTCGTCGTCAAGATCGCCATGGATTTCCAGCGCTACTGGATGCAGAACCTCATGGATCTCATCCAGGAGGGAAACGTCGGCCTCATGCAGGCGGTCAAGAAATTCGACCCGTATCGAGGCTATAAGTTTTCCTATTACGCATCGTTCTGGATCAAGGCTTACATCATCAAGTTCATCATGGACAACTGGAAGCTGGTGAAGATCGGGACCACCCAGGCCCAGCGGAAGCTCTTTTTCAACCTGCGCAAGGAGAAGGAGCTGCTCGAGGCACAGGGCATCGAGGCTTCGCCCAAGCTTCTCAGCCATCGCCTGGACGTGAAGGAATCCGAGATCATCGAGATGGACCAGCGGCTGAACAGCTGGGAGATCTCCCTCGACAGTCCCCTGAAGGAGGATTCCGAGGATACGCACAAGTCTTTTCTCCCTTCGGACGATCTTCCCGTCGACGATCAGATTGCCGACCGGGAAGCCAAGGCCATCCTCCACGACAAGCTCGTCCTTTTCCGCGCACAGCTCAAAGGCAAGGAGGCGGTCATCTTCGACAAGCGGCTGCTCACCGAGGAGCCCATGACACTCCAGGAGATCGGAGACAAGTTCGGGATCAGCCGGGAGCGCGTCCGCCAGATCGAAAGCCGGCTCAAGAAGAAGCTCAAGGCCTATCTTGAGGAGGAGATCGAGGACATTGATCTCCTGCAGGAGAGCATGATCGAGGTCTGATTTCACGGCGCCATGAGCAGAGCCAATGCCCCCCTCTGGCCGGTGCCATGTTTGCGAGGGGTGCCCACCGTCGCTTTTCCCGGTTCAAGCCCACAGGGGTGGGGACGGAGCTCCTGACGCCCTTCCCGACCCAATGAGCACGCCTCGGAGCCCGTGCGGAGATTTCCCGCGATGTCGGCTCGACCGGAACCTTCCCCTTTCATGGCTTGCCTACCCGCCGGGCGGATTGCGTTGAAAACGGCGGTGGCTTCTGCTAGAAGAACGGCACTTCCCGCGGGATGATGTCGCTGTCCGAGGGCGTCCTGAGCACTCTTTGTGGCCATCCAGGGGATTTTTCCGAGGAGGCGGCCCGCCGGGTGGATCACCTGGCATCGCTTCGGGCACCGCCTGTGCCTGAAGACCGGGTGGCCTTTCTCCTTGGGGCTTGCTTGAGGGGAGAACCGGTGGTTGAGAAGCTCCGAGAAGCCATCCTGGAAAGGTCCAGACAGCCTCTGCTGGAATTCATCCAGGAGCTCCATCCCGCCGACGCGGCCGAACAGCTGGCCCAGCTCACACCGGAGCATGTGGCGGCCTTCATTGAGCTGATCGGGCCTTCGGAGGCGCTTTTTGCCTTCGAATTCGTTCCCTTCGAGCTCCAAAAAGAGACGCTCGGGCAGCTTCCGCGGTCGATCCTTCAGCAGCTCATCAGCCTCATGAGCCCGGATGACCGGGCGGACCTGGTGGAGGAGCTGGACGAGGAGTCCCGGGAGCGGCTTCTGGCTCTGCTCTTGAAGGCCGAGCGGCAGAATATCCTCAAGCTCATCACCTACCCGGAAGACAGCGCCGGCGCTTACATGACGACGGATTACGCCTTCCTCCACCCGGACGTTCCCACCCGGGAGGCCCTCAATCAGCTGCGGCTCCAGGCGCCCAGGAAAGAGACCATTTATTACGTTTACGTGGTGGACCACTCCCGGCGGCTCACGGGGATCGTCTCCCTGGAAGATCTCATCATGGCCAAGCCGGACCAGCCCGTGGCCGAGATCATGCACGCCAATGTGATCTCCGTCCGGGTGGACGAGGACATCGAGCAGGTCACCAAGGAGATGACCCACTACGACTTTCTGGCCATGCCCGTGGTGGACCCGGATCTGCGCCTGGTGGGCATCATCACATACGACGACATTTTCGACGTCATGAACGAGGAGGCCACGGAGGACATGTACCTCCTCGCCAACCTCGACACCGACGAAAAGATCACCACGTCGCTTCCCCAGTCGGTCAAGCTCCGGGTGCCCTGGCTCCTGGTGAACCTTTGCACGGCCCTTCTGGCATCGTACACGGTGAGCGTCTTTTCCGAGACCATCTCCCGCTTTGTCGTACTGGCTTCGCTCATGCCCATCGTGGCGGGTCTGGGTGGCAATGCGGGAACTCAGTCCCTGACCGTCGTGGTGCGTGCACTGGCCCTGGGGGAGATGAAGTTCAAGGGGAATTCACGGGTCCTGCTCAAGCAGATCGGAGTGGGGCTTTTCAGCGGGCTCATTTGTGGACTGATCATGGCGGGTATTGCCTTCCTCTGGTATGGCAATGTCTGGCTTTCGCTCATACTTTGGATGGCCATGACAGCCAATCTCATCCTGGCCGGTCTGTTCGGGGCCATGGTTCCCATCACCCTGCGAAGGCTCAAGCTGGATCCTGCCCTCGGATCCAGCGTCTTTGTCACCATGGCCACGGACACGGGCGGTTTCCTGGCCTTCCTCGGATTGTCCCATTTACTCCTGGATCATCTTCTGGGCTCCCTTTAACGCAGGATCCACCACCGAGCCATCGACCTTGCGGGTGAGCCGCGGCCGAGGGGCGGCATGGCCTCGGGTGCGAGCCGGATTTTGAGTGCGCTTGGCAAAACGTCTGGTGGCCTATAAAATGATCTCAATGCCTGCCTGGCCTGATGTTGCTCGCTGCCCACCGTCCCCCGTTATAGTCCGCGAGGAGAGTGCGGCCGCGGCCGGGCGTCAACGAACCGACGAAACTCCGGGAGGATCTATTGGAATCGATATCGGCGCGCCGGACAGCCCGGGAAATCCGGTTGGGAGATGTGAGAGTAGGCGGCGGGAATCCGGTGGTGGTTCAGTCCATGACCAACACCGATACCCGCGACGGCAAGGCAACCATTGCCCAGATTCACCGTCTGGAGGAGGTTGGGTGTGAGGTGGTGAGGGTGGCCGTTCCCGACGGGGAGGCGGTGGACCAGCTGGCTCACATCAAAAAGTCCATCCGCATTCCCCTCATCGCGGATATCCATTTCGACCACCGGCTGGCCCTGGGGGCTCTCCGTGCGGGAGTGGACGGGCTGCGACTCAACCCCGGCAACATCGGAGGACCGGACCAGGTCGCCAGGGTGGCGCGGGAGGCTCGCCAGCGGCGAGTGCCCATTCGCATCGGGGTGAACAGCGGGTCCCTGGAGAAGGACCTGCTGGAGCGCCATGGCCATCCAACGCCCGAGGCCATGGTGGAGAGCGCTCTGAGACACATCCGGCTCCTGGAAGATCATGACTTCGACCTGATCAAGGTCTCCCTCAAGTCCTCGGACGTGCTCCACACCATTGCCTCCTACCGGCTCCTCGCCCAGCGGACGGACTACCCGCTCCACCTGGGGGTCACCGAGGCGGGGACGCCTCGGGACGGTACCATCAAGTCGGCTCTGGGGATCGGCATTTTGCTGTTTGAAGGCATCGGGGACACCATGCGCGTGTCCCTGACCAGCCAGCCGGAAGAGGAGATCCCCGTGGCCTACGGGATTCTGAGGGCCCTCCGGCTGCGATTCCGGGGGGTGGAGATGGTGAGCTGCCCGACCTGCGGCCGGACGGAGCTGGACTTCATCCCCCTGGTGGAGGAGGCTGAGAGGCTCCTGAGACCCATTCGCACTCCCCTCAAGGTCGCCATCATGGGCTGTGTGGTGAACGGCCCCGGAGAAGCTCGGGAGGCGGACGTGGGTATCGCGGGCGGAAGAGGGAAGGGGCTGCTTTTCAAGAAGGGCGAGCGCATCGAGACGCTGAAGGAATCGGAGCTCCTCGACCGCCTCATGGACGAGGTGGAGCGCATGACGGGTGAGCGGATTCCTCACCGGGCGGGGCGGCGGACGTGAGGTTTTTCGAGATCGTTGACCAGATTCTGAGCTATTACCCGCGAGCCGACATCACCCTTCTCGAGAAGGCCTATGTCTTTGCGGCCCAGATGCACCGCGGACAGACCCGGCTGGGCGGTGAGCCCTATCTCAACCACCCGCTGGGTGTCGCGGGCATCCTGGCCGGCATGCGCCTCGATGAAGGGAGCCTTGCGGCTGCGCTGATCCACGACGCCCTGGAGGAGCGCCATGCCACGGAGGATGAGCTGGGTGCCCTGTTCGGGAAGGACATCACGGGCATCGTCAAGGGCGTCACCAAGCTGGCTCAGCTCGATTTCAGCAATCGCAAGGACCGTCAGGCCGAGTACATGCGTAAGATGGTCCTGGCCATGTCCCACGATATCCGGGTGGTTCTGGTCAAGCTGGCGGACCGGCTTCATGACATGCGGTGGCACCGCAGCCACGGGATCCAGGCCCGCCAGGTTCTGGGTCAGGAGACCCTCGACATTTATGCGCCCCTGGCGGCGCGCCTCGGCATCGACTGGATGAAGCAGGAGCTGGAGGATCTGGCCTTTGAGTGCCTGGAGCCCAAGGCCTACGCGGAGATCGTGGACGGCCTGGCCAAGACCGAGAAGGACCGCCGGATCTACATCGACGAAGTGAAGGGGATCCTCGAGGCGGCCCTCGGGGAGCAGGACATCCAGGGGCGCGTCATAGGCCGTCCCAAGCACATCCACGGCATCCATCTGAAAATGATGCGCCAGCAGATCGACCTCAATCGGGTGTACGATCTCACGGCCTTCCGCATCATCGTGGATTCCATCAAGGCCTGTTATGAAGCCCTCGGCATGGTGCATTCCCTCTGGGAGCCCTTGCCGGGCCGCTATAAGGACTACATTGCCAGGCCCAAGGCCAACATGTACCAGTCCCTGCACACGACGGTCCTCGGGCCCCGCGGGGAAAAAGTGGAGGTTCAGATCCGAACCGAGGAGATGAACCGTATTGCACGGGAAGGCATTGCCGCTCACTGGCTCTACAAGGAGGGGCGTCCCCCCGCCCGCGGGGCCGAGGAGGAGACACAGCGCTTCTCGTGGCTGCGGGAGCTTCTGGAGTGGAACAGGGAGTGGCGGGATCCCAAGGCCATTTTCGACAACATGAAGATGGAGCTGTACCCCGACGAGATCTACGTGTTCACGCCCCAGGGCGAAGTGAAGGCCCTGCCGCGCGGTGCGATTCCCGTGGATTTCGCTTACGAGGTGCACACCGAGGTGGGGCATCGGTGCGTGGGCGCCCGGGTGAACGGTAAGCTCGTCCCGTTGAGGCACGAGCTGGCGAATGGGGATGCGGTGGAAATCCTGACCTCTAGCCAGCATCGACCCAGCAAGGACTGGCTCAAGCTCGTCAAGTCTCCCAAGGCCCTGAGCCGCATCCGGCACTGGTTCAAGAATGAGGAGCGGGAAAGGTGCGTGGCGGAGGGCCGTGAGATCTGCGAGCGGGAGTTTCGGAAGAGGGGGCTCCATTTCAACCATTATGTCAATTCCCCCGAGCTCCTGGAGGTGGCCCGAAGCTTCGCCGTCAAGAGCATAGACGATCTTCTGGCCAGCATTGGCTACAAAAAGGTTTCACCCATCCAGGTGATCGGCCGCCTTCCCCTCGCCTCGGGCGAGGGCGAGGCTCCCCGCGAGGAATCCATCACGGTGGAGAAGAGCAGGAGCCGCTCCAGGGGGGAGGGGGTCGCCGTCCTGGGTGCCTCGGACCTGCTGGTGCGGATGGCGCGCTGCTGCCATCCCGTCCCCGGCGAGCCCATCGTGGGCTACATCACCCGGGGAAAAGGCATCACCGTCCATCGGCAGTCCTGCTCCAACCTGGGCCGCGGCGACACGGAGCGCAAGATCGATGTCCAGTGGGACACGGGCGATGGGCAGCTCTACACCGTGGACATCCAGGTGGTCTATGCGGGTGACCGCGGCGTCCTTGCCAATCTGAACGGCGTTCTCGGGCAGCTCGACGTGAACGTCGTGGACCTGCACATGGATTCCGCGCCCAAGGATGAGATCCACGCATGCCGCCTGCGCATCGAGGTCAAGGACACGGAGCATCTGCATCGGGTGCTGACTTCCCTGCGCCGCGAGCGGGGCATCTACCGGGTTCAGCGTATCGGATGACGTTTTCGGATAAATATTCCGCATTGTATACGTATACTTACGGGTGCAGGACCTGCTCTTGCGGCAGCCTTGGAGCGAATCCTGCGGCGTGAGCGTATCCCTTCCGTAATATGCAAGAAAAATCGTTGTTTTTGCCCCATCACCACTATAATATGTTGACAAGATGGCTGACTTCTGAAATCAGTTGAATGGAAGCTCTGGCCTTGATTTAGGCTCATTCTCAACCGCACTGCACCGATGTTTCTGATCCAGGCTTCCGAGCCAAGTATCCGATCCTGGTCGGAGGATCTCCTGATTCAAGGGAAGAGCTCGACCATTCGGTTCATCCTCATATCCAAGTCCGATTGCGCGGTTTGTATATTTCAAACGGGACCCAGGTCCAATGTGTTCCTGAGAGGGGCTGAAATAGGAACGGAAAGGAGGGGAAAAGGCAGGAGAGAGAAACCGGCTCGATTGCTTTTCTGGGGGATTTGTTCGAACCAATCATGAGGAGGAGAGAGTATGACCAAGGCGGATCTCGTATCAAAGATTGCTGGAGATGGCGGCATCACCAAAGCTCAGGCCGAGAAGGCCGTTGACGGGTTTGTGGGGGCGGTGACCGATGCCCTCAGCGCGGGAGAGAAGGTGACGCTGGTGGGCTTCGGGACCTTCAGCGTCGGAGCCCGGACCGAGCGTGAGGGCCGCAATCCCAGGACGGGTGAGAAGATCACCATACCGGCATCGAGGGTCGTGAAATTCAAGCCGGGTAAAAGCCTCAGCGACAAGGTGAAGTAACTGCCTTGCAAGAAGGGGAGAGGCTGTCGTCTCTCCCCTTTCGTTTCTCATCCCCTTCCCGTCCCATCCGAAGTCGCACCTTTTCTGTCTCCCTCCGCCATGCCGGTGGATGCGTTGCAGCGGGCGTGAGTGCCCGGCCTGGGCGCAGCCGATCCAGTGCTCTCAGTTTTGCGCGTTTGCAGGGCTGATGGGACATCCGGGCTACGAGGAGGGTGACGATGGCCAGGCTCGGCCCTGCTCGTCCAGGCAGGAAGCGAGGGCGTCCCCTGGATCGCGCCTGGGCCGTTATTGACTTTTATGGGGCAGCGGCTTAGCGTAATTTTTTGAGAAGTAGCCCATCGTGGAGAGACTTCCCGGACGACTCTCGATTCTCCAGCCCAGGCTCTTTACGGGGATTGTCGCTCCCTTGGGGGACACCGTCCCGCCAGGAGCCCCTTCGGCGCGGGGCTTCCGAGCTGGTTGCCGCTTCCGGGGGGCTCTCCGTCGAGCATCAGGCCATCCAACGCTTCGAGGAGTGAGCCTTGGCAAGGAATCTCACCCATAAGATCCTGGAAGCCCACCTGGTGGAGGGAAGCCTGACTCCGGGGCGGGAGATCGCCATCCGCATCGATCACGTCCTGCTCCAGGATGCGACCGGGACCATGGCCATGCTGGAGCTGGAGGCCCTGGGGATCCATCGGGTGCGCTCGGAGCTGGCCGTCCAGTACGTGGACCACAACATCCTTCAGACCGACAATAAGAACGCCGACGATCACCGCTACCTCCAGACGGCCTGCGCCCGCTACGGGCTGCACTTCAGTCCCGCGGGCAACGGCGTTTCGCACCAGGTGCACATGGAGCGGTTCGGCATCCCCGGGAAGACCCTTCTGGGTGCCGACAGTCACACCCCGGGCTCCACGGGGGTCTCCATGCTGGGCATCGGCGCGGGAGGACTGGATGTGGCCCTGGCCATGGCGGGTTATCCCTATCACCTGCCGTGCCCCAGGGTCCTGGGGGTCCGGCTGGATGGGAAGCTTCCCGACTGGGTCAGCGCCAAGGACGTGATACTCGAGATGCTCCGGCGTTACGGGGTCAAGGGCTGCCTCGGGAAGATCGTCGAGTACTGGGGCCCCGGCGTCCGGCATCTCTCGGCCACGGACCGGGAGACCATCGGGAACATGGGGACGGAGCTGGGGGCGACGTCGTCCATTTTCCCATCGGACGAGAGAACGAAGCGCTACCTGGAGGCCCAGAACCGAGGAGACTGCTGGGCGGAGCTCGCCGCCGACGGGGGAGCCTCCTACGACGAAGAGGACGAGATCGATCTTTCCAAGCTGGAGCCCCTCATCGCCAGGCCGTCCTCGCCGGGGAACGTGGTGCCGGTGCGGGAGGTGGCCGGGATCAAGGTGCACCAGGCCATTGTCGGGAGCAGCGTGAACTCGTCCTTCCGGGATCTCATGGTGGCCGCGGCCATGGTGGAGGGTCGCCACATCCACCCCGAGGTATCCTTTCACATCAATCCGGGAAGCCGTCAGGTCATCGAGAACGTCACTGTCCACGGGGGGCTCATTTCCCTCCTGAGGGCCGGTGCGAGAATCCACGAGTCGGGCTGCCTCGGCTGCATCGGCATGGGGCAGGCCCCGGGAACGGGACAGGTCAGCCTGCGGACCATGCCCCGCAACTTCCCGGGCCGGTCCGGGACCAAGGACGACCAGGTGTATCTCTGCTCTCCCGAAACGGCGGCGGCAGCGGCCCTGAGGGGGGTCATCACCGACCCGCGCGACCTGGAGTCCGACCTGGCCTACCCTCGCATCGAGGATCCCGAGCGCTACTTGGTGGAAGCTTCGGCCATTGTGGCTCCCTCGGAGGAGCTGGGATCGACGGAAGTCGTCCGGGGCCCCAACATCCGCCCCCTTCCCGAGATGGAGCCCCTCCCCGAGGATCTCGAGGTCGTGATCATCCTCAAGGTGGGGGACAACATCTCGACGGACACCATCATGCCGGCGGGTGCCAGGGTGCTTCCCCTCCGGTCCAATGTCGAGGCCATCAGCGAGTTCGTCTATTCCCAGGTGAATCCTGATTTTCACCGGGAAGCCAGGGCGGCGGGTGCCGTCGCCGTGGTGGGCGGCGAGAACTACGGGCAGGGATCCAGCCGTGAGCATGCGGCGCTGGCCCCCCGGTATTTGGGGGTGAGGGTCAAGCTGGCCAAAAGCTTCGCCCGTATCCACCAGGCGAATCTCTGCAATTTCGGGATCCTGCCGCTGGCCCTCCGGGATCCTTCCGATTACGAGTGGATCCGGAAGGGGATGAGGATGATACTCCAGGGCATCCGCAAGCGGTTGGCTCAGGGGGATGTGGAGATCCCCCTGGAGGTCGACGGGCGTCGGGTCATGACCCGCATCGAGGTGTCGGACCGGCAGCGGCGGTATCTGGTCGCGGGGGGGGCCCTCAATCTGGTGAGAGAGGGGAGCTCCGGCCAGATGTAGGGTCGTGGTCATCCGCTGAACATCGGCAGGGGCTCTTTGCGCCATCATGGCTATGCATACGGAGGTTCGCATGGAGAAGACCGGGCGAGTGAAGAACACCGGGCTCAGGGGTATTGCCGTCGCGGATACCAAAATCAGCTTCATCGACGGTGAGAAGGGCATCCTCATCTACCGGGGGTATCGCATCGAGCAGCTCGCCGCGCAGTCGTCGTTCATGGAGACCGCCCATCTGCTGCTCCACGGGGTGCTCCCCAACCGGGAGCAGCTGGAGGTCTTCGAGGGCGAGGTCCGTGGATACCGGCAGGTGCCGGATTTCATCCTGGAGAGCTTCGAGAAATGGCCCAGGAGCGCGGACCCCATGGACGTGATTCAAGCGGCGGTCCCCGTCCTGGGCATGATGGACCCGGACCTCCACGACGACTCCCGGGATGCCAATGTCCGCATGGCCATGCGGCTCATCGCGCGGCTTCCGGTTTTGGTGGCGGCCTGGCATCGGGTGAGGAGCGGGAAGGATCCCCTGCCCTCGGACGACGGCCTGTCCCATGCGGCCAATTTCCTCTGGCAGCTGCACGGAGAAAAGCCGGACCCGGAAACGGCCCGGGACCTGGACGTCTGCCTGGTGCTCCATGCCGACCACACATTCAATGCTTCCACCTTCGCGTGCCGCGAGGTGGTCTCGACCAAGGCTCACATGTACGCGGGGGTTTCCGCGGGGGTGGGCGCCCTTTCGGGTAGCCTCCACGGCGGGGCCAACGCCCGGGTGATGAAGATGCTTTTCGAGGTGGAGCCGATCCTCAGGGCGGGGAAGGATGTTTCGGAGTGGGTGAGGGAGCGGTTGGCGCGCGGCCAGAAGATCATGGGAATGGGGCACGCCGTCTACAAGACCGTGGATCCCCGCTCCATCATCCTCAGCCGGATGTCGGAGCGCATGGGCCGGAAGCTGGGGCAGGAGCACTGGCATCGCTGGCTGACCCAGATCGAGTCGGCGGCGCTGCGGGTGCTGGAGGCCAAGGGCAAGGCCGACATCAAGGCCAATGTGGATTTCTACAGCGGCTCCGTCTATCACATGATGGGCATCCCCGTGGATCTCATGACCCCGATTTTCGCCATCTCCAGGGTCTCGGGGTGGTGTGCTCACATCATCGAGGAAAAGTTTGCCGAGGCCCAGGACAGGCCGGCTCTGTATCGGCCCGAAGCCGAATATGTCGGCGATTACTGTGGACCCATCGGATGCGAATTTCAGCCCATCGAGGCCCGTTGATCCAGCTTTCGATGACGAGCCTTTCAGGAGGAAGCGAGGAGGCATGATTCTGAAGCACGATGTTTTGATCGTCGGAGCGGGGCTGGCTGGCCTTCGGGCCGCCCTGGAGGTGGCGGGGAGCGCCGATGTGGGGCTGTTGAGCAAGGTCTATCCGACGAGGTCTCATTCCGGCGCCGCACAGGGCGGCATTGCGGCTGCCCTTGGCAACGAGGAGCCCGATTCCTGGGAATGGCACATGTTCGATACCGTCAAGGGCGGGGATTACCTGACGGACCAGAACGTGGCCGAAATCCTGGCGCTGGATGCCCCCCGGGCCATTTATGAGCTGGAGCACATGGGGGTGCCTTTCAACCGCACCGAGGACGGGCGCATCGCCCAGCGGGCCTTCGGCGGGCACACGCGTGACTTTGGGGCCGCCCCCGTGAAGCGGGCCTGTTATGCCGCCGATCGCAGCGGACGCGTCATGATGGACACCCTGTACTTCCAGGCCGTCAAGAAGGGAATCCGGACGTACCCCGAGCTTCACATGCTGGACCTGGTGATCCGGGACGGACAGGTGGCTGGAGTCACGGTTTACGAGCTGGCCACGGGGGAGATCCACTTCATCCAGGCCCGGGCCGTGCTGCTGGCCACGGGCGGGTTCGGCAAGGTGTACAAGACCACCTCCAACGCCTTCGCCAGCACGGGGGACGGAGTCTATCTGGCCTACCGCGCCGGCATTCCCCTGGAGGACATGGAGTTCGTGCAGTTCCACCCCACGGGCATTTACGGGCTGGGAGTGCTCATCAGCGAGGCGGCACGGGGGGAGGGCGGCATCCTCAGGAATGACCTGGGAGAGCGCTTCATGGAGCGCTATGCCCCCACCATCAAGGACCTGGGGCCCCGGGACATGATCTCCCGGGCCATCCACGTGGAGATCCACGAAGGAAGGGGCATCGGGGGCAGGGATTACGTCCATCTCGACCTCACCCATCTCGGCGAAAAACGGTTGGCCGAGAAGCTTTCGGACATCAGCTCCTTCGTGAAGATCTACCTCGGGCTTGACACGGCCAAGGACCTGGTCCCGGTCCAGCCCACCTGCCATTACATGATGGGCGGCATTCCGGTGAGCGTTGACGGTGAGGTGCTGGATGCGGACCATCGGGTCGTCCGGGGGCTCTATGCCGCGGGCGAGTGCTCCTGCATCTCCCTCCACGGCGCCAACCGGCTGGGCTGCAACTCGCTCCTGGACCTGGTGGTGTTCGGCCGGCGGGCCGGTTTGAAAATGGTGGCGGACCTCGGGACCATCCCCTGGCCCGTGATGCCCAAAAGCCCCGAGGAGCCCGTTCGGGAGCGCATCGCGCGGCTCAAGGGGGGGCGAGGCGGAGAGAAGGTGGCGCATTTGAGGCGGGAGCTTCAGGAGATCATGACGGCACACTGCTCGGTGTTCCGCCACGAAGAGACCCTGGCCGGTGCCTTGTCCGACATCGCGGCCCTCCAGGACGCCTTTGGGCGGGTGAATGTGGAGAGCCAGGGGGAGCGCTTCAACACGGAGCTCCTCGAAGCCATCGAGCTTGAGCATCTCCTGGGGCTGGGCGAGGCCATCGTGGCATCGGCCCTGGCCAGGAAAGAGAGCCGGGGAGCCCACTCGCGGGAGGATTTTCCGGCGCGGGACGACGAGAGCTGGCTCAAGCACACCCTGATCCAGAAGCAGGACAAGGGATACCGGATCTTCCACAAGCCCGTCACCATCACGCGATTTCAACCCAAACCGAGGGCTTACTGACATGGACATGCATTTCAAGATCTTCCGGTTTGACCCGGATACGGACCGGGAGCCGTATTACCGCGAGTACCTGGTGGCGACGGAGCCTCAGGAGCGAATCCTGGATTGTTTGAACCGCATCAAGTGGGAGCAGGACGGGTCCCTGGCGTACCGCATGTCGTGTGCCCACGGCGTGTGCGGGTCTGACGGCATGAGGATCAACGGGGTTTGCGGTCTGGCCTGCCAGAAGCTGGTGAAGGACTACCACGGGTCGGAGATCGTGCTGGAGCCCCTGCCTCACTTCCGGATCCTGAAAGATCTCATGGTGGACATGGACGAGTTTCTGGACCGCATCAAGGCCATGCGGCCCTATCTCCTGGCGTCGTTGCCCGCGCCCGACAAGGAGAGGCTTCAGGACCCGGTCGATCGAAAAAAAGTCGAGGAAGTCATCCGGTGCATCCTTTGCGGCAGCTGCAACGGCGCATGTCCCGCCATGGACGAAAACCCGGAGTACGTGGGACCGGCGGCCCTGGTCTGGGCCTACCGCTACCTCTTCGACTCCAGGGACGAGCGGCACGACGAGCGGCTCCAGGCGGTGGCCCATCCCAATGCGGCCCCGTCGTGCAAGAATTACTTCGAGTGCACCAGGGTGTGTCCCAAGGGAATTCCGGTGACCAAATCCATCAATCTCATGAAGCGTGAGATCGCGAAGGTCTTGGACGAGAACTGACAGGGCTTGGGGATGGCGGGCGAGAGGATTTGTGAGCGCCGGCCGGGTGCGGGAGGTCTTCATGAAGGTGCGACGCGAGCAGGACGGAATGGGAGAGGTTTGGGTTCCCGAGGAGGCCTATTATGGGGCTCAGACCCAGCGCGCCGTCGAGAACTTTCCCGTGAGCGGCCAGCGGCTCCCCCGGGCTTTCATCGGCAGCCTCGGTCTTGTCAAGGCGTGTGCCGCCGTTGTGAACCGGGAATTGGGGCTTCTGGATGGCGAGCGCGCCGGTGCCATCGCCTCGGCGGCCCGAGAGGTGGCCGAGGGGCTTCTGGACGACCAGTTCGTGGTGGATGTTTTCCAGACGGGGTCGGGTACCTCCACGAACATGAATGCCAACGAGGTCATCGCCGGCCGGGCCAACGAGATCCTCACCGGTCGGCGGGGGGGTAAATCGCCGGTGCACCCCAACGATCACGTGAACCTGGGGCAGTCGAGCAATGATGTGATCCCCACGGTGATTCACCTGGCCGCCGTGGCCCAGATCCGGGATCATCTGATTCCGGCGCTGGCGTCCCTGGGCTCCAGGCTCGAGGAGAAGGCCCGCGAGCTGGGGGATGTTCTCAAGATTGGGAGGACTCACCTCCAGGATGCGGTTCCCATTCGGCTCGGCCAGGAGTTTGGAGGCTATGCCCGGCAGGCGGAGCTGAGTGCTCAGAGACTGGAACGGGTCCTGGAGAGTCTTTCGGAGCTTGCCCTGGGCGGCACCGCCGTCGGAAACGGCGTGAACACCCATGAGGACTTTGCCCGGCGGGTCATCGAGCTGCTTTCCGGGGAGGTCGGATATCCGCTGCGGGAGGCCGAGAACCACTTCGAGGCCCAGGCCGCCCAGGACGGAGCTGTCGAAGCCAGCGGCGCCCTCAAGACCGTGGCCGTGAGTCTCGCCAAGATGGCCAACGATATCCGCTGGCTGGCCTCGGGTCCCCGGTGCGGCATCGGAGAGATTGTGCTTCCCTCCCTTCAGCCGGGGTCATCCATCATGCCCGGGAAGGTCAACCCCGTGATACCCGAAGTGGTGATGCAGGTCGCCGCCCAGGTCATCGGGAACGACACCGCCGTCACGCTGGGGGGGCAGGGAGGTATGCTCGAGCTCAATACCATGCTGCCGCTCATCGCCCGCAACCTGCTCGAGTCCATATCGCTTCTGACCCATGTCGTATGGCTTTTCGGCGAGAAGTGCGTGGCCGGCATCGTGGCCGACCGTGAGAAGTGCGCTTCCAATGTCGAAAGGAGCCTGGCCCTGGTCACCTACCTGGTACCCGCCCTGGGATACGACAAGGCGGCGGAGCTGGCGGGGGAGGCGCATCGAACGGGGAAGACCGTTCGGCAGGTTGTGCTGGAGGGCAGAATCCTCACCGAGGATGAGCTGGACCGGCTGTTTGCCCGTGGCATCGAGCGCTGAGGATCCCTTCGCGGACTCCATGACCGGAAACGGGGAGCCGGAAGCGGGGAGCCAGTGACAGTTGTTTTCAGGGAGGTTTGAGTTGAGCACCACCAGCGTTATCGGCGATCCCGGAGCTTCCCGTCTCAAGCTGTTCATGGCCCTTTCCAGGACTCCCCATGGTGTCCTCGACATGGCCACGCCCGCTCTGGGTGCTCTGCTTTACCTCGGGACCGTGCCGCCGATGCCCGTGGTCCTCCTCGGAATCCTGACGGCCTTCGCGGGTTATACGGCGGTGTATGCCCTGAACGACGTGGTGGATTACCGGGTGGATCGGGAGAAGGTCCAGCAATGCGGGCTGCCGGACGCGGCAGGGGATCTGGATGCTGTCTGTGCGCGGCATCCCATGGCCCAGGGGCTCCTGAGGCTGAGGGACGGCGTGGCCTGGACCGTTTCCTGGGGGGCCGTGGCCTTGCTCGGTGCCTACCTGCTCAATCCCGTGTGCGCCCTCATTTTCATTGCGGGCTGCGTGGCCGAGGCGGTCTACTGCCTCATGCTGAGGGTGAGTTATCTGCGGGCCGTGGTGAGCGGGGTCGTGAAGACGGCGGGGGGGCTTGCAGCCATCTATGCGGTGGCGCCGTCGCCTTCTCCGCTTTTTGTGCTGGTTTTCTTCCTGTGGCTCTTTGCGTGGGAGATCGGAGGCCAGAACATCCCCAACGACTGGTCCGACCTCGAGGAAGACCAGGAGCTCCAGACCGATACGATCCCCGTTCGGTTCGGAGTGAACCTGTCCCTCAGCATCATCGAAGGGGCCCTTGTGGCGGCATTGCTGCTGAGCCTGCTCCTTTACTGGGTCACCCCTGCCCGTCTGAGCCCCGTCTACCTGCTGGGAGCCGTCGGAGTCGGGGGGCTCGTCCTCCTCCACCCCCTGAGGAGGCTCCAGCTGCATCGCGATGCAGCCGCCGCCTCGGCCTTGTTCAACCGCGCCAGCCTCTATCCCCTGGCACTCTTCGGAGTGGTTCTGGTGAGCTGCCTCCTGGTCTGGCTCGATTAGAGAAGAAGCCATAGAATCAGGCTGTAGGAGCAGGCCGAAAGGAGGGTCAGCACCGAGATGCTCGACGCGGCCAGCTCCGTGTCACCCCCCAGCTCAGCCGCCATGACGTAGGTGACGGTGGCGGGCGGGGAAGCCAGCAGGATGGCTCCGGGGAGGATGAGGGAATCCGGCACCGAGGCCCACTTCATGAGGAGATAGCCGATCAGCGGCATGCACGCCAGCTTGAGAATTCCGATTCCCGCCAGCTCCCTGGCCATGGTGTGGAGGGACTTGAACGAGAGGCTCGCTCCGATGAGAAGCAGCGCGGTGGGGAGCGCCATGCCGGCCAGGATGTCCAGGCCCTGCTTGATCGTCGAGGGCACGGGTATGGCGAGGGCGGAAACGATGGACCCGGCGGTGACCGCCACGATGACCGGGTTCTGAAGGGTGCCGCGGGCGATCTCCATGAGTGACGGTCTGGCACCCGGAGATCGCGCCCGGAAAGCGCTGAGCGAAAGAATCCCCAGCATGTTCTGCCCGATGATGAGGAAGCTGCTCAGAATGGCGGTTCGCGCAAAATCGGAGGTGCCGAGGGCGTAAAAGGCGATGGCGTAGGCCATGTAGCCCAGGTTGCCATGGAAGCTGGTCTGGATGAAGGTGCCTCGGCTGGATCGATCAACATGGAAGAGGATGGCGACGAGGAGCGCCATCCCCCCCACGAGCCCCAGGGTGGTGAGCAGGCATAGGCCGGCGCCCAGGTGAAAGAACTCTCGGAACGGAGCCTTGGCGAGGGCGTTGAAAAGCATGGCCGGCATGGCGACGTAGAAGACGATCTGGTTGGCCGTCCGGGAGTAGGGTGGCAGGATGAGCCCCTTGCGCTTGAAGATGTAGCCCAGAAGGATGATGCTGAATACGGGAATGATGGTGTTGGCCAGAAGCTGCGGCACGTCGGGCTGTGATCCTCGGGAATGGGGCGGCCGCGGCACCGGGTCCGCCTGGTCCAAATCTTTAAAATACTTGACCTTTGAGCGCAGTTCTAATACACGGTGCCAAGTCTGAGATAAAGCATAAAATGCGGAATGGAGATATGGAATGGCCAAGAACCTTGAAGACGATCAGTTGATACAGGATTACGACGACGAAGGCGACCTGGGATTCGACCAGGGCGACGAGCTGGACTTCGCCGGGGATGAAGACCTCCTCATGGAAGAGGGGGAAGAGGATGAGATTCTCCCTTCGGTGCTCTACAAGGGAGTCTCCCGTCCGAAAACGGATGAGGACTGGCGCCAGCTGCTCATGGAGGCCAGCCGCGAGGGGGTTCCCACCTACCTCATCACCGAGAACTACAAGGAGGGTGGACTCATCGCACATCCCCAGTTCGGGCTGGGTGTGGTGAGCAAAGTCATCTCCACGAGGAAGATGGAGGTGATTTTCGAGACCAGCAAGAAGCTCATGGCCATGAGCGTCACCCCTCCCGACCCCATCAGCTGATTAGGGGGACGTTGTTGACAAACTGGACAAAGTGATGGCGACCCGTGCCCGCACGGTATGAACCTTCCCGTCATTCACGGCGGTCGAGTCGTTGATTTGTCGCGACTGGCGCTGTTCCTTTAGCAGGAGGTGCTGATCCAAGCCCTGGGAATGCCTTCCAATGGCTACTCCCAGGACGGGGAGGTGAGTAAGTCCAATCAGTCAACAACGTCCCCTGATGTGGCGGGGACCAGGTGAGCTTGAACCTGGTCGAGGAGGAACGGCACTATGGACGGGCTTCCGGCGATGATGTGGCCGGTCGCGAGGTAATCCTGCCCTCCCCGGAATTCACAGACCTGGCCGCCCGCTTCCGTGACCAGAACGGCTCCCGCCGCCATGTCCCATGGAGCCAGCCCTGGCTCCCAGAATCCGTCCACTCGCCCTGCCGCGGTGTAGGCCAGATCGAGGGCGGCGGCTCCAGCGCGCCTGATCCCGCTCACCTGCTCGAAGATGCCTTTGAAGCTCGCCAGATAGGGGTCGATGAGCCATTTGGACCGAAAGGGAAACCCTGTCGCCACCAGGGCGTCCTTGAGCTGGATGTGCTGCCGGGCTCGGATGGGGTGTCCGTTGAGCCAGGCTCCGCCGCCCCGCCGCGCCGTGAAAAGCTCCTCGCGGAGGGGGTCCAGGACCAGCCCCAGCACCGGAATGCCGTCCTCGCACGCTCCTATGGAGACGGCCACGAAGGGGAATCCGTGAATGAAGTTCGTGGTCCCGTCCAGGGGGTCGATGACCCAGGTGATCCCCTCTCCCAGGGATCCATGGGCGGATTCCTCCGCCAGAATGTGGTGATGGGGATACCGACCCTGGATGGCCTCGATGATGAGTGCCTCGCTAGCCCGATCCACTTCCGTCACGAAGTCCGACGGCCCCTTGGAAAACACGGCGTTGCCGCCGATGCGGCCGATGCGCTCGCGGATGAGCTTGCCGGCTTCCAGAATGGCGGAATGAGCCACCTGCTCCATTGCTTCCAGCATGATATGCTTCCTCTCTTGAAGGATTGCGGCCACGCCGCGTTTTGCCCTTGACAACGCCAAGAATCCACGTCTATAGACCGATTTTACCAGCCAATCCAGGAGAAAAGCGCTTGGTTTTTCCGCTCTATCCGCTCCCACGCGACACTTTGGCTCGATTTCGCGGTTTTCACGGTTGTGAGACGATGAAATGTTTTGAAGGAGCCCAGAATGACTTTTCAGGAATTGATCCTTGCACTGGACAAGTTTTGGTCCGACCGGGGATGTGTTCTCCAGCAACCCTATGACCTGGAAGTCGGGGCCGGTACCTTCAATCCCGCAACCTTCCTGCGTGTTCTGGGGCCCGAGCCCTACAAGGTGGCCTATGTCGAGCCGTCGCGCCGGCCCACCGACGGCCGTTACGGCGAGAATCCCAATCGACTGCAGCATTACTACCAGTACCAGGTCATCATCAAGCCGTCGCCGCCGGACTCCCAGGGGCTCTACCTGGAAAGCCTGAAGAGCTTCGGCATCGACCCCCTCGACCACGACATCCGGTTTGTCGAGGACGACTGGGAATCTCCGACCCTGGGTGCTTCGGGCCTGGGATGGGAGGTGTGGCTCGACGGCATGGAGATCACCCAGTTCACCTACTTCCAGCAGGTGGGTGGCATCGCCCTGAGCCCGGTGAGTGTCGAGCTGACTTATGGGCTCGAGCGCATTGCCATGTACCTCCAGGGGGTGAACAACGTTTATGACCTGATCTGGAGTGGAGATGTGACTTACGGCGATGTGCACCACCAGGGCGAGGTCGAGTGGTCGCATTACAATTTCGAGGAAGCCAGCGTCGATATGCTCCTTCAGCTCTTCAACATGTATGAAGCGGAATCCCTTCGCATGAACGAGCGGGGACTGGTGCTTCCCAGCTACGACTACTGCCTCAAGTGCTCCCACGCCTTCAATCTGCTGGACGCTCGAGGCGCCATCAGCGTGACCGAGCGCACGAACTATATCGCCCGGGTTCGAAACCTGGCCCGTCTGGTAGCCCACGCGTACGTGGCTCAGAGGGAGGCCATGGGACATCCTCTTCTGAAGAAGATGGTCTGAAGCCACGGCTGGGAAGATGCGGAGAGCCCGGAGACAGGGTGAGGGACGGGCCGGGGATGGGTAGACAGACGGAGCGAAATCCCCCGCTTGGGATGATATTTTCCTTGAAAGCCGCGGCTTTCAGATGGACCGGGTTTGAGATGTGTCCAATGTAAGCTCGACGATGGAGGTTAACGTGGGAGCAGCGTTTTATCTGGAGATCGGAAGCGAAGAGATTCCCGCCGGCTATATCCTCCCCGCGCTGGAGGTCATGTCCGCGCAGATGGTGCGATTTCTCGACGAAAACCGCATTCGGCATGGCGAGCCTGTCACGACGGGCACTCCCCGGCGCCTGATTCTCCATGTACCGGATGTGGCCCTGCGGCAGGAAGCGTGCACGACGGAGATCATCGGCCCCCCCAGGCAGGTGGCCTACGACGCCGACGGCAAGCCCACCAAGGCCGCCGAGGGTTTTGCACGGGGGCAGGGGGTGGGGGTGGAGGACATCCGGATCAAGGAGACTCCCAAGGGTGAATACCTCTGCATCGTGCGCGAGGAGGCCGGTGTGGCCACCCGCGAGCTGCTTCAGAAGACGCTCCCCGACTTCATCGCCCACATCCCCTTTCCCAAATCCATGCGATGGGGGAATCTTCCGGTGACCTTCACCCGTCCCATCAACTATGTTGCGGCGCTCCTGGATGGCGGCCCCCTGGATTTCGAGTACGGAGACGTCCGGTGTGGAAGCCGGTCCTTCGGCCATCGGCTCATGAGCCCCCAATGGATCCCCGTCGAGGACCATGCGTCCCACCTCGACAATCTCAGGAAGCATCACGTCATCGCGGACATTTCAGAGCGAAAAGCCCTGATCCGGGAAGGCATTCAGAAGGCCGCCGCCAGTGTGGGGGGACGCATCCTGGAGGATGAAGATCTTCTCGACGAGGTGACCCAGCTGGTCGAGTTTCCGCAGCCCCTGGTAGGTGAATTCGAGGAGAAGTTCCTGAAGCTGCCTCCGGAGCTGCTCATCACGGTCATCAAGAAGCACCAGCGCTATTTTGCCATCATTGACGGGCATGGGGCGCTGATGCGTTATTTCGTGACGGTGGCCAACACGACGCCGCGGGACTTCGCTCTGGTGGCCGCCGGCAACGCGCGGGTGGTTCGCGCCCGCCTGGAAGATGCGCGCTTTTACTTCGAGGAAGACCAGAAGCTGAAGCTCGACGACCGGGCCGGGCAGCTCAAGGGCGTGGTCTTCCACTCGAAGCTTGGGACCAGCTGGGAGAAGGTTGAGCGGTTCACGGCACTGGCCCGCTGGCTCGGAGAGCGGCTGGCGCCGGGCGCCATGGATGGGCTGCTGAGGGCGGCTTACCTTTGCAAGGCTGATCTGGTCACGGGCATGGTGGGCGAGTTCCCCGAGCTACAGGGTGCCATGGGGCGAGCATACGCCCGACTCGAGGGAGAGCCCGACGCAGTCTGCGAGGCCATCTACGAGCACTACCTGCCCAACCGGTCGGGCGGACCCATTCCCGAGAGGGTGGAAGGGGCGCTCCTCGGCATGGCGGACAAAATGGACACCATCGTCGGGTGCTTCGGCGTGGGGCTGATCCCGACGGGAGCCGCGGATCCGTTCGCCTTGAGGCGCCAGACCCTCGGCATCATCCGAATCATCCTCGAGAAGCCCTTCCAGCTGTCCCTCACCGACTTCATCGATCAGGCTCTGCCCCTTCAGACCTCCAGGATGACGGAGCCCCGGGATGCCGTGAGGCGCGGTGTTCTGGATTTTTTCCATGGACGGCTGCATCATTATCTGGTGAGCCAGTACGGGTACAGTGGCGATGTGGTGGATGCCGCGCTGGGCGTCGGCATCGACGATCTGGTGGGAGCGGTGGCCCGGACCCGGGCGGTGGCGGCATTCAAGGCCCGCCCCGATTTCGAGAGCCTTGCCGTGGCGTTCAAGCGGGTGGTCAACATCATCAAGGAGCCCGAAACCGCGCCGGTCCAGACCGACCTGTTTGCCGGGGCGGCCGAACAGGCTCTCTTCATGGCCGTCCGCGACACCGAGGATGTGGTGGCCCGGCTCGTGGCCAGCCGGGACCATGACGGAGCGCTGGAAGCCATGGCCCGGCTCAAGAGCTTCATCGATGCATTCTTCGACTCGGTCCTGGTCATGGACAAAAACGAGGCCGTGCGACGCAACCGGCTGGCCCTCCTCACCCGCATCCACGATCTCTTCACCCGGGTGGCGGACTTCCGGAAGATCCAGACCGGCTGAGCCAGGCCCTCCCCCGTCGAGCCGGGGCCGTCGGGCCCGGCTCGATGCCCCAGCCCATCAGGGCCGGTGCTTGGCGTCGGTGGCTGGGCCGCAGCGGGCTAGGTCCGGGCTTGCCCCTTCGCCGTTGGCGCCCGGAACGGGCTCAGGGGCTCCGTCACTGACGCCCCCCTCGTTTTTTCCGTCCCCGATGGTGTCCCGGGCCATGGAATGCTCAGCCCCGTCGTGCCTGGCCAAAGCCTGGGCCTGGGCATCGAATGCTTGCTTGCACTGGGGAGCGCAGAAGAAATGGGTCTTTCCCCCGTGCTCGGTCACGAGCCCGGCCGGGCTGGCGTGGCCGGGATTGACGGGCATGCCGCACACGGGGTCCCGGGCGGGTGCTTCGTGCAGACCCGCTGCGGCCCGCTTCATGCGGCTCTCCGAATCCACCAGGAAATTCGACGAGACGACGATTCGCTCGCCCGGCATGACGCCACGCACGATCTCCACCTGGCCGCCCAACCGGCGCCCGGTCTCCACCGTCCTCGGCTCGAAATAGCCACTGCCCGCTTCCACGAAAACCGTCCGGGTCTGGCCCGTGTCCAGGAGAGCGTCGACCGGAACGGTCACGGCGGGGTCGAACTGCAGCTGAAGCTCCACGTCCACGAACATGTTGGGTCTCAGAGCCAAGTCTGGGTTATCTACTTCCAGGCGAACCTTGAAGGATCGGGAAGTCGGGTCGAAAACCGGCGGCGCGTCGGCGACAAGGGCGTCGAAACGCCGCCCCTGACGGGGGAGGTGGATGATGGCCTTGTGGCCGGGAGCGACGTGGGACGCCTCGCTTTCGAAGACGTCCGCCAGCACCCAGACACGGCTGAGATCAGCGATCTCGAAGAGGGAGACGCCTTTGTCGAACCGCTGCCCCGGGGAGATGTCCCTGGACAGAACGATGCCACGGACCGGGGACCGGATCTCGAGGTTCGTGGCCAGCTGGCGGGAACGTTCGATTTCCTGGATCTGGTATTCCCCGACCCCCAAGCTCAGAAGCTCCAGCCGGGCCACCTCGAGCTGATCCCGGATGGTGTAGACGGCGGTGCCCGCCGGATTCATCCCGCCGCCGGGTGTGGTCGGCACCATGGAGAAGGTACCCTCCGGAACCCTCGTCTCATCCGTTCTGGGCTGCTCCCAGGACGGCCGATGCCCGCCCGGGGTGGGAGCCTCTTCCGTCGAGGCGGGTGGGGGCGGAGTGGGTGGCTTGCGCCTGCGCTCCTCGAAGCCCAGGGCGTAGAGGAACTGCTGTTGCCGGGTGAGGAACTGATAATTGTAGATGGTGGCGATGAGCTGGTCCCTGTCGACCACGCTGCCCGTGGCTCCGCCATGAACATGCCAGACCCAGCCCGCGTCGCCGGCGATGATCCGGTGAATGCGGTTCTCGTCGGCGGCGACGCGGCCGAGGAGTCGCAGAGTGTGCGACGCGGAGGACATCTCCACTCGCTCCAGCCGGACTCCGATGATCTGCTGCCGCTCGGGGCTGATTCGGACACTGCCGGGCGGCAGGTAGGGCGCGGAGTGTCCCGGCACCGAAGGGTCGGCGTGGGCGTAAACGGGCTCCATGGGCATGCCGCAGGGTGCGATCCCCGGTTCCTTGGAGGTGTGGGACGGATTCATGGGATCCACGTAATGCAGGATCGTGCCTTTAGTCCTTCCGACGGGATCGAGCGCGGAGAGGCGGCTGTTGAGCCAGGCTCCGCCTCCAAAGGCCACGGCGAGAAGCAAGGCGATCGTGGTCACGCTCAAGGCAGTCATCTTCATGCCTCCATCCTCCCTTCGCCTCACGGCGCCCTGAAAGCAGAGGGGCAGACCATCGGCCCGCCCCGGGGCTCGTGCCGATCCGGCGACCCGGTTCCGGGTGCGCGGGTCAGCCGACGGCCGTTTCCGTAAGTCCTCACGAGATCACGATGGGGATTCGGGCGGTCATGTTCCGGTCGCCTCCGCGGGTGTCCAGGAATTCCACCGTGGCGAGCGCATTGACGGGGCTACTCTCCCGGATCAGCGCATCGAATCGGCGGGCCACGCTGATGGTGATGGGCGTGTTCCTGGGAAGCACGAAAGCCTGATTGTACCTTCCATAAGGAGGCACACCCAGGGCGCGGCCGTCCCAGGCGATGATGGTCACATCCACCGGGAAGGTGATCCGCGTGTTGTTGTAGGCGCCGTCCAGCACTCGAAGCAGGATGGTCTGCCCCACACCCGCATTCACCGAAACTTGAGAGCCGGTCCTGCCGCTGTTCAGCTCCCGGGGGATGACAATCCCTCCCGGAATGTCGCCCACTGAGCCGGGACCGCGCACGGCGGGAATGGGCACGCCGGTCACGAAGAAATAGTCAGGGCGAAAATCGTTGAATGCGAAGAAGCCCAGATCGCCGGGGTTCCTGCTGAAGTTGTCGTCCACGCCTGGGATCGTGCCCTGGCGGGGAAAGGTGACTTCGTGTCCCGAGGCCAGATCACTCCAGCGAGAATCCCGGTCGTCGAAGACCCAGATCGCTTCCACCTGGTAAGGCACGGTGAAGGCATGGGGATGCCCCACGCCCTGGTCTCCCGCCCCGGCCACGCCGAAAACCGGGTCTCCCCCCACGAACCCCGGAAAACGGGCGCGGAATGCGGGGGGAAGGGTCAGCAGGTTGGCGGCGGTGCGGAACTGCCGGTCCGAGCAGGCTCCGACGGGAACATCGTTCAAGACGACGGAGCCGTCGGGATTCGTCGAGGCGATGGATGCGAAGTAGGCGTCCGGAGGCTCCACGATAAACATGCCGTACAATCCGAACTCGAAGTGCTGCACGGTGTTCCGATGGCAGTGATAGAAGTAGGTGCCGATGAAGTTGGGCTGAAACTGGTAGATATAGTCCCCGATTTCCATGGAAGTGTGCCCGACCCCGTCGTTCATGGGCGTCGGCTCCAGTCCGTGCCAGTGCAGCGTGTGAGGCCCTGTCTGACCCTTGCCTGCGCAATGGAAGATCGTGCCCCGGGGAACACGGATGGCGGGTCCAGGCCATTGCCCCCCGCCGAAAGGGGACCTCAGATCGGGGTCGGCGATGGCCATCACCTGCAGACCTCCCGGGCGTCCATCCCAGGTTGGCAGACTGATCCTGTTGAGGAGGGTGCGCTGCACCGTGTGCAGGGGGCTGGGCGGGTTTCTGGCGATGCCCAGGGCGCCTACCACCTCCGGAACGGGATTGGTGGGATTCAGGGGCTCGGGCAGAGTGGGGCTTTCCTTGGGAGGATCGAACATCTTGCTGAATTCCGCTTCCTCCCCCACCACGGGCAACCGGTCGATATGATTCAAGGGGCTGCTGAAGGACATGTCCTGTCTCCTCTTCTTTCCAGGCGGTGCCGGCGAGCCTTAGCTCCGGTCGAACCACGGGGGTGGCGATGTGGGCGGATGCGTGCCCGTGGGCGGGCTGACCGGATCGCCACCGGGAGGGAGCTTGATGGGCTGATGCGGAAAATTGACGACGCTTCCGAGGCCGATGCGCTCTCCCGTGAAGTTCAGCCCCGCGATGAGCCCCATGTTGTAATTGCCTCCCTGGGAGGTCTGGCTGGGCTCGCTGTGATCGTGCATGGGGTAGGACAGCGGCGACAGCTGAACGCTCAGTCCGGCGGCGGGGATCCGGCTGTTGATCTCCTCGATGGGCGGCCAGGTCTGTCCTCCCCGCGTCGTGGTCAGTCCCGGGTCGGACCTGCCGATGCCCCGCAGATTGGGGATGTCGGGTGGCCTGTGGTAAGGCACCAGCCAGTCCACCATGTCCATGGGATGGATGTCGAAGGTGTCCAGCCAGATGACGTTGCTTTGGACAAGGCCATTGATGGCGGTCACGTAGAAGTGGTTGGCGTGCATGTGCAGGGAATGGGTCCAGAGACCGGCGTTCAGCACCCGGATCAGCACGGGCTCGCCCGCACGGTTGTTGGGATTGGTGTAGGGGTTGTTGTGGGCGAAATGCCCCGACTGCCCGTTGATGGTGAAGTATTGCGGAACCCCGTTGTTGTTGGTGGGGCTGAACTCATCCCGCAGGAACCTGCGCACGAACTCACCGGCATTGAACTCGCCCTTGAAATCCCCCACCTCGGCAAACAGATTGGGGCTGGCCTGGTGGAGAAGCCAGATGTACTGCCTGAAGGCGGGTGAGAAGCTCCCGGCGCCAGGATCCCCCTCATCCCAGGCGAAGCCGGGGAACCATGCAGTCGATCCCAGGTCGTTGAAGAGCTGCTGGACGGTTCGGGTGGGGCGGGCGTAGGGGGTCATGCGATTCCTGCCGGTGCGCCTGACGCGCGGCATGACGACCAAAGCTCCGTGGAGCCCCATGACACGATTCACCGGAGCGTTGAGGTTGTCGAAGTACATGTAGGTGCCGGGCGTCAGGGGTGCTCGCATGCGGAACGTCCTGGGCGGGGCCCCCGGCAGGATGGGGCCGCTGCTGAAGATGGGCCGCGCCGGCAAGCCGGGGCTTCGGCTGATACCCGGGATAAAGAAAGCATGGGGCTGATCCAGCTCGTTGGACAGGGTGAGCTGGATCTGCTCGCCGGCCGTGGCGAAGATGATGGGGCCGGGGACTTCCGCCGGCAGGTCCGGCTCATCGGCCTTGTAGAGCCAGAAATAACATTGGGCCGCGTTAATGCTGTTGCTGGTTGCCATGTCCTTGATGCCATCGGTGATGCGCAGCCTGATGCCGCGGGTCACCCTGCGCTGGGCTTCCGCCTCGCTTTCCAGGAGCCATGGGGCGCAGTCCCCCACGCAGATGGCCGTCAATCCCGCTGCTCCATACTTCAGAAAATCCCTTCGCTTCATGGCGAGATCTCCTTTGCTGACTCCATTCAGAGCAAGTTTACCACCGGTGGAGCTCGGGTGCTGGGCCTCTCGGGAGCATCGACGCGAACGGGGCATCGCCGATTCACTCCATGAATTCCACGGTGACTCGATCATCCCGGGTCATGGCTTCCCATTGCCGATCCGTGCCAACCCTGGATGGGAGGCTCTTTCTCTGCCTGCCCAGGCGTGCTTCTCCGGACAGTTACATACATGACCCCCGGGTCTCATGGTAAGGATGTTGCCTAAGTAGAATCAATGACTACTCATGATCACTTTGACTTGATGAATAGTGTGGAAGGGGCTTGCAGGGGGGGGATCGCCGGGAATGCTCCGGGACGGGGTGTGGGGGAATCAGGGGTCCGGGAGGCAGGATGCTCGCCACGCCTGGACGGCTTGAAGCCAGTATTTTCGGTGCCCGGAGCTTCCGCCCAGGCCTTTACGTCCGAAATGGAAGTTGATCTCGACGAAGACCGGAGGGCCGGAGTCCGGAAACATGAGATCCAGCCCCGCCACGTCAATGGCCACCGCATGGCAGAAGGCGCGAACGGCTTCGACGCCTTTCCGCCGCAGCTCGGGCCACCCCTCGTGGTCCAGGCGCCCCCCTCGGCAAACGTTGTTGTAGAATTGGCCGTCCCCGATGCGGAAGTAGCTCACGGCCTGTTTGCCGTAGACCACCACGCGCAGGTCCATTCCGCCGTGATCCACCCAGCGCTGGAGGAGCATGGGGCGGTCGTGAGGCAGCCGCTGGAGGCATCGGCTCAGGTCCTTCGGGCTCCTAACGGGAAAGACCGTGCTTCCGCCGCCCCCCGTGTCCCCCTTGAGGACGCAGGGATAGCCGCCGGGAGGGTCAGCCATGGCCGCGTAGCGTTGCAGCTCCTCCGCGTCCCGGAAGATGACGCTCTCTGGGTGACGGATCCCCTGGCGCCTGAACAGCTGGATCTGAGCGGTCTTGCCGCAGCTCTTGAACCGGGTGTCGAGCCTGGGAAACCAGCTGCGGCACCAGCGGGTGATCATGGCGTAGCGACGGGGCGTCACGTAGCTCGGGAGCAGCACGCCCGTCGCGTCTTGAAGCAGGCACTGGATCCCGGGATCGTCCACGGGAGAGAAGACCGGCAGGTTCACGTCGAGGGGGATGCCGGGATGAAAAGAGACGAAGTAGGGTTCCACGTTGTCATCGCCTTCTGAAAATCCTATACTGTTGTTTCATCTGGCCCGGGCTCGAATCGACCCATGCCATCCCGTTCAGGCGCGAGGGGGACAGGACTCATGGAGTGGAGATCTTTAAGCGGCGAAGAGCGCTCCCGCCTTCAATACACCATCTCCCATTTCAAGGAAATCGCCAGGCAGAACCGGTTTGCGGAAAACGGCTCCATCGAGCACGATGTGTCCCGCTGTGTCGTCTGCCACGCGGATCTCGTGCCCTGGAATCCTTTCATCACCTATCTCGAGGTCGTCACGCCTTCCGTCCTGGTGCGCAGGCCCAGGCTGGACCAGGATCTGGTGGACGAGATCAACGGTGACCTGTCCATGCTGGGAGAGGATCATCGGGTCTCGATCCAGCTCCTGCGAAGCGGCGACGCGCCGTCCACACAATGCTGGCGGGAGTGGATCCAAACCGCCCTGGCCACCGGCCTGGGACTCCTTTCCATCCACAGTCCCACGAGCCTGGAGCTCGACCTGGACGAAGCGAGGGAGGACGGGATGGGGGACGCCATCGACGTGAAGATCCTGGAGATCATGAGGGAGCAGCTGGGATCGGACGGGATTTGACGGGGCTGCGACTCTCAACGGGCCACCAGTGCCGGCAAGACCCAGCGCATCAAGGAGAGCGTCTCGGCAGGCGTCTCCCCGAACAGCTCCGAGTAAGACTCGGTGAATCGTTCCCGATTCACATAGCCCCACGTCCGGCACAGGGATTCGACGGTGGCTTCATCGGGAGTGGCATCCATGAGATCCTGATGAATGCCGTTGAGGCGCAGGATAGAAAAGTAGGACATGGGAGTGAGTCCGAGGATCTCCGCGAAGGCCCGGCGAAGGGCGCCGTCACCGGCGGAGGTGGCTTGCCTCAGCTCCTGCAGGGTGATGGCGCGTTTGAGGTTCTGGCGCATGTACTCGTCGGCCTTGTACAGCAGCTGAATGCGCTGGAGGGCGGCATGGCTCCCGGCCGCCGGCTCTCCGGGCATCGCGGCGGCCCATGCGGCGAAGAACTCCCGGGTGAGCTGCTTGAGCTCGGAGAGTCCGTCTTCCGCGGCGATACCTGAGAGACTCATGGTCCAGAGCTTCCGAATGCGGCGCGCGAGGGCGACCGCATCGGGCCCAGCCGGCTTGAAGAGCTGGATTCCCTCGAGCCGATGCTCGAATTGATCCGTTTCAGGGCTCTGGCTGGTGGCTGGCAGTTGATTGCGGGGGACGAAAAGGGCAGCCCAACGGGTATCCTGGGCTGTTCGACAGTAGATCCGTGAGCTCTCGGGGGCGAAAGCGCTCCACCCTGGAAGGATGATCCGCCCGTTGACGGAGCCGTCGCCCCGAGCGTCCAGCAAAAAACCCAGCAGATCGAAGCCACTGGGGCAGGATATTCGAGTGATGAGGGGAGGGCTGGTATCTCCGACGGAAAGCCAGCCGGGTCCCAGGCTGGTCAGGGCGAAGGAGGCCGTGAAGGGTCCGGGGGCCAGCAGTGTGAAGTCGGTTGCTCCCAATGGAAAGGCCTGCTCCAGAACCCCGGGGTTGAAAATGCTCAGAGTGGTCACCCTCGGCGAGGCGGAGTGTCTGTGGGGGATGGATCCCACTGTTGCCATCGGGAGTGCTCCCGGAAGGATTGACGGTTCGAAGGCGCGCGGTGGACGAGCCAGGTGATCGATTCTATCGTTTCTCCTTCTCGAAAGGAAGGCCGACTTGGATTCATTCCGCAAAATCGCTCGAGTGATCGAGAAATGCGGGGAGGGAGCCTGCCAGGCCGAGCCGAGGCCGTGACGCCCGCCCGCGGATCCTGTTTCCGACCGTAAAGGAGGGTGCCCATGGCCGTGACGCGTTACCCATTGTTGTATCAAGTCAACACGAGGTGCCATCTTTGGGAGGTGTCCATGCGCCTGGGCCGGCCCGCGACCCTGGATGACATATCCGACGACGAGCTGGATGCCTGGAAGGACCGTGGCTTCGACTGGATATGGCTCCTCGGCGTGTGGACAACGGGGGCAGCGGGTCGGGAGGTCTCCCGCTCCAGTGTCCAATGGCGCCAGGAGCTTCAGCAGGCTCTCCCCGACCTGTCCGAGGCGGACATCACGGGGTCTTGTTTTGCGGTGGTCGCGTACACGGTCCACGAGGATTTCGGGGGAGACGCGGCCCTGGCCCGGCTTCGGGAGCGCATGGCCAGTCGCGGTCTCAAGCTGCTCCTCGATTTCGTGCCGAACCACACGGCCCTGGATCATCCCTGGGTGGGGGCCCATCCCGAGTACTACGTTCAGGGCTCCGAGGATGACCTGGCTCGAGCCCCGCAAAACTATGCTCGGTTGGGGATTGCCGCGGAAGAGCGGATCCTTGCCCACGGCCGGGATCCGTATTTTCCTGGCTGGCCGGATACCCTACAGCTCGATTATGGCCGCCCCGAAGTGCGCCTAGTCATGACCGGGGAGCTGCTGAGTGTTGCCCGGCGCTGCGACGGGATCCGGTGCGACATGGCCATGCTGCTCCTGCCCGATGTCTTCGAGTCGACCTGGGGGCTGCCCTCGGCCCCCTTCTGGCCCGAGGCGATCCAGGCAGTCCGCAGGGAGGTGCCGGACTGCCTCTTCCTGGCCGAAGTCTACTGGGACCGCGAGTGGACCCTGCTGCAGCAGGGGTTCGACTTCTGCTACGACAAGACCCTGTACGACCGGCTTCTGGCGGGGCGCGCCAAGGCCGTCCGCGATCATTTCCTGGCCGATCCGGCCTATCAGAATGGCATGGCCCGCTTTCTGGAAAACCACGATGAGCCCCGGGCCGCTTCTGGCTTTGCCCTCGAAATGCATCGAGCGGCGGGTGTCCTGACCTATTTCACGCCAGGCCTTCGCTTCTTTCATGAGGGGCAGCTGGAGGGGGCCCGGGTGAAAGTGCCTGTTCATCTGGGACGACGGCCCCGGGAGCCTGTGAACCGCGAGATCCAAAGCTATTACGCCGGCCTCCTCCGCTGCCTCGGGGATCCCGTTTTTCGCGAGGGAGAGTGGCAGTTGCTGGCCTGCGTGCCCGCGTGGGAGGGAAACTGGACGTGGGAGAATTTCATCGCCGGCTGGTGGTCGAGCCCCGTGGGGACGCATCGACTGGTCGTGGTGAACTACGCTTCACACCAGGGGCAGTGTTACGCGCGTATTCCCTACCTCGATCTACCAGGGCGTCTCTGGCGCCTGGAGGATGTGATGGGGCAGGCGGTTTTTGACAGGGAGAGTGAGCGTCTCCTGTCGACGGGACTCTACCTGGACATGCCGGCCTGGGGCTATCACGTGCTGAGCCTCGATGTCCTGCTCTGAGAGCCCGTCTGGGAATGGCAGGCCGAAAGGAGGAGCCGGAGCGGGCCGGGGCTTGCGAGGCTTATCCCCACATGCGGCGGGGCAGGGCGAGCCATTCCCATACGGGCTCTACGGCTGGAATTCCTGGTAGCCGGCTTCCCGGGTCAACGTCGCGAAAAAAAAGGGCGGCCCCACCACATCCTCCGTGCTGGCCATCTTCTGGAGAAAATCCCGACTCATCCTCAGGACTTCATCCAGGGGCCCCGTCTGGGAGAGAGCCCTGGAAAGGCGAATCTCCATGCCCAGGTTGCGGGGCATCACGATGACGTTGCCCACCTCCATTCGCCGAAGGGGGGGCACACCCTCCTCGCTGCCGAGGAGGATGAGGCGGTAGCCCGGTGGAGGCAGCTCGGTGAACACGCCGGCCAGGATGAAGTAAATGCGCCTGAGCCCTTCTCGGGCCTCTCCGTGCTGCTCCAGGTGCTGAGCGTAGCCCTGGCTCAGGTAATCCAGCGAGAAGGCCACCAGTTCATCCAGGCTCAGCAGACCTTCTCGTCGAATGAGCTGATGACGGAGGGCCAGGGAGAGCGGGACGCTCACTCCTAATCCACCGCTCAGGATGGCCATGCGCTTTCCAATGGGGTGAAGCTTCTCGACGTTCAGGAACTGTTGCTCGCCGGTCTCGGTGTAGAGGGTGGCTCGGCTGTCCGTGGCCAGGATGATGCCGTTCTCGTTGAAGCCCGCCAGAGCTTGGGTCATGGGGTGAGGCCTTGTGAGATTGGAGGGAGGGATCGGAGTTGGGGTGTGGATGGGATCTGGCTGCATGCCGGATACGGGAAGGTCAGCCGCGCGTGCTCTCGCAAGGGCGGTGCCCCTCCCCGTCCGCCAGGCCATTTCCCACGTCCCGGCTCACCCCAGGATGCTGTCCAGGAACTGTCATTTGGAGTCATGGCGAGAAATCTCGACTTTCGTGATCACTGGACGCTTCGAGATTTCTCTCTTGGCTGCGCTCCGTTCGAAATGACAAATGGAAATATATGGTCAGCCATCAGTTCGCGGGGGAGTCCACCTTCTGAATCCGGAAGGCATACCCGGAATCCGAGGCGATGCGCGCCACCCTGAAATAGGCGTCCTTCTGGCTCATCTGCCCGTTGGCTTCCACCAGACCCTTCATGGCGTAGGTGCCTTCCCGGAGATCCCTGGGGAAGGTGACTTCCTGCTCGGTGAGATAAGTCCCCGGTGCCCGGTCCACCGTCTTCGGGCCGATCTCCTTGAGCATTTCCTGGCCGCTGATGATCTGCCGACGCTCGGTGACGGGAATGGGTCTACTGGCATTGGGCTCCAGCACGACGTAGGTCATCACCAGCCTGGACGGCCTGCCTGGGACGATGATCTCGGGCTCGACGCGGACGTCCTCCAAATGAAGCATGGATCCCTGGGACGGTCGATAATTGTACATCCTGGCCGTTTCCATGGCATTGCGCTCCTGGCGGTCCCTGTAGTTCCCGATCATGGCTCCCACCATGGCTCCGGCGGCCGCACCGACGGCCATGCCGATGACGGTGCCCTTGGTGTCGCCCCCGATGATCTGGCCCATCAACGCCCCCATGCCCGCACCGGCCAGCGCGCCGTAGCCCGCTCCCTTTTCGGTGTTGGTGGACTGGGGTGCGCATCCAATGAGAAAGACGACGAGGGTCACGACAAGCACTCCGGATACCGAACGTTTCATGGCTGGGCTCCTTGTTGAAGGTTGCAAGGGTCTCGGTGCAGCGGACAATGCATCATTCATGGATCCTTCGATCCCGGTAGGCCCCGACCCCCCAGTCGTTGGGCGCGGGCTGCTCCGGAGGGGGCGTGCGCGGGGTGGAAGGCCGGCGGGCCGGTTCCTGGGAAGCCGTCTTCGACCTGGTGCGAGCTTCTTCCCGAGTGAGCATGGCATTGAGAGGGTATTCCCGGGCTTCGACCAGCTGGACTCTCGTCTCCCAGTCCTGGTAGCTCTTGAGCTTCAGCCGCACCTTGTAGGCGCCCGGCGGCAGCATGAGCTTGACGGGGGTCTTTCCCCGGGCCGTCCCATCCACGAATACACTGGCGTTGGAAGGGGTTGATGTGATGGCCAGGGTGGATTCCCCCGGCAGCGGCATGAGATCCACCCGGACGGGGTATTCCTTCCCCGCCTCGATCCGGAAGCGCTGCTGCCAATCCTCGTGCCCTTGAAGCTTCAGCTTCACCATATGATCACCGGGCTGAATCCTCAATTCAAAAGGCGTGACACCCCGGCGCTCTCCGTTGAAAAAAACCTCGGCCCCCTCGGGATGGGTGAGGATCATGAGCTTCCCGTCCCGGACCGTCGGCTGGAGTCGGACGAAGAGGGGGTATTTCCTGAGCTCCTTCAGATCCACCTCCTCGGACCAGTCCACGTGCCCTTCGAGCCTGGCGGTCAGTCGATATCGGCCAGTGGGCAGCGCGATCTCGGCCGGAGTCCTCCCCTTAACCTCTCCATCCACCAGGATCTCCGCTCCACCGGGCTCGGTCTCCATCTTGAGCACCGCCGTCTGAACCGCGGCGACGGGCTTGAGCTCGGCCTTGAAGACAGCCTCCGTTTCCGCGCTCACCTGGATATCGCCCGCCCAGTCTTCATGATTCTCCAGGGTCAGCACCAGCCGATGCGCCCCCGGAGGCAGCTCCAGAGTCAATGGCGTTTTGCCCCTCGCAGCCCCTTCAATGACCACGAGCGCATCGGGGGGCGTGCTCTCCACCTTCACCGTCGCCAGGGCGGCCTTCCGATGGAGCTGAATCATCAGGGGAACAGCCACGGGCTCGGTCAGCTCCAGCTCACTGCTCCACTCCTCGAAGCCAGGCGCCACGGCCTTCACGGAATACCGGCCCAGACCCAGCCGCACCTGCAGTGGAGTTATTCCCTTGAGGGTCCCGTCGATCCAGAGCTCGGCGCCATCGGGGAGGCTTTGGGCCTCCAGCGTGGCGACCCGCCGTGGCGCCGACGGGTCCGCGTCGGGCTTGCCCAGCCAGTCCATGACCCGCCGAGGCCCACCCGGGACCAGGAACGGAACGGATGCGGCCACGGTGATCGTGAGCACAAGGGCGAGGAGGATGGGGCGGGGCCGCGACGGAGCGATCGGGGGCGGCTCCGGAGCAGGGGATCGAGTAGCAGCCGTTGCCAGCGGCTCTGTCGTGGCGGGGGACGGCGCCGGGGCCACGAGGGGAGCCAAGATGACGGTCTCGGTCTCCCTGCACTGCCGAAGTGCTTCCGCCAGAGCTTCTCCCGACGGGTACCGGTCGCGGGGATCCTTGGCCAGGCACCGCATGATCACCCTGGAAAGTCCCGGGTCCAGGGAGGGGTTCAATGTCGCGGGCTCGGGGGGGGATGTGTTGGAGATCTCGTTGAAAACGGTTGCCAGGGATTGCGCCCGACCTCCGAAGGGCCTCTTTCCGGTGCTCAGCTCATACAGAATGACGCCGAGGGAGAAGAGGTCCGATCGCCCGTCGATGCTCCTGCCGAGAATCTGCTCCGGCGACATGTAGGCGGGGGTGCCCAGGATCTCCCCCTCCTGGGTCTGGAGCGTGGCCCCGGGGTCCTCGATGCGGGCGATGCCGAAATCGGTGATCTTGATGCGTCCCCTGGACTGAACCAGAATGTTGCTCGGCTTGATGTCCCGGTGGATGACGCCCTTGCCGTGAGCATAATCCAGCGTCTCGGCCATCTGGATGCCCAGATCGAGGACTTCATCCAGGCTGAAGGTCTTTTCCTCGATGACCTGGCTGAGCGGCCGGCCTTCGAGGAACTCCATGGCGATGTAAATCGTTCCGTTATCTTCCCCCACATCGTACACGGTGACGATGCCGGGATGGGACAGCCTGCCGATGGCTCTGGCTTCCTTGAGGAACCTTTTGACGAAGGCGTCGCTGGCATGACGGTCCTGGCGCAGGACCTTCAGGGCCACCGTGCGGTCGATCTGTGGATCGTGGGCCTCGTGTACGATTCCCATGGAGCCTCGTCCCAGCTCCCTCAAGGTATCATAGCGGCCATATTTCATAAGGCTTCAGCTTTCTGTCATGAAGAGCACTGGCCCGACGGGCCCCTGGAGAAGCCACCCGCGGGCCGCCTGGATCCCCTCCTGGGGGCGGTCTGAAAAGAAAAACTTTTACAAAGTAATCTCAATGAGTTATCTAACACCTGAAGCGTCGCGGAATCAAGGGGAATCCCCAAGGGGGGACAGCTCCAATAGCCAGATCGTCTGAATACCCTGTGCGACATGAAACGTAAAACGAAAATGCTCATTCTAGGGGCGGTTTTCATGCCGCTGGCGGCGGTTCTGGCAGCGGGAATCGTGGTGAAATCCGCCGCCCGCGGTCGAACCTATGATGATGTGGACGCCATCCCGCACCGTAAGGTGGGGCTGGTCCTCGGGACCTCCAGGCGTACGGCCGAGGGCGGTCCCAATCCGTTCTTCGTGAATCGAATGGAGGCCGCGGCAGAGCTCCTCACGGCGGGAAAGGTCGACTACCTGCTGGTCAGTGGCGACAACCGTACCCTGCGCTACAATGAGACCCGGGACATGCGAAAGGCCCTCTTGAAGCTCGGAGTGCCCGCGAACCGCGTCTACTGCGATTATGCCGGCTTCCGGACACTGGATTCCATTGTCCGTGCCCTCAGGGTCTTCGGCCAGGCATCCCTCACCATCGTTTCTCAGAGGTTCCACAACGAGCGAGCCATATTCATCGCCCTGCACAAGGGCATCGATGCCATCGGCTTCAACGCCCGCGAGGTCGGCAGCGCGGACACCCTCCTCACGGGATGGCGAGAGCAGCTGGCGCGGGTGAAGACCATCCTGGACGTCTATCTTCTGGATACTCCGCCCCGGTTCCTCGGGGACAAGATCAGGATTGACGGCACACCTCAAACCTCGGATCCGCGGAGCTCCGCGTCCTGAGCTTGAGCCTGGCCACCGAAAGTCTGACGTTGCAACCTGCCCGTGTCGGTCATCACGGTGGGCTGTCGTCGAGAGGTGATGAGAAGGGAGTGTCTTCGAAGTGAGCGTGTCGAGGAGCGCTGAATGTTTGGGGGGCTCATCCGCCGGCTGATTCGTCAGCCGGCGGATGCATCCCATGCCCGACTCCAGATCATGACGCCTTCACGGAGATCTTGCGAGGCTTGCTCACATCAGTCTTGGGCAGGGTGAGCGTCAGCACGCCGTTTTTCATGGCGGCTTCGATTTTGGACTGGTCAATGGTACGACCCAGGGTGAACTGGCGCGAATAATCCCCCACGCCGTACTCCTGCACGTGGGCTCGGCCCTTGGCTTCCTCGAGGGACACGGTACCCCGAAGGGTCAGGGTATTGTCGTGGACATCTAAGGTGACGTTGTCGGGCGAGACCCCCGGCATATCCGCCACGACGACCAGGGCGTCCTGAGATTCATAAATGTCCACCGCGGGAACATAGACGGGAACATTTCGGGTGCTCTCGGCTTCGGTCGTGACTTCCACTTTTTCTCTGGCCTGAAGATCCTTATCCGTCATCGCTTGACCCTCCTTGTATCTCGAAGTGTCGGTTCAGCCCCACACCCCCGCCTTGGCGGGGTTATGCTGACTTGATCTGAATCTGCTTGGGCTTCGCTTCCTCGGCCTTGGGCAGGGTGATCTTGAGAACTCCATCCTTGAAAACGGCCGAGACGGCGTCTGCATTGACCCGGAAAGGCAGCGAGAAGATCCGCCGGAAGCGTCCGGCTTCCCGCTCGCGACGATGGTAGCTCACGTTTTCAGCCACCGGCAGCTTTCGCTCGCCGCGCAGGGTCACCGTGTCGCCCTCCACGGAAATGTCGATCTCATCGGGCAGCATTCCGGGAAGCTCCGAGTGCACGTAAAGATTGTCGGCATCCTCGCTGATGTTGACGTGCGGAAAAACATCGCTTCGGAAAGGAGACCCCCCTCTTCCCTTCACGGTGGAATAGAGTCGGTTCATCTCCCGCTGCATCCTCTCGAATTCAGAGCTCAAGCTGAACAAGTCCGGACGATCCGTCCAACGAATCAGAGCCATGTGTTTTCCCCCTTTCTAATTGTAATTACTATGTTTTCAGATCATTTTCGAAACCAAAATTAATCACAGCCCCAGGGGGTGTCAAGACTTGTCAACCCCGAGGCCGGTTGACTTTTGAGGCCCCCTTGTCTAAAGAGAAGCGACCCGGCTTGAGGCCGGAGCGACCTGTTTCCCAACCCAGTCTTCCAGGAAGAAAGAAGCGATGAAATCATTTGCAGACGAGGATCCACAGCTCGCGGGAGTGCACTGGGTGCAGGATGCCGGAGCCTGCTCCGGAGTTTACGTCCTGGAGGACGGGCTCACCCTCATCGACGCCGGGAACATGTACGGGCTCATCGACGAGCTCCAGGATCTGGGGTCGCTGGATCGCCTCCAGAGGATCCTGGTGACCCACTGCCACTTCGACCATGTGGGCGGCATGGAGGAGATCTTCCAGGTGGTGAGTCCCGATGTCTATGTGCATCCCGTGACGCGTGAGTATCTCAGGCTTCTGAGGGCTCCCTTTCCGGAGTTTTTCGATGCCCTGGAAAAGGACGGCAAGCTGAGGCTGATCCAGGACGGCGAGACGATTCCCGGTGGACGTCCCATGAAGGTGCTGCACACGCCCGGGCACACGGCGGGTGACCTGTGCTTTTTTGACAACCAGTCTGGCGCGCTTTTCTGCGGCGACGCGGTTCTCCCCTACCGATTCAAGCTCGGACCGGCCCTTTCCCGGCCCGACGAGGTGTGCGGCGGGCGGATGAAGGACAAGCTTCAGAGTTTGAAGCGGCTGCTCGGCCTGCCCGTGCGACATCTGTTCTCGGGCCATGGCGAGCCGGTGCTCCACAAGGGGGGCGGCCAGATCAAGCTGAGTCTTTACGGCCTCTATCAATCGCTCCATGAGGACCGGCCCGAGCTGGCCTGGGCGGCCATGGGGCACGATCTGGTCGAGCTGGGTCAGCTGGACGAGGCCCGCCAGTGCTGGGCCAAGGCTTCTCAGCTGGCTTGCGAGGCTCCGGAAGTGAAGCGTCTGCGGGATGCCCTTGGAGGGTCGGAAGGCGAGGCGGCTCATTGACCGAATGGCCGGGCGGCGGGAACGTGCGCGGGCGGCGGCATGCCTTTCTCATTGGGGGGGCTCACAGCGGCTGTGGCAAGACGACGATCTCGCTGGCCCTGATGGCCGCTCTGTGCCGTCGGAGCCTCTCGGTTCAACCGTTCAAGGTGGGGCCGGACTTCATCGATCCCGGCTTCCATACCCAGGTGACCGGCCGCGATTCGCGCAACCTGGACGGCTGGATGCTCAACCGTGGCTACAACGAAGCTCTTTTCAGGGGGCTGGTCGCTGGCGCCGATGTGGCCGTGGTCGAGGGGGTCATGGGTCTATTCGACGGCTACGACGGGAGAAGCGAATCGGGTAGCAGCGCCGAAATGGCCAAGTGGCTCGGAATCCCCGCCGTGCTGGTGGTGGATGCCCGCAGCATGGCTCGCAGCGCGGCAGCCCTGGTGTACGGTTTCAGCCGTTTCGACCCCGATCTTGAAATCGCCGGCGTCATCTTCAACCGGATCGGGAGTCCGGGACACCTTGGCTTCCTCAAGGAGGCCATGGATGCCCATCTGCCGGAGATTCCCGTGCTGGGGGGCGTTCTTCGGGAAGCCGCGCTCACGATCCCCGAGCGGCACCTGGGGCTCGTGACCTCGGACGAAATCCTGCTGGACGCGACCTGGCAGGATGCGGCCGTGAGCCTGGTGGATCGCTGCATCGACATGGAGGCGCTCCTGGCGGCGACGGTTTACCGGGAACAGCCGGTGGCAGGGATGCCGTCTGTTGTCCGGCTCTCTCGGGATGAGCCTCCCGTTCCCATCGCCGTGGCCCGGGATGCCGCGTTCTGTTTCTACTACGCCGACAACCTGGACCTGCTGCGGGAGGCGGGGGCCGAAATCCGCCTTTTTTCCCCCCTGGCGGGCGAGGTCCTGCCCGGGGATGCCGCGGGGCTCATCCTGGGAGGGGGCTATCCGGAGCTTTTCGCCGCGGAGCTTTCAGTCCGTACCGGGGTGCTTGAGTCCATCCGGCAAGCCGTGGCCCGGGGGATGCCCGTGTATGCCGAATGCGGCGGCATGATGTTTCTGGGACGTGAGATCGAGACCCTGGAAGGCGTCCGGTATCCCATGGCGGGCATTCTGCCCTTCGCCACCCGCATGCTCAAGCGCCGCAAGGCACTGGGATACACGGAGGTCGAGCTGCTGCGGCCGTGCCTGTTGGGCCCCGCGGGGATGCGGCTGCGGGGGCACGAGTTCCATTACTCGGAGATCGCCGATCTGGATGAATCCAGGGAGAAAGAAGGGCGGAGTCTCGATGGCCTCCATGCTGTTTACCGGGTGGGACGCCGCAAATTTGGGGAAAGCCGATCTGAAGGCTACGCCAGGGGATCGGTATTGGCCAGCTACATTCACCTGCACTGGGGCAGCGCCCCCGATGCGGCGGTGAGCTTCGTTGGGAGCTGTCGGGCATTCCGGGATGTTGTACGAGAAACCAGGCAGTCGCGCGGGAAGGTGTGACCAATGAGCATGAACGCCAAGGCCCTCATGTTTCTGGGGACTGGCTCGGACGTGGGGAAGAGCGTGCTGGCCGCGGCCTACTGCCGCATCCTCCGGCAGGAAGGGTTTCGGGTGGCGCCGTTCAAGGCGCAGAACATGGCCCTGAACTCCTTCATCACGCCGGAGGGCGGCGAGATGGGCCGGGCTCAGGTGGTTCAGGCCGAGGCGGCGGGTCTGGCTCCCCACGTGGACATGAATCCCATTCTTCTCAAGCCCACATGCCAGATGGGCTCCCAGGTCATCGTGCGCGGGAGATCCGTCGGGAACTATTCGGCCCTGGAATACTATCACTTCAAGAAGGAGCTGGTCTCCGTCGTGCGCGAGAGTTATGAGCGGCTGGCTTCCCGGTACGAGGTCATCGTCATCGAGGGGGCGGGGAGCGCCGTCGAGCTGAATCTCAGGGAGCACGACCTGGTGAATCTCTCCATGGCGGCCATGGCGGACGCCCGTTGCGTGCTGGTGGGCGACATTGACCGCGGGGGCATCTTCGCGGCACTCCTGGGGAGCACCATGCTCATGACGCCCGAGGAGCGGGCTCGAATCACAGGCTTCATGGTCAACAAGCTCCGGGGCGATCCCAGGCTGTTCGCCAACGGGATCGATATCATCGAGTCGCGATCAGGCCTGCCCGTCCTTGGTGTCATTCCCCATTTCGACCACATCGCCCTGCAGGAAGAGGACAGCGTGGCCCTGAAGCGGCGCATGGAGCGGGGAAGCCGTGGGCAGGAGGAAGGGGCCGCCAGCCTGAGGATCGGGGTGGTGAGGCTGCCGTTCATCTCCAATTATACGGATTTCGACTGCTTCGAGCAGGAGCCCGGCGTGGGGCTCGTCTACTTCGATGGCCCCCGCCGCGTGTTCGACTTCGACGCCATCATCCTGCCGGGCAGCAAGAACACCCTGGAGGACCTGGCCTACCTCAAGCGGACGGGGCTGGCCGAGGCACTCATGGCTTTCCTCAAGTCCGGGGGCACGGTGGTGGGACTGTGCGGCGGCTACCAGATGCTGGGTCGGAGTGTCCGGGACCCTCACGGCGTGGAGAGCGGTTTACGCGAGGTGGCGGGGCTGGGGCTCCTTGACATGGAAACGGAGATGTTTCAGGACAAAATCACGTCCCAGGTGGAGGCGGAGGTCCTGGATGGGCTGGGGCTTGGCGATTCGAGGATCGAGCGGGTGACCGGCTACGAGATCCATATGGGACGCAGCACCCCGGGCGAGGGCGCTCAGCCGCTCTTTCGCATTGTCCGTCGGGATGGGAAGGCCGCCAACGTCGAGGACGGCCTCCACGGGGCCGACGGCAGGGTCTGGGGCACCTATATCCACGGGGTCTTCGACGGAGACGGTTTCCGGCGTGGCTTTCTCCGGAGTCTGGGGCTTCGATCCGGAAAGGAGGAGATTCCTCTCTCCGACGGGTACTCTTACTCGGAGTGGAAGGAAAGACAGTATGAGCTTCTGGCGGACCACGCCCGCCGCCACACCGATGTCCGGCGCATCATCGATGCGCTGGGGCTCTGAAAAGGCTCGCTGAACGATGGATTTCCTTTCCTGGCACCTGGCGGCGGCGTATGTCCTGGACGTGATCCTGGGCGACCCCCCCCGCTGGCCCCACCCGATTCGCTGGATCGGCCGCTGGATTCAATGGTGCGAATCCCTGTTTTATGATGCCGGGGGCTCGCCGGTCTACCAGCGCCTGGCCGGCTTTGTCTTCTGGCTGATGGTGGTGGCGGGCGTGGCCAGCACCACCCTGGCTTGCGTGAAGCTGGCCTGGTTCCTTCACCCCATGGCGGGAACGGTTCTGGGGGTCTGGATCGCCTACGCGGCCCTGGCCACCAGGAGCCTCCACACGGAATCCCGCGCCGTGGTCCAGGCCCTGGCGACCGGCGACCTGCCGCTGGCGAGAAAGCGCCTGTCCTGGATCGTCAGCCGCGACACCAGCCAACTGGACGAGAGGGAGATCCTGCGGGCCGTCATGGAAACGGTCTCCGAGAACATCTCCGACGGGATCGTGGCGCCGCTGCTGTTCCTGGCGCTCGGGGGAACGGTGGGTGCCATGGCTTACAAGGCGGTCAGCACCATGGACTCCATGGTGGGCTATCTCAACGAGCGCTATCGTCATTTCGGCTGGTTCGCGGCCCGTGCGGACGATGTGCTCAACTGGCTCCCGTCGAGGCTGACCGCTCTCCTGATGGTGGCCGGGGCCGCTGGGCTTGGACAGGACTGGCGGAGCGCCTTCCAGGTGGCTCTCAGGGACGGCCGCCGGACGAAGAGCCCCAACGCGGGCTATCCGGAAGCGGCCGCCGCCGGCGCATTGAATGTGCAGCTGGGAGGCGCCAGCGTTTACTTTGGCCAGATGGTCGTCAAGCCGACCCTGGGTGACGACGTCAAGCCCCTGAGCCCAGAAGTGTATGTATCCATGATCCGGCTGATGTACGCCACGTCCTTCCTGGCTTTTCTGCTGGCCGCGGGGCTGCTCCATGCTCTCCGGCTGCTCGGGGCCTGATGCGCTCTGGGTTGGGCCGAGGCCTGGAGACCGGTACCATGAGCCTGAAGCTCCAAACCTGAAACTTGACTCGTTCCATCTCGAAAGCGACGGTCCATGAGCTTCCCTCACGGCGGCAATGTCTACGAAGTGGCCCACCAGCTGGGATGCTCCCCGGATGCCATCCTGGATTTCAGTGCCAGCATCAACCCTTTGGGGCCGCCAGCGGGGCTGTGGGAGGAGCTTCGAAAGGGGTATCCCGCGCTCCAGCATTACCCCGACATTTCCAACCGGGACCTGGTGGAGGCCCTGGCCGAGCTTCACCGGGCCGCGCCCGACCAGGTCGTGGTCGGCAACGGCTCCACGGAGCTGATTTACTGGCTGGCCAGGGCGTTGAATCTCGAGAGGGCCGTCGTGGCGGTTCCTACCTTCAGCGAGTATCTGCGGGCTTTCCAGCGCGAGGGGGTGGGCCTGGAAAGACTCGTTTCCACCGAGGATGCCGGGTTCCAGCCTGACCTGGAGCATCTGGGGGCCCGCGTGGCCGAAGCCCGACCCGACGCGGTCCTCCTGACCCATCCCGGCAGCCCTTCGGGAGTCCTTCTGGCTCCCCAGGTCCGTCTATGGGCTGTCGAGGCCTGCCGGTCCCAGGGCTGGACCGCCATCATCGACGAAGCCTTCATCGACTTTTGCGAGGAGGAATCCCTCAAGAGCCTGCTCATGGAAACAACGCCCCTCGTCATCATCCGCTCCATGACCAAGTTCTACGCCATTCCCGGGCTCAGGCTGGGCTACATCCTCACATCACCCGAGCTTGCCCGCCGCATTCGTCAGCTCGTTCCCCCCTGGTCCATCAACACATTCGCTCAAATCGCCGGAGCTTACTGCGCTCGCCAGGAGAAGTACCGAGCCGAGACCATCGCACTGGTCACCCGCGAACGGGAATTCCTCGCGGCTGGGCTGGGCGAATCCGGGCTGGGCCGTGCAATCCCCGGCGTGGCCAATTACCTCCTCGTCCGCATGGCTGACCATCTCCCCGGCGTGAGGAAGCTCCAGGAAGACCTGCTCCATCGCCATCGCATCCTGATCCGCGACTGCTGGAATTTTGATGGAGTGGGCGAGCGGTTTTTCCGCATTGCCGTTAGGCTTCCGGAGCAGAACCGCCGGCTGCTGGCGGCTTTGAAAGAGTGGGTCGAAACGGTGGGCTGAGGAAGGTGTGATGACCCGGGGGGGGCGCGGCTCGGCCCTTGGTGTCCAGCCCCCGCGGGCTCCCCGTGAAAGGGGGGCTCCGGGGGCGCTGTTTTCCGCCAGGGCTTCAATCCTCGTGGTGGGGATGCTCGTCCTTCAGAAAGTACCGGTGATATTCGGATTCCTCGAGGTGCTTCCGCATGGTGTCGCTGATCAGGTTGAAGATGGCTTCGATCTCTTCATCGCCGAGCCTTGGGACCAGGAGCTCCATGAGATCGTCGTCGGAGAATTTCTGCAGGTAGTAGATGAGCGACTTCTCGTCGATCTCCCTCGAGAAGCCGAAGGCGACCATCCCGTCGTAGGCTTCCACGAAATCGTGGCGATGCTTGACCGCTGAGCTCAATTCGGATCCCTCCTCAGGACTTCTCGTCGTTCATATAATAATCCAGGCCGAAGTGCGTGATCTGCTCCTCGCCCATGAGGTACCGGAGTGTGTTCTTGAGCTTCATGAGCTGAATGAAGAGGTCGTGCTCGGGATAGAGGTCTTCCTTGTGCATGGGGCTCTTGAAATAGAAGGAAAGCCATTCCTGGATGCCGCTCATGCCCACCCGCTGGGCCAGGTCCATGAAGAGTGCCAGGTCCGCCACCAGCGGCGCCGCCAGGATGCTGTCTCGGCAGAGGAAGTCGACCTTGATCTGCATGGGATATCCGAGCCATCCAAAAATGTCGATGCAGTCCCAGCCTTCCTTGTTGTCCCCCCGGGGTGGATAGTAGTTGATGGTCACCTTGTGGTAGTAGTTCTTGTAGAGGGTGGGGTAGAGATGGGGCTGGAGGATGTATTCCAGGACCGAAAGCTTGCTCTCCTCCTTGGTCTTGAAGGAATCCTTGTCGTCGAGCACCAGGCCGTCCCGGTTGCCGAGGATGTTGGTGGAGTACCATCCTTCGAGACCCAGCATGCGGGACTTGAGCCCCGGCGCCAGAATGGTCTTCATGAGGGTCTGGCCCGTCTTGAAATCCTTTCCCGCGATGGGTACGCCCTCCCGGCCGGCCAGCTCCATCATGGCCGGGACGTCGATGGTCAGATTGGGGGCGCCGTTGATGAAAGGAACGCCGCTCTCAAGGGCCGCCACGGCGTAGAGCATGCTCGGCGGAATGCGGGGGTCGCTGGCGTCGATGGCCTTCTGGAGGGCGTCGATGGACCCGTGTATGTCGTCTTCCTGCCGCAGAAACACTTCGGTGCTGCCGCACCAGATCATGACGCACCGCCGGGCACCGTGGGCGGCCTTGAATCGGGCGATGTCTTCCTTCAGCGCCTCCACCCGGGCCCGCAGGCTCCGTTCCTCCTTGACGTATGTGCCATCCAGGTTGCGGACGAAGGCCCGGTCGAAGACCGCCTTCATCGGCCGTATGGTGCTCAGGAAATCCTTGATGGAATCCAGGTGATCCCGTCTCAGAACCCTCGCGTAGAGGGCCGCTTCGTGAGCGTTGGCCTCATAGATGTCCCAGCCCCCGAACACCATGTCCTCCATGGACGCCAGGGGCACGAAATCCTTGATCTTGGGGCTGCGGCGCTCGTTGCGCTTTCCCAAACGGATGGTGGCGAGCTGCGTGAGGGAGCCGATGGGCTCGGCCAGCCCCTTGCGCACCAGCTCCACGCCGGCGATGAAGGTGGTGCTCACGGCTCCGCCGATGCCGGGAATGAGCACGCCCAGAGGACCCTGCGGGACCTCGATCTGATCGTTTCGCTTCAGGTTCTTTTCTTTCAAAGGTGTGCCTCCGTCATATTGCGATCATCCAATGCTTCGCGCCAGAAGGCAGCATAGGACCAAGGGCGGAAGCCTGTCAAGCCACCACCCGATCCGGGGACCGTGCTCCGGTGCGTGTGTCGAGCCCCATGGCCCTTCAGGCGGAGGAAGCGGGGAGATGTCCCGTCGTTTCGAGGGCCAGAAGCGCCTGCTTCACGTGAAGTCCGCAAGAAAAGCCCCCCAGGCCTCCTCCTTCGGCGGTGACGCGATGGCAGGGGACGATGAGGAGGATGGGATTTCGCGCGCAGGCCTGGCCCACGGCCCTGGAAGCTCGGGGATGGCCGATCTGTTGGGCGATCTCACGATAAGACCGGGTCTTTCCCGTGGGGATCCGGGTGAGCGCCTCCCAAACCATCCTCTGAAAGGGGGTCCCGTCTCGGAGATCCAGGGCGAAGTAGGGCAAGGGGACAGCCTCGTTCAGGTAGGCGAGAATCCGGGCCTGAACCTCGTCCAGGAGAAGGGAGTGATGGCTGAAGCTCGCTTTGAAGCCGGGGCAGGCGGACTGCACCATGGTCTGCAGCTCGGGCACATCCGGCCGGGATAAACCCAGATGGGTCACAAGGCGAACCCCCCGCGGGCTGGCTGCAGCCAGCAGGAATCCGATGGGAGTCTCGAAAACCGAAACATCCAGAACCGAAAACTCATCAAACATGGATCTCATGGTCTCCAGCAAGGATTGGAGAAAAACGACGGGGAATCGCTCCCGTCAATCCAGACCCGCCCTGGCGTCGCGCCAGAAGCTCGAGCTCACAATGGCCCAAGTCGCCGCGATTGTCAAAGGCACGCCGCGCTTCAGGTCCCGTGCGGTGCGGGCTCGGGGCCGGCGGGTGCCGCCGCAAGCGATCGCCTCCCATGGGATGGTCTGAATCCCGGCGGCAGGGATTGGATCCTCAGCTACCGTAAATTCTGTGATATGATCAACATCGTTCCCGAAGGTCCCGGGCTCCAGGGAAGGGCGGCCGGGATGCAGGGCCTTCATCCCCGATGTGCCCTCCCGTCCGTCCGCCGGGGTGCTGGGTGGATCGTGAAGAGACGGTATCCACTGGGAATGAAGAGGGATTCGATGCCGGTCCATGAGCATGCGGCGGCCCGGGGATGGAACAGGGATCGAAGGTGATGACTTTTCAAACCCGATGGGGCTGATGGGCTCCCGGACCCGTCCCATGCCATGCGGTCGGGCTCATTCCGCGGCAGGGGGGGCCGAGCCCGCTCGGGGCACGAAAGCCCGGAGCTTGCCGGGAAAAAGGACTGAAATGATGCTGGGCAGGACCCTGGATGAGCTGAGCCTCGGTGATGCGGCCACCTTTTCCAAGACCATCTCCGAGACGGACGTTTATTTGTTTGCCGGCATCACGGGGGATTTCAACCCTGCCCACGTGGATGAGGAGTACGCCAGGCAAACGGCTTTCAAGGGCCGCATCGCTCACGGAATGCTCACGGCCGGCCTCATTTCCCACATTCTGGGGATGAAGCTTCCCGGACCAGGCGCCATCTATGTTCGGCAGGAGCTCCGTTTTCTGGCGCCCGTTCGTATTGGAGACACCATCACGGCTCGAGCGGAAGTCATCGAGATCATGGCCGAGCGGAAGCTCGTGCGGATGCGGACCACGTGCACCAACCAGGGGGGCACCCTGGTGCTGGACGGGGAAGCCGTCCTGTCGCCCCGGCGCGCGGCCCGGACGATCCCGCCGGCCTGACGCCCGGTGGCGGCGCTCATTGAATGAAGTCGTGCTCCACGGGACGGACGAGGAGCACCGGACACGGGGCATGGTGGGCCACGTGGCGGGCCACGCTGCCCATCAGTGCTGCTTCCAGGGCCGAGCGCCCGACGGTGCCCAGGATGATGAGGTCGATCCAGTGGTCCGCGGCGAAACCGATCACCTCCTGGGCCGGTTTGCCCTTGCGGATCTCGAAATCCACCTGGATCCCCTCCCGCATGGAGACCGGAGCGAAGGCATGGAGCTCCTCCAACCGCTCCTGGACCAGCTCTCTCAGCGTCTCCAGGAGCTCTCCCTTGTAGCCTTTGGTGCTCAAATCCCGCAGGGCTTCGATGATCTTCTCGTTGATGACATGAAGGATGTGAAGCTTCGCGCCGCGGTCCCGGGCGATCTCAATGCCGTACCGCAGGGCTTTTCGCGCACTCTCCGAGAAATCCACCGGGACCAGGATGCGCTCGATCTTGATCATGATTTTCCTTTCCTCCTTGGCTCGCTGGAAGACCTTCAAAGGGTATGTCATTCCCTTACTTGAAAACAAGGACCGTTGCCAGGAGATTGTATGACCGGCCGCCAGGCCCCGTTACGAGCCGGGGGCGCCCCGGGGAGATGGTCCTGCCCCGTCGTGGGCGGCGGGGGCGAGGTTATTGACGCCATGCGGTGATTTGTTTAATGTGACGACCTTTGAAGGCGACCCCACCCTCCCTGTTCCACGAATTCTGGAGACAGACATGGCAGATGCTCGGCGTCTGAAGCAATACAGGAACATCGGAATCATCGCCCACATCGACGCCGGAAAGACCACGGTGACCGAGCGTATCCTTTACTATACGGGCCGCTCCCACCGGATGGGCGAGGTCCATGACGGCACGGCCGTCATGGACTGGATGGAGCAGGAGCAGGAGCGGGGCATCACCATCACCTCGGCGGTCACGACCTGTCTGTGGCAGGATCATGAGATCCATCTCATAGATACTCCTGGTCATGTGGACTTCACCATCGAGGTGGAGCGGTCTCTCCGGGTGCTGGACGGAGCCATTGCCGTGTTCTGCGCGGTGGGCGGCGTCGAGCCCCAATCGGAGACGGTGTGGCATCAAGCCGACAAGTATCACGTTCCCAAGATGGCCTTCGTGAACAAGATGGACCGCATTGGAGCCGATTACCAGCGGGTGGTGGGGCAGATCGAGGAGAAATTCAAAACCAATCCTCTGCCCCTTCAGCTTCCGGTGGGCATGGAGTCGGACTTCAGGGGTGTCATCGACCTGCTTTCCATGAGGCAGCTCATCTGGCACGACGAGACGCTCGGGGCCCTGTTCGACGTCATGGATATCGATCCGGAGCTGCTGCCGATGGCCGAAGAGGCCCGGGAGAGCCTGGTGGCCCGGGTGGCTGAATGGGACGATGCCCTCATGGAACGGTACCTCGAAGGGGAGACGATCCCGGCCGCGGATCTTGTGGCGGTCATCCGCCGCCTGACCCTGGAGCTCAAATTCGTACCGGTCCTGTGCGGCAGCGCCCTCAAGAACAAGGGGATCCAGCCCCTCCTGGACGCCATCGTGGACTTTCTGCCGTCGCCCCTGGACGTGCCGCCCGTCGAAGGAGTCCATCCCCAGAGTGGCGAGGTCGAGAAGCGCCTCAGCACCGAAAAAGAGCCCCTGGCCGCCCTGGCCTTCAAGATTTTCATGGATCAGGGGCGTAAGCTGACCTACGTGAGGATTTATTCGGGCACGCTCCAGGCGGGGGCCGATGTCTTCAACGCCTCCAAGGGTACTCGGGAGAAGATCTCACGAATTTTTCAGATGCATGCCAACAAGCGCGACCGCCTGGAGAAGACCGAGGCTGGAAACCTGGTGGCTTTGATGGGGCTCAAGACGGCCCAGACGGGCGACACCCTCTGCGATCTCGCCCACCCCATCCTGCTGGAGCCCATAGACGTCTACGAGCCGGTGATCTCCGTGGCGGTGGAAGCCAGGACGCGGGGCGATCAGGAGAAGCTCATGGACAGCCTGGCCAAGCTGTCCGAAGAAGACCCGACTTTTCGTTTTCGAGAGGATCCGGACACGGGCCAGATCATCATCAGCGGGATGGGCGAGCTGCACATCGAGATCGTGCTCTCGCGCCTGGAGCGGGACTACAATGTCGGGGTCAACGCGGGCCGGCCGCAGGTGGTCTACCGCGAAACCATCAGCAGGGAGGCGACGGCCCAGGGGATCTTCGACCGGGAGATCGCTGGCTCGCGCCAGTTCGCCATGGTGGAAGTGCATCTGGCACCTCGTGCCCGAACCACGGGCAATGCCATTGAAAACCGGGTACGGGACGGGTCCATACCCGAGATCTTCCTGCCGGCGGTGGAACAGGGCATTGCCGACGCCTTCGGCAGCGGGCCCCAGATGGGTTATCCCGTGGTGGACGTGGCGGTGGTTGTATTCGGGGGAGCTTTCCAGGATAACGTCTCGACGGAGCTGGCTTTCAAGGTGGCGGCCACCATGGCCTTCAGGCAGGCCTGCGAGGCGGCCGGGCCACAGCTGCTGGAGCCTTACATGGCCGTGGAAGTTCTGGCTCCCGACGAGTTCCTGGGCGAAGTCCTGGGCGACATCAACCTGCGCAAGGGGCGCGTCGAGAGCATCACCGCGAGAAAAGCCATCCAGGTGGTCAAGGCGGTGGTGCCCCTGTCCAGGATGTTCGGGTACTCCACGGATCTGAGATCCTCCACCCAGGGGCGGGCGACCTTCACCATGCACTTCTCACATTACGACAAGGCTATGGATGATCAGAAGCATGCCCTGGCATAGCCTCGATCCGGGCGAGGATCACTCCCAGCTGACCACGTCGGCGTTCTCGCCTTCCCCGCCGTCCTGCCCGTCGGCTCCCGTGGAGTAAAGATCGTAGTCCCCGTGCTCACCGGGAGACCGGTAAAGATAGGGGCGCCCCCACGGATCGGGAGGGACCTCCTTCGAGAGATACGGACCGTCCCAGGGACCCTGCCCAGAGGATTTGCGGAGCGCGTCGAGACCCTCCTCGCCACTGGGGTAGCGTCCCATGTCCAGGCGGAACGCATCCAGCGCCGTGCCGATCATGGAGATTTGTGTCTTGGCCGCCTTCTGCTTCGAGGAGCCGACTTTTTGAAACATTTTCGGAGCCACGAGTGCTGCCAGAAGGCCCAGAATGATCATGACGATCAGGAGCTCGATGAGGGTGAAGCCGAGCTCGCCCTTTCCGCGGGGCTTCCGCCCCGCCTGGTGCATATCGCCTGAAGCTCTCATCTTCTTCTCCGCTGCTGGATCCATGATGGTCGAAGCTTGAAAACGCTGCACCCCGATCGGACTGCAGGCTTCTTCGGCAAAGTTATTAACGGACTCCAGGCCCGGTGTCAACGCGCCCGTCCCTGCTTGCGTCGAGCCCTGCCCCCTGGTGGAGGCGCCGGTCGGCCATGTACCGATGAATGGCCTCCAGATTCCGCCGCTTCTCGAGGGCCCAGGCGGGAGCTACCAGCTCATGGGGGTGGGGGTCTCCCGTCAGGCGTTGAATGATCATTTCCGGCGGCAGGAGAGTCAGGACATCGGCGGTCAGGCTGACGTATTCCTCTTGGGTCAGGCAACGGTAACGGCCGCTTCGATGCCACGATTCGAGCGTGGTTCCGCGGATGACGTAGAGCAGGTGGATCTTCACGGCTTGAACGTCGGAATCGGCGAGAAAACGGGCCGTGGCGAGCATGTGCTCCCGGTTTTCCCCCGGAAGCCCCAGGATGATGTGGGCGCAAACGGGGATCCCCCTCGCCCGAGTCCTTGAGACGGCGTCGGAGAAGGCCGCAACCGAATGCCCACGCCCGATTCGCCAAAGCGTTTCGTCGTGGGCGGACTGAAGTCCGTATTCCAGCCAGATGAGCCGATGCCTGGAGAATTCGGCAAGGAGGTCCAGGATCGTGTCGTCGACGCAGTCCGGCCGGGTTCCAATGCTCAGTCCCACCACCTCGGGGTCGGCCAGCGCCTCTTCGTAAAGGGATCTGAGCCTGGGCAGGGGGGCATAGGTGTTCGAAAAGGACTGAAAGTAGGCGATGAAAGCCTTGGCCTTGTACCGGGCGGCGAGATAAGATTTGGCGGCCCGGATCTGATCCGCCAGTGATGTGCCCTGGAAGGCCGCTCCGGTGCCAGATCCCTTTGCGTTGCAGTAGATGCACCCGCCCGTCCCGAGGGTCCCGTCTCGATTGGGGCAGGTGAGGCCGGCATCCAGGGAGATTTTCTGGACGCGGCACCCGAAACGCTCCCGAAGGGCGCTGTTGAAATCACGGTAAGGCCGGGCTGCCATGATGGATTAACCATCTCCTCTCTGGAAGTCAGGGGGGCGCACTGTCACCACCGAGGGGCAGTGCCGGTGGCAGTGCCCAGCATAACCAGATGCTCCTCGAATGCCAAAGAAAACCATGAGCCTCATGCTGCATGTTCCGGTCGTGGAGCGTCAGGCATGGAGTGCGCGGGGCTGAAACATGTCCAAAACCTACGATGTCGTCGTGGTCGGCGCCGGACACGCCGGCTGTGAAGCCGCTCTGGCTGCAGCCCGCATGGGATGCCGGACCCTCATGCTGTCCATCACTCTCGACACCGTGGCTCACATGCCCTGCTCGCCGTCCATCGGTGGGATCGGCAAGGGACACCTGGTGAAGGAGATCGATGCCCTCGGCGGGCAGATGGCCCGGATCTCCGATCGAACCGCCATCCAGTACCGCTGGCTGAACACCAAAAAGGGGCCGGCGGTGCGCGGCACCCGCTCTCAGAACGACAAGGCGAGGTACCGCACCCTCATGAAGCAGGCCGTGGAGCTGGAGCCGGGGCTGGACCTGAAGCAGGCCCTGGTGGAGCGACTGGTGGTGGAGGACGGCAGGGTGCGGGGGCTGGTGGATCAGCTCGGGGTGTATCACGGGGCTGCCTCGGTGGTGCTGGCCACGGGTACCTTCCTGCATGGGCTGGTCCACGTCGGAACGACTCGGATTCCCGCTGGAAGAGCCGGCGAGCTCCCCTCGTATGCCCTGGCCGATCAGCTCCAGGCCCTGGGGTTCACCCTCGGGCGCATGAAAACCGGCACGCCGGCGCGCCTCTCGCGGCGGAGCATCGATTTCAGCCAGTTCAAGGTCCAGGAGGGGGACCCGGAGCCGAGACCCTTCTCGCTCTTCACCGAAGCACGCCCCCTGGCCTCCATCCCCTGTCACATGGGAAAGACTCATGCGAGGACTCACGAGCTGGTTCGCAGGCACATTCACCTTTCTCCCCTCTACAACGGGACCATCACAGGGGTGTCGGCCCGGTACTGCCCTTCCCTGGAGGACAAGATCATCAAATTCCCTCATAAGGAGTTCCATCAGATCATTCTGGAGCCCGAGGGCATGGAGACGGAGGAGATCTACGCCAGCGGAACGGGAAACTCCCTGCCTCATGAGATCCAGCTGCGGTTGATCCATTCGGTGCCGGGGCTGGAGGAGGCTGAAGTCATGCGGCCGGCCTATGCCATCGAGTACGATTTTTTGCAGCCCACCCAGCTTTATGCCACCCTCGAGACCAAGCTGGTGCGGGGCTTGTTCCTGGCGGGGCAGATCAACGGCACCTCGGGTTATGAGGAAGCGGCGGCCCAGGGGCTGTGGGCGGGAGTCAATGCCGCCTGCGGGGTTCAGGGACGGCCGCCTTTCATTTTGGATCGTTCCCAGGCCTACATGGCGGTCATGGTGGACGATCTGGTCACCCGCGGAACCAGCGAGCCCTATCGGATCTTCACATCCCGGGCCGAGTATCGGCTCCTCCTGAGGGAGGACAACGCGGACCTGCGCCTTCTGGAAAAAGGTTACGAGCTGGGGCTTCACGATCGAGCCACCTATCTCGATCTTCAGGAAAGGCGGCGCGCCGTGGAAGCTGAACTGGGGCGGCTCCGGAGCACTTTCCTGCGGCCGACGCCCACCGTCAATGCCTTCCTCGGAGGAAAGGGGTCTCCGCCCCTGAGCGAGCCCCTGTCCCTCCAAAAGCTGCTGAAGCGGCCCGAGCTTGGCTACGGTGACCTGGAGGCTCTCGCCCCCCCTCCCCATCAGGTCGCCCTGCGAGTGCGGGAGCAGGTGGAGGTCGAATGCAAATATGAAGGATACCTGAGGCGCCAGGAGGCCGAAGTGAGCAAGTTCAAGCAGCTCGAGCAGATGCTCCTGCCCAGGGACTTCAGCTACCAGGACATTCCAGGGCTGTCCAACGAGATTCGTCAAAGCCTGACGACCGTTCGCCCGACCTCCCTGGGCCAGGCATCGAGGATACCCGGAATGACCCCCGCGGCTCTCTCCATCCTCATGGTCTACCTGAGGCGGACGATCCGCTCGGCCGAACGCCGCTCCGGGATGTGATGGGGCATGGGGTTGTGTGTGGCCGTCACTCCCGTTCGCTCAAAATAAGTCTCTCCAAAGGATAAAAAGTCTTGCCTGAGATGTAATGATATATGTAATATGATCTGCAATTGCGTTGTCTAATGCTGAGCTCGTCCTCAGACACCGCTCATTCCGCAGCGTTCCGATCCAAAAAGGGGGGGGAAGGACATGACCGGAAACAGCGACAAGGACTTCATCGCGATCCTCCGAGAGCGTGGCCTGCAGGTCACTTACCAGCGTCTGGCCATTTTTCAGGCACTCTACCACACCATGGACCATCCCAGTGCAGAGGAGATCTACCAGCAGGTGAGGAAGCGATTCCCCATGATCTCTCTGGGAACGGTTTACAAGACCCTGGAGCGTTTTCATGAGGTGGGGCTGATCCAGAAGGTGAGCCCTTTGACGGAAGTGGCCCGGTACGAAGCCGATGTCAGTCATCATCACCACCTGATCTGTGTGGAATGCCAGACGATCCAGAACTTCAAGGACGACGGCATGAATGTGCAGGTGAGTCTGCCGGAAGGAAACGGATTCGAGGTCCTGAAGAGTCAGGTGGTGTTCCAGGGATACTGTGCCCACTGCAGGCCCAAATGATCGTGCGTCGAGAGGGGTAATACAGCCTGTAGGGCTTGCCTCTTCTGACCGGTGAGCCCCGATCCCCTCGGCGTTTGCGGGAGGTTGAAGGCCGGCGTCATCGATGACCCGGAAGCCATCCCTCGTCTGTCCTCTTGCCATCAGGAATGATCGGCACGCCTTCCGCGCGGGGCTTGATGAGTCCCCGCGGAGGATCCCTTTGTGATCCCTGTGCTTCCCTCCGGCTTTCTACTTGAATTGTCATCGCTTGTTGTGTTAGTGGGTTCGATTAACCCGAGCCTCAATTTGTTTTGTCGGACGAAACGCACCCGCTCCCTGGAACGGATTCGAGGCTCACGAGGCCCAATTCGAGGAAGGAGGAACAGCCGTGAATGTTGTTGTGCTACTCAAGCAGACCCCGGATACGGAATCAGTGATTCGGATCGCCGGTGATGGTCAATCGATCCTCACCAATGACCTCAAGTGGGTCATCAACCCCTATGACGAATTCGCAGTGGAAGCGGCTCTTCGACTCAAGGAAAAACACGGCGGCACGGTCACCATCGTCAGCTGGGGTCCCCAGCGGGTGGTGGAGTCCATTCGAACGGCACTGGCTATGGGTGCGGATACTGGCGTCCTCATCGATGACCCTGCTCTGGAAGGCAGTGACAGTCTTGGGGTGGCCAAGGCGCTGGCCGCCGCCGTGAAGGAGCTGAATCCGGATGTCGTGGTCTGTGGCTCCCGCGCCGTCGATCATGACCTGGCGCAGCGCGGGCCCATGGTGGCCGAAATGCTGGGCTGGCCACACCTGGCCCTGGCCGTGAGCCTCGAGTCGGATGGGGCCAAGGTCAAGGCGGAGCGTCCCATCGAGGGGGGGAAGGTCACGCTGGAAGCCGAGCTTCCGGCCCTGATCACCCTGGGCGGCTCCCATGCGGTCTGGAATCCGCGCTACGCTTCCTTACCCGGGATCATGAAGGCCAAGAAAAAGCCGCTGGCGGTGAAAAAGCTCGCGGATCTGGGGGTGGATGAAGCTCAATGCTCCGCCCAGGCGGCGAAGATCAAGGTGGTCTCCTTCGAGGTGCCGCCCCAGCGGGCAGCCGGCAGAATCATCGAAGGCGAGGACAGCGCCGCCAAGGCCAGGGAGCTGGTCCGGGCCCTGCATGATGAAGCCAAGGTGATCTAGGCCGGGAAAAGGAGAATCCATATGTCCAAGTGTGTTTGTGTCATCACCGAGTTTCGAGGGGGAAGCTTTCGGCGGGTGTCTCATGAGGTCGCCAGCGAGGGCCGGCGCATAGCCGATGCCCTGGGAGCCGGGCTCTGCGCCATCGCCATCGGGTCCGGAGTGAGCGCCACTGCGGCGGAGCTGGGGCGCTACGGCGTGAAGAAGGTCTACGTGGCCGACGATCCGGCTCTCGAGAGCTATGTGGCCGAGACCTACGTTCCGGTTGCGGCGGCAATGGTCAAGCAATGCGATCCCGCGGTGGTGATCCTGCCGGCATCCGTGGACGGCAAGGATCTGGGAGCCCGCCTGGCGGCCCGTTTGGACGCCGCCCTGGCTCAGGATTGCACCCAGCTCACCTGCGAGGGGGGAAAGCTTCGGGCCAAGCGACCGGTGTTTGCCGGTAAATGCTTCTCCTGGTGTGAATGGGCCGAAGGGGCCCTCGCGCTGGTCTCGTGCCGTCCCAACGTCATGGACTGCCTGCTGCCCTCCGAGGGGGCAACGGCCGAAGTCGAGAAGGTGGAAGTGACCATTCCCGCCGCCCGGTCGCGGGTGCTCGGATTGGATCTGGACACTTCCGGCAAGGTGGAGCTCACCGAGGCCGAGGTCATCATCTCAGGCGGTCGTGGCATGAAGGGCCCCGAAAACTACACCATGCTCGAAGAGCTGGCCCAGGTTCTCGGTGCCGCCGTGGGGGCCTCGCGGGCCGCCGTCGACGCCGGATGGCGCCCGCATTCCGATCAGGTGGGACAGACCGGAAAGGTCGTCAATCCGAATCTTTACATCGCCGCGGGGATTTCCGGAGCCATCCAGCACCTGGCGGGCATGGGCTCCTCCAAGTTCATCGTGGCCATCAACAAGGATTCCGAGGCTCCGATTTTCACCAAGGCCGATTATGGAATCGTTGACGACCTTTTCAACTTCATTCCGGCATTCACCGAGGAGGTTCGCAAGCTCAAAGCGACCTGCTCCTGATCTAACGGTGCTGATATTGGATGACAAGGTGCCGGATCCCTGGAGATGGCCACCCCCTAAGCAGGGTGTGGGATCCCCGGGGGTCCGGCATTGTGCTTCCCGGGGTCTTGAAGGGCCGGGGGAGGCCGGGCGTTTGACCGTGTGGAGAAATTGGGGTGGTGGACGTGGTGCATGACGAGCTCGCTCCCGAACGAAGCCATCTGATCGCCCAGGCGGCGCCGGATTTCTACTTCTTCCAGAATCGAGGCTATCCGAGGCCGGCTGCCCTGGAGTGGGTGGGAAACCGTTATGGGCTGACCCAGCTGGAGCGGCAGCTGCTGCGTCGGGGGGTTTTTGGCCAGGCGACGGCTCTCCGCCGCAGGGGGCGGCGTTGTGGAGGCGGGGACTGGCTCCATCGCCCTCTGATCGTGGATGGCCACAATGTGCACATCACCGTGGAGAGCGCCATTCTGGGGAGGACGCTACTCCTGGCGAACGATGGCGCCCTGCGGGACCTGGCGGGTCAGTCGGCGCGGTTTCGGCTCACGGAGGTGAGCCAGGTGGCCCAGGACTGGATTTTCGGGCTTCTGGGTGAGCTGCGTCCCAGGGAGACCCTGTTCCTGTTCGACGCTCCCCTGAGTCATAGTGGCCTGCTGGCCGATCAGTACCGCCGGCGCCTGAAGGCCAGCGGGCTGAAGGGAGGCAGCCGCGCGGTGCCGGTTCCCGAATCCGAGATCCCAGCCCATGGATCCGTGGCCGCCAGCAGCGATCAGGCTGTCATCGACGCATCGGAGGCGTGGGTCGATCTGGCCAGGGCCTCCATCGAGCGGTCGGCCACCCTGAGACTCCGTGCTGATTTTTCCTGCCTTCTGAGCTCCAGGGATCCCGAAAGTGCTCTTCTGGACCTCCCGTTTAGCGATGCAAGGCCGTGGTGAGATTTTACATTCTGTAAAATCCGTCGACAGGATACGAGCTTGTCAGTGGCGGCCCGCCTGGTGCTTTGGCAAAAAATAAGACAATAAGTCAACTACTTAAGGCATCATGAGTCTCCTCGCCTACCTGGCATGGGGCTTGCCATGAAACGGGTGGGCACTGGATTAAGTTTCATGGTTCATGGTCTTCATCAGGCATGGTTCAATCAAAGGAGGTCTTATCGATGAGTGGTCCGAGGAAGGTTTACGAATTCTTAAAGGCATCAGCCATAGCGCATGCGAGATGGGACTATGAAGTCTCCATGTCCATCGTGAAGAATCGAAAGAAGGTTCTCATCCTGCTCGCGCTTTGCCTGCCCATTTTCGCCGTCTCGTTCCTGGAGGCGGCTTCGATGCTGGGAGGTAAGACGGCTTTTGCGCCGGCGTTTTACACGACGACGATCTTCGTGGTGTCCATCGCCGTGGGTCTGGCGGCGGGACTCATTACGGGGTGCATCGGTGCCGGTGGAGGCTTCATCATCACGCCGGCCCTCATGGCCGCGGGGGTCAAGGGCATCCTGGCCGTGGGTACCGACCTGTTCCACATCTTCGCCAAGGCCATCATGGGGACCACGGTCCACAAGAAGCTGGGGAACGTTTCGGTGAGCCTGGCCGTGGCCTTCCTGGTGGGATCGGGCGCCGGAACCTTCATCGGGGGCGCCATCAACAAGGGGCTTTACATGAAGGATCCGCTCCTCAGCGAGGCGTTCATCAGCGGGGTGTACGCCATTCTGCTGGGCTTCCTGGGATTTTATGCCCTCATCGACTTCCTGAAGTCGAGCAAGGGCGGCGGGGGCGGAGACGCCCACGGCGGACCGGCAGGCGGCACGCCCGCCCTGGCCACCAAGCTCCAGAACCTGAACCTCCCCCCCATGATCACCTTCGACGAGGATTTCGTTCCCGGCGGCAAGAAGCTCTCCGGTGTCATCATCGCCATGGGCGGCGTCGTGGTGGGCATCATGGCCGCCATCATGGGCGTGGGCGGCGGTTTCATCACCTTCCCCATGTTCGTTTACATTTTCGGCGTCTCCTCCATGACCACGGTGGGCACCGACATTCTGCAGATCATTTTCACGGCGGGTCTCGCGGCCATCGGGCAATACGCCATTCACGGGTACGTGTTCTACACGCTGGCCATGGGGATGCTCATCGGCTCGCTTCTCGGCATCCAGGTCGGCGCTCTCACCACCAAGGTGGTGAAAGGGATTCACATCCGCGGCTTCTATGCCGTGTCGATCCTTGCCGGGTTCGTCAATCGCGCCGCCACGCTGCCCAAGAAGCTCGTGGAGCTCGAGGTGATCGACATGTCCAAGGGCATGGTGAACAGCATCGAGTTCGTCGGGAACATTCTCTTCTGGATCGTGGTTGCGGTCTTCGGACTCTGGATCTTCGCTAAATTCTTCGGCAATGTCGGCTCGCTGCGAGAGGAGGGATGAACATGCTTGTGAGACACTCTAAGCCATTCAAGGTCGGCCTGATCCTGGCCATTTCCTTCATAGGTGTCCTGCTGGTGATTTTTTCACCGATCTTTGGGGACGGCAGAAACGGCCTGGTCTACTCCGACGACCTGTTCAACAAGCTGTCCAAGGGCTCCTCCTACTTCATTCCGGCCATTGTCAAGAGCAACGAGGCCTTCATGGGCAGGCCCTTCGAGTTCGCCGTCAAGATGGAGAGCCCCGCCGACGCCGAGAAGGCCGTCAAGGTCTTGATCGTGGGCGGTGCCCAGGTGGGAGTCGCCGATGGCACCCTGAAGGTGAGCGGCGATCTCGGCAAAGTCCTCTCCAGCCTCCTGACGGACTCCGACGCCATGTTCAAGAACAATGACAAGGAGGTGTCGGCTCGCTACGGCATGGATGCCAAGGAGGCCATGCGCCTCTGGCATGTGGTCTTCAACAGCGCCATCAAGGAGCTTCAGAAGGCCAAGAAGATCGAGGAAGCCAACATGGTGAACATGGTTCTCAGGAAAGCCGTTGAGCCCGCCTACAACTTCTTCGGCATTGAAGCCCAGAACATCGGCGACAAGGCTCTGACCGTCTTCGGGCTGCTCGCCTTCTACGTGGCCTACACCATGTGGTGGGGATACGCGATTTTCTACATGTTCGAGGGCGTGGGGCTGAGCATGAAGAAGGCCAAAGTGAAAAAGGAAGTCTAGGAGGATACGATGAAAATATTGGTTCCCGTTGACGGCTCGACACATTCCATGGAAGCAGTCAGGACGGCGGTGGATTTCGCCAAGATGAAAGCGGCCGAAGTGCTGGTGATCAGCGTGGTCCCCTACATCAGCGGCATGGAGGATCACGAAATCTCTCCCTCCCGGAGGGAGCGCCACATGGAAGGTTTCACCAAGGTCTCGAAAGACGCCGTGAGACAGGCATGCGATCTCCTTTTCAAGGAGGGCGTCACGGCCAGCTGCTCCGAAACGGTTTTGGCCTCGGTCTCGGTGCCGGATGCCGTCATCGATTTTGCCGAGAAGGAGAAGGTGGATCTCATCGTGATGGGCAGCCGCGGCCTGAGCTTGTCCACACGGTTTAGGCTGGGGAGCGTGGCCTCGCAGGTCGTCAAGTATGCTCCCTGTTCCATCTATCTGGTCAAGGCGGCGCCTTGATCGGTTGAGCAGGGTTCCGGATCTGACGGGGACAGGCGGGCGACTCTCTGGATGCCGGTCTGTCCCCCTCCTCCATGGCACGGCTTCAGCCGTCCGTGCCCACCCCATCCCTCCCCGGAGTCTGATCCTTTCTCCAAGGCAAGCTGGACCAGAATCCCGGGCCGTCATCATTGCTGGGCCTGTTCAGCGCGAGCAGTCGTGATCACCACACCGGCCGGAGTGCCCCTGGGTGCCGTGAGCGGTGATGCGTGGATTTCATGCGGCGGGTCAGGGAGCGGGGGAGGCGCGGGTTTCGTTGCATGGGATTCTGATGGAGTCGTCATTTGCCATCCTATTGACCGATCGAAATCGGCATGTCCGGGAGCTGCTCCGGCGCGAGCTGTCCGCCGAGGGCTACCGGGTCGAGACGGCGCGAGATGGACGGGACGTGCTCGGATTCCTCTATCACGTGGAGGCCCTCGATCTGCTGGTCCTGGATCCCGAGATCCCCTACATGCTGGAAGTGGGGCTCCTGCGCAGGCTCGCTCAGCTGAGGCCCGAGCTGCCCGTGATCATTCACGGTTTCTCTCCGGAGGATGTGGGATCCCTCGCCTCCCTGCAAACGGTGGTCTTCCTGGAAAAGAGCGAGAACATGGACCGACTCAAAGCCATGGTCTTGGAAGTCCTCAGGGGGAGCTATCCGGACCGGGCCCAGGCACGCCAACCGTAGCACCCCTTCACCACGCTTCCTCCTCCGATGACCTCCCGCCGCCCAGTCCGGTGTTGTCTACTCGCAGCGTCCGTGAGGACTTTGAGCCTCTCCGCACAATGACCTTTGGGTTTGGGGGATGACTATGCTATTTTACCGTTGGCTCTCTGGGTGTGCGATGGTCGGGCTCGGGGGCGATACCAGCAGGAGCGCGCGCGGTGGTCCTGGGAGTGTCCGGACCGTGTCCGCGGCTGACCGCATGGAAAGACTGCATTTCGAGGTTGGGAGGGTGAAGGAGTGGATGTATTCAGCGTCCTTCTCGTGGATGATGAGGTGGAATTCCTGGAGACCCTGGTCAAGAGACTTGCCAGACGAAAGCTCGATGTGACCGGTGTGACCAACGCGGAAGACGCCATTCGGATCCTGAAGGAGAGGCCCGTCGACGTCATCGTCCTGGATGTGAAGATGCCGGGCATGGATGGACTGGAGGCTCTCAGGCAGATCAAGGCTACAAGCCCCGATGTGGAGGTGATCATGCTCACCGGCCATGCCAACATGGAGGCCGCCATCCAGGGGATGGAGCTGGGAGCCTTCGATTATCTCATGAAGCCCATGGACATCGACGAGCTGCTCTACAAGCTGCAGGATGCGTATAAGAAGAAGACGCTGGGCGATTTCGCCAAGTAGTCTTCCGGGTTCTTCTGGAGCCAGCTGGGCGCAGCTGGGCCACGGGGGATGAGATCATGCCCAGGCTTGGCGAGGTTTTCCGAAAGATCGTTTTCTGGAGGCGAAGCGAAGGCGGCGAGGCGGTGGACGCCGAAGCCCTTCGCACCGCATTCAAGGCCCGTTATCACAGCTTCAAGCTCCTCCTGAACGCCAACAACAAAGCTCTCGAGATCATGTCCGAGGTGGAGACGGCTCTGAGGGGCAGCCGCCCTTTCAGCATGTCTTTCGTCCGCGCCAACTGTACGGCCGTGGGGGTCAACGTCTTCCGGATCATCAAGCATCTGGATGAGCTGGCGCCCGGCAGGTACAAGGAGCTGTTCGAGCGTTTTCGGGACATCCAGGATCACATCAATGGAGTCCTGTCCAAGCGCTCGCCTCCCCGTGGGGACCGGCTGGTCCTTCCTTTCGCCGAGATCGACAAGGACAAGGCCGATCTGGTGGGGAGCAAGATGGCCAATGTGGGGGAGGTCAAGAACCGGCTCAGCCTGAAGGTCCCCAGTGGATTCGTGGTCACCTCGGTTGGCTACCAGCGCTTCTTCGAGGCCAACGACCTTCAGAACGAGATCGATCGCAGGCTCCAGGCGTCCGAAGCGGACGAGCTGGATCAGTATTATGCCCTGAGCGCGGACATTCAGCAGTTGATCATGCGCTCCAGGGTCCCTGACGACCTGGCTGAAGAGATCGTGGCGGCCTACCGCGATCTGGAGAAGGAGACCGGCGAGGCGGATGTCCGGGTGTCCATGCGGAGCAGCGCTCTGGGGGAGGATGCGGCCGATACCTCCTTTGCCGGGCAGTACCGGTCCGAGCTGAATGTCAGCCCCGATTATCTCATCGACGCCTACAAGGACATCGTCGCCAGCAAGTACAGCCTGCAGGCGGTGGCGTACCGCCACAACCGGGGCATCCTGGATGAGGACGTCTCCATGTGCGTGGGCTGCATGGTCATGGTCAACGCCCTGGCCGGGGGGGTGACTTATTCCAGGAACCCGCTCAACATCCGCGACGATTCCATCATCATCAATTCCGTCTGGGGTCTTCCCAAATCGGTGGTGGACGGAAGTGTGGCCCCCGACGCGTTCATCATTTCCCGAAGCGAGCCCCTGGCGGTCATCGAAAAAGACATCAAGACCAAGGACTACAAGTTCGTGTGCTACCCCGACGAGGGGGTCTGTCGCCTGGACCTGATGGGGGAGGGCCGCGAGCTGGCCTCCATCAGCGATGAGCAGGCCATCGAGCTGGCCCGCATTGCCCTGCAGCTGGAGGAGTACTACGGAACGCCTCAGGATGTGGAGTGGGCCATCGACGGGAATGGGGACATCTTCATTCTGCAGTGTCGTCCCTTGAAGCAGACGGAGGTGGCGGACCAGGTGAAGGTGGGGGGGGGGCGGGATGCGGGGCGCGAGCACGTGCTGCTGGAGGGCGGGGATACGGCCAGCACGGGCGTGGCCGCCGGTCCCGTCTTCGTGCTGCGCAAGAACAGCGATGCCCTGCAGTTTCCCAAGGGAGCCGTTCTCGTCGCCGCCCAGGCCCTGCCGCGCTGGGCGGCTCTCCTCAGTCGCGCCGCCGCGGTGATCACCGAGCAGGGCAGCGTCGCGGGTCACCTGGCCAACGTCGCCAGGGAGTTCGGGGTGCCGGCTCTCTTTGGAGTGGCCGGAGCCACCACCGCCCTCGTGAACGGGGATGAGATCACGGTGGATGCTGACGGTCTGCGGATTTATCGGGGGCGCATGGAATCCCTGCTCGTCGCCGACGCCCCCCGGAAGAACCTCATGGAGGGGAGCCCCGTCCACGAGGTGCTGAGAGAGGTGATCCAGCATATCGTCCCCCTTTACCTTCTGGACCCGGACTCCACCGAATTTCGGCCCAGGAACTGCCGCACCATGCACGACATCACGCGATTCTGCCACGAGAAGTCGGTTCATGAGATGTTCAGCTTCGGCAAGGAGCACCACTTTTCGGAGAGGGCCAGCAAGCAGCTGGTGTGTGAGGTGCCCATGCTGTGGTGGTTCATCAATCTGGATGACGGCTTCAAGGAGGATGTGCCCGGCAAGTTCGTGCGCCTGGATAACATCGTCTCCATTCCGGTGCTGGCGTTGTGGGAGGGCATCAACGCCGTTCCGTGGGAAGGCCCCCCCCCCGTGGATGCCCGGGGATTCATGTCCGTCCTGCTGGAGGCCAGCGCCAATCCGGCCCTGGATCCTTCCATGCCGTCGCATTACGCCAACCGGAACTACTTCATGATCTCCAAGAACTTCTGCAGCCTCAGCTCGCGGTTCGGCTTTCATTTCTCCACGGTGGAGACCCTGGTGGGGGAACGGCCCAACGAGAACTACATCAGCTTCCAGTTCAAGGGGGGGGCAGCGGATTATCACCGGAGGCTCCGGCGGGCACAGTTCGTGGCGAGTCTCCTCGAGGAGTACGGGTTTCGGGTGGAAGTCAAGGATGATGGTGTGTTTGCGCGGATGGAGGGGTTCGACGAGGAGTTCATGAAGACGCGTCTCAGGGTCCTGGGCTACCTCCTGATGCACACCCGGCAGCTGGACATGATCATGGCCAATGATAGCGCCTATCATCATCACCGATCCAAGATGATGCAGGACATCGACTCGATCCTCAACCCCAGTCCGGTCGGTTTCGAGCATGCCGCCGCCCATTGACGGAACCTACATCTCCATTAAGGTCAGCGAGCCTCAGCTGAGGGAGCGCAATCGAGCGCTGGCCCTCCTGCTGGACATGAGCAGCTTCCTGACCACGTCCAAGGGCGTGGAGCAGATCCTCCAGGGAGCCCTCGCCAAGGTACTGGAATTTTTTGGGCTTGAGGCCGGGAGAATCTACCTGGTGGACGAATCGGGCTCGAGCCTGGTGCTGGGGGCCTGCATCGGGGTGGACTCCGTCGGGCTGGAGAGGCTCAAGATCGGTGAGGGCTTTTCAGGCAAAGCCGCCCGAACCCGGTCCTTCATCGCCCAGCATGTGGCCGAGCTGGACGACAAGGCCAGGTCCGAGCTGCTTCTGAGCAAGGGATTCTCGATCATCGTTTGCGTGCCCCTCATCGCCATGGACCAGGTCCTTGGCGTCATGAACCTGGCCACCAATCGGGAGATCGAGTTCGATTCAGCTCAGATCGAGCTTCTCATCTGCGTCGGGAACCAGATCGCCGTGGCCGTGAACGATGCGAGGCTCTACGAGGATCTTCAGCTGAAGGTGAAGGAGCTCAAGCGGCAGAAGGAGTCCATCGAGTTTTTCGCTTATTCCGTTTCCCACGATCTCAAGAGCCCCGCCATCGGCATCCATGGACTGACGAGCCTGCTCCACAAAACCTACCGGGACCGCCTGGATGAACGGGGAAAGATGTACTGTGATCAGATCCTCAAGGCGGCGGAGCAGGTGGCCCGTCTGGTGGATCGCATCAACGCCTACATCATGGCCAAGGAAGCGCGGATGAACTTTGAGCTGATTCCGCTGGCCGAGCTCACCGAAGCCATTCGGCAGGAATTCACGGAGGTCCTCGGACGTCGGGGCGTGCAATGGCACGAGGACGCCGGGCTTCCCACCCTGGTGGGGGATCGGCTCTCCCTGCTCCGCATCCTCCGCAATCTCGTGGACAACGCCCTGAAATACGGCGGCCCGGATCTCAGTGAAATCCGGGTCGGTTATCGGGAGGAGGGCGACCACCATATCATTTCGGTGGCCGATGATGGAGTCTCTCTCAAGGTGGAGGATCCGGAGGCACTCTTTCAAGCCTTCCGCCGCGATGACACGGCCAGGGGCGTTGAAGGTACGGGCCTCGGTCTGGCCACGGTGAAAGAAATTGCCGAGCGCCACGGGGGTGGGGCTTGGCTGGAAACCGGGCATGGTTCCGGCACCACCTTCAGTTTTTCCATTTCGAGGCATCTCAGCGTCCCCGATTGAGCCGGGGTCGATGCCCTGCAGGCGGGGGTGCGGCCGGCAGTCGGGTGACCGTTGCTGGAGCGTTCTGGAGGAGCGGCACGATGGGAAAGATGGATGCCATAATGGGTGACGCCAGGGGCTTCATGAAGAGCCGTGTGATCCTGACGGCCTCGGAGCTGGACCTGTTCACCCAGCTCGAGGAAGAGCCGGGGACGGCTCGGGAGGTGGCCAGGGCCAGAGGGCTGGACCCGCGGGCCGCGACAAGGCTTCTGGATTGTCTGGTGGTCCTGGGCTTCCTGCGAAAGGACAACGGGATTTACAGCCCCACCGAAAGCGGCGCCTTCTATTCTTCCCGCCATCCCGAGTCGGTGCTCCCCATGGTGCTGCATCTCAGTCGCCTGTGGGGAACCTGGAGCGGCCTGACGGAACTGGTCAGGGAGGGAGGACATCGTGGGCGGGAGCCGGGACTTCAGGTGGAGGAATGGGACTGGAAGTCCTTCATCGGGGCCATGCATGTCGTGGGACGGGAGCTTTCCGTGACCATCGCGGCCGACTACGATTTGAGCCGGTTCCAGTGCCTGCTGGATATCGGAGGGGCATCGGGCACCTACACCATCGCGTTCCTGAGACGGAATCCGGCCATGACGGCTGTCCTTTACGACCTCGAGAATGTCATGGACATGGCCCGGGAGAGACTGGCGGAGGAGGGTCTCCTGGAGAAAGTCCGGCTGGCTGTGGGGGATTTCTACCGGGATGAGCTCCCTGGGGGATGTGACCTGGCGCTTCTGTCCGCCATCATCCACCAGAACAGTCCCCAAGAGAACCTGGATCTGTACCGGAAAGTCTTCCGGGCCCTGGAGCCCGGGGGGACTCTGCTCATCCGGGATCACATCATGGACGAATCCCGCACGCACCCGCCCGGGGGGGCCATGTTCGCCATCAATATGCTGGTCAACACCCGGGGCGGGGACACCTACACCTTCAAGGAGGTGGAGGAAGGGCTTCTGATGGCGGGATTCACGGAAGTGAGACAGGTCCGGCATGGCATGGACATGGATTGTCTGGTCGAGGGGCGAAAGCCTCTTGCCTAGGGCCGCGCCGCTTGGGTGTCGAGCCTCGGGCATGGCCTCGGCTTGCTCCGAGGGAGGTGAGGATTCTCCGGTTGTGTGGGAGAATCCTCACACGCTCCAAACGGAAATGCCGTCTGGGGTCTCGCCCCATCGCGAGGGCTTGACCTGACGGGGCCCGGGAAGCGGGGACCGCCCCCTTCCGCTCCCTGGAGGCCTGCCGGCAGTTCCAGCCGTTTTACAGCACCTTTCCTCCTGACTCAAACCGCCTCGGAATCATTTGGGAAAGAGGCTGTCATCCTCGTTCATTTCGGTTTCGTCCTCGTCCATCTGCCCCTGGGCCATGGATATGGCTTCCTGGGCCATGTCGGCGATGTCCTCGTCCTCCGAATCCAGGTGAGGGGTGAGGATCTCCACTGCCTCGTGGGGCCGTATGGCGGCCACGGCCTCCATGGCGGCCAGCAACAGGTATTTGTCCGTCTCCCTGCCCGTGACCAGTCCGGCGATGTGATTCCAGGCCTCGTCCAGCTCCCAGTTGCCCGCCGCGATGACCGCTTCGTGATGGATGTCCTCGTCCTGGCTCCCCAGTGCCTCGAGGATCTGGTCCTTGAAGCCGTGAACAAACCCCATGCAGAAGACCGCCGTGAGCTTCCAGGCATCGTCGTCGCTCATGAAGGCCTGGCGGATGGTCTCGGGATGCCAGTCCTGGGGCGCGTGGACCGAGGTCTCCAGGGCGGACCGACGCAGGGCATCGGAGAGGCCGGTGTCGCGGTAAACATCGTGAAGACCCCGCAGGAGTCCATGAAAGGTCTTCTCTGAAATGGGGACTTCATCCGGCTCCTCGAAGCCTTCGATGTCCCCGTATTCGATGGCGGGCCCCAGGGAATAGAGGGCCCGGAGCCGGAGCAGCTCAGGCGCCTTGGGGGCCATCCCGATGGCCAGCAGGGTCTCGGCGAGCCCATCGTTGATGACGGAAACCTCTCCGGCCAGCTCGGCGGCGAGCAGGCGCTGGGATTCGTCGAGATCCTCGTTGCGAAGGGCAGCCATGAGGTGGTCGGCGGCATCTTCAGGCCATTCCCAGGGTGGCGTCTCTGTCAGGGTCGTGATGTCCATTGGTAACTCCTCTGCGCGGCTCGGGTTATCTCCTGTCACTCGGGCTGATCCGTCGTGCACGAGCGGGCTCATGATCGGCGCCAGCGTGGTGTCTCAGCCAAATTCTCCATGCCATGCCTTCGACAGGGATGGCTGGAGGGGATCCCGGAACAAGCTCACCAGGTCGGCCAGCACTTCTTCCAGGGGTTTTTCGGCGTCCAGGACCAGGAAGCGTCCGGGATCGCGGCGGGCCAGCTCTAGGTAGCCCTGCCGCACGCGCGCATGGAAAGCCTGCGCTTCCCTTTCGATGCGGTCGGGAGTCGAAGCTTTGAGCTGGCGCCGGCTCGCCGCCGTCTCGAGGCTGCAGTCGAGGAGCAGGGTGTGGTGGGGCAGGACGCCCTGTGTAGCCCACTCCTGGAGTCCCAGGAGTCTGTCGAGGCTCAGGCCGCGTCCAAAGCCCTGATAAGCCAGGGTCGCGTCGCAGAAGCGGTCGGCCAGCACCCAGAGGCCTTTTCCCAGGGCCGGCCGGATGACTTCCTGGACCAGCTGGGCTCGGCTGGCCGAGTAGAGCAGAACTTCGGACTCCTGACTCATGCCGGAGTACGCCGGGTCCAGGAGGAGCTCCCGGATGCGCTCTCCCAGCCGGGTTCCACCGGGCTCCCGCGTGGTGACGTGGGCCATGCCGGCAGCCGTCATCCACTGGCTCAGGCGTTGGAGCAGGGTGGACTTGCCGCACCCGTCGATGCCCTCCAAGCTGATGAACCGGCCCTGACCTGTCTCGAGTGTTCTCATGCCCCATCCCGATTGTGCAATCCACCCCCGGACGGCGCATCCATCTCCAGCTGGGCCGAGGGGGCAGGGGGATTCCCCTTGGAAGCGATAGGATCGGATGAATCAGGCCGGCCTGGCCAGACTCTGGTTATCCGCCTCGGTCTTGGTGTCCTCGTTGTAGTGCTGATCCTGGCGCTGGAAATTGATCCGGTTTTTGGCCACGTAAATGGACTTGAGCTGGTCGAATCCCATCCGAAAGAAAGCGCATGCTTCCTGGAAGCAGCTCCACAGGTGAAGGACCGCCTCCCTCGCCCTGTCCTCCTTGAAGCCGCCTCCCTTAGCCCACCATTTCCATTTCAAGCTGTTCTGGAGCTCGTCCAGGGCCAGGAAGCAGCGCACCACGCAGGCCGAAAAGTCCTCGCCTCCAGAAGGAGGGCGATCCATGCCGACTTCCGTCGGCTGTATCTCCACCAGGTGGGACAGGCTCACCAGAAAGTGGAGCATATCCACGATCTCCACCCTGCCGTTGTGGGTTTCGAATCCGTGCTCGTGGACTTCCCTCACCAGCTCGGCCAGCTCCGCCGAAAGCGCTTTCCGGTAATTCTCGATCCAGATGGGCTTGAGCTCGGTACTCGAAAGGATCTCCTCGAAGTCCAGTCCGATACGCTTCAGGGTGTAAATGTTCAGGCCTCGTTGCAGCTCGAAGATTTCCCGCATGGATCAGTCCCCTGTTCCATCGATTGTCAGGTCGATGGATTCGAAATACTTGCGAACCTCCCGCGCGATGGCGCGGATGCGCGGATGGGCCTGCCTGGAATCGCGCAGGCGGATGAAGTGCTCCCAGCCGCTCCAACGGCCGCTGACGAAGATCTCGCTCTTGAGGAGGTTGGGCAGGATGTCCCGGGCGATCTCGGGTCGCAGGCCCCTCTCCACATCCCCCTGGTACCAGGCGAAGAGGGCTTCGGCCCTTCGGATCCACTCTTCGACGATGGGAGAGCTCTCCTGGATGAAGACTTCCCTTTCGGGATCGTAGAAGGGCTGGAGCTCCTCGGGGAGGATGAGAGCCATCCCGCGGTTCCTGTAGTTGACGTAGCGCGTGCTCTCCTGGGTGAATGAAAAAACGCGGTGGCGCACCAGCTCGTGAGTGATGCCGCGGTCGCAGACGATCTTCATCACGAAAAGCGGCAGGTCCGTCGTCGGGTGTTTCCGGAGGAGGTCCACCTGCTCGACTTCCGTCATGAGCGACACCTCCAGCGGCCACCCCTGGTCCGCCCCGTTCGGGCTCTCGAAAAGCGATGGGAAAAGGCCGTGAAGGTGACGGGCCAGGAAACCGTGACACGGGGCGTTCATCGTCTCCATGACCCGCATCGTCTCGATCCAGGATCGCACGCTCCCGGCCATGGCGAAGCTTTCGGGCCTGGGTCCGGGTGTCAGGCACAGGCGGTGGAAGCTGTTGCGGGGGCCCAGGGCCATGACGATGGAGGCGACGATGGCGGCCATGTCCATTTCGTGCCCCGCGGTGGTGACCTTGCTCCGGACGCTCAGTACGACATTGCTGTGCTCGAGGACCGAGAGATGCCCCTGCTTTTTGAGCATCAGCACGAAGGCCCTGGCCGAGTCATCGGTGATCCGGTCTTCGGATTTGTAAGCGGTCCTTCCAGCCAGCTCGACGAGCCGCAGGAGATCGCTCTCGCCGCAGGGCGCCACGCCGTGCGGTACCACTTCCATGGGAACAAATCGGAATGCTGGCATGTGGGGCTCCTCCCTCCTCACGGTCGCGTGGGACTCACGGCTCCAGGGCCAGCTCGATCAAGCGGTCCAGGAGCGCCGGAAAGTCCATTCCCGCCGCGGCCGCGGCCTGCGGGAAGAGGCTGGTCTGAGTCATTCCGGGAATGGTGTTCGTTTCCAAAACGAAGATGCCGTCTCCGGACACGATCATGTCGGTGCGGCTGTAGCCCCGGCAATAGAGGGCGCGATGGGCCCGGACGGCCAGGTCCCGGGCGAGGTCGGTCAGCGCTTCGGAAATGCGCGCCGGGCAGATCTCATGAGAGGCTCCCGGAGTGTACTTGGCCTCGTAGTCGAAGAACTCGTAGCTGTCGCCGGGAACGATCTCGACCAGGGGAAGGGGCTGCGGATCGTCGTTGCCGAGCACCCCTCCGGTGATCTCGATGCCGGGGATGAACTTCTCCACGAGGCAGCGCCGGTCATAGCGCCAGGCCATTTCCAGGGAGCGCGGCAGGTCTTCCCTGCTCCGTGCGATGCTGAGCCCGATGCTGGAGCCTTCATGCTCCGGCTTGACGACCACCGGGAATCCGAGCGCCTCCCCCACGCGATGCGCTGCTTGAGGCTCGCTTCGATCGACCACCACGTGGGGAGCCACGGGCAAGCCCGCCTCCACATAGAGCTGCTTGCTCAGGATCTTGTTCATGGCGATGGCGCTCCCCAGGACGCCGCTCCCCTGGAAAGGGATGGAAAGGGAGCTCAGGAAACCCTGGATGGTGCCGTCCTCCCCCATGCGTCCGTGCAGGATGATGAGCGCCACGTCGATTTGGGATGCATCCCGGGCCAGGCGCGCCAGATCATCCCTGGGGTCGTAGCGACGCACTTCATAGCGCGAAGGGTCGAGCGCCCGGAATACCTGCTCACCACTTTTGAGGGATACCTCGCGCTCCGCCGATTTCCCTCCAGCCAGCAGCGCCACCGTCAGCCGTTTTTCCGCACTCCCCATTGCCTCCCCCTTCTTCTCCCGCTTCGATGGAAACCTGAATGGCCATCAGCTCCTCTCCCGTCGGGCTGATGGGAAGCCGCTCGAAAATACGCTCCTCCAGCCTGAAGTAGAGCCCCATCCTTTCTTCAAGGAAAACGGCCTGCTCGCGGGATCGGGCATAGCGATCGATGAGATCCAGAAAACGGGCTTCGATGGAGACGATCTCGGTGTGCCTGACCCGTTTGTCGGCATAGTTGACCAGGATGGATTCGTTGACAGGGCCCATGATCCGCCCATGGTCCATGGTCACGTGCTCCCTGACGATGTGAGCCACCATTGGATACCCCCAGTCCCGCAGCATGACGGCTCCCAGCTCCTCGTGCCTTTCCCCCGTGGCGATGGATCGGGGCTTAGCGATGTCGTGGAGCAGACCGCCAGCCTCCAGGAGCTGCAGATCCAGGTCGGTCTGCCGGTTGTTGAGGAGCGTGCCCAGGAAGACGGCAACCTCGGCCACCAGCATGCTGTGAAGCTGGATGTGCCTGGGCATCTGAACGCGCTCCAGCAGGGACTCACATTCCATTCGAGAGGGGATTCCCATCACAAAGCCTCGATCCTGAACGCTGGCCACAAGACTTTACCGTGCCGCCTTATATACCATAAACCGTCGCCCCATTCGATTCCAGTTTTATGCGGCTTGAGGGATCATCCCGCCACGGCCACATGCTGGCATGAGGGCACGACAGCTTTCGGGGCGGTCCCGGATCCCACCCCCCCCAGGGCAGATTTCGAACGCTCACCATATTCCTCGCCGGATACCCTCTCAGTTGATGAATTTGTGAGAAAACAGGAGAAAAACGGAAGCTCGCTGGGACGCGGCCCCGAGACTCAGGGAGGTAAAATCCACTAATAGCCCGATATTAAACGACTAATCATGTTCGATGATTCTTGTTTATGTATCAACATGTTATGAGGTGGAAGACTCTAACATCACTTCCCTATGAAAGAATTCGGTCCCCGGGGTCGGTGGGGGGAATCCCCGAGAGAAGTCTCGAGATCACCTTTGACCGGAATCAGGTTAACGGATAGGTTGACTCCCGTCGTCGAGGAAAAAGAGAGTTTCTTGTTTCCCTGAACCTTCCTGGCTGGTTTCCATGGTTTTCCCGATGTACTGATTGAATTTCTTATTATTATTCGCTGAATCTTCGTCTTGTACAACTGAATATGGGGCTCTGGCATCGGCTGCGGAAGGCTCTTCCACACCTGAGGAAGTCTTGTATGGACCAGGGATGGAAAAACGTTAGGCAGGAACTTCAGAAGTGTCTTTCGAAGGGGCAGTATGAGCTCTGGGTGTGTACCCTGGAGTGTCTGGGCTGCGAAGGGGATCGGCTCCTGTTGGGCTGCAGGAACCGCTTCCACATCGAATGGCTGCGGGAAAAACTGGAAGAACGCCTGCTGGCCGCCGTGGGGCGGCACTTTTCGGGGGTCACCAGGATCGAATACCGCATCGCACCCGAGAGGGCACGCAAGGAGGTGGAGTGCGAGATCGACGAGGGGCCTCGACAGATCAGCTTTCATGAGCTCATTCGAAAGGCCGAGCCGGCCCTCAATCCCCGCTTCACCTTCGACCAGTTTGTCGTGGGCCAGTGCAATCAGTTCGCCTTCGCCGCCTCCATGGCGCTGGCTGGAGAGCAGAGCTTCAACAGTCAATCGGTCTATCTGCTCTCGCCCACGGGGATGGGGAAGAGCCATCTGACGCAGGCCGTGGGGAATCATCTCCTGGGTCAGAGCCCCAGCTGCCGGGTGCGTTATGCCACCACCGAGCAGTTCACCAACGAGATGATCCTCGCCCTGCAGCACGGCAGCATGGAGAGCTTCAAGAAGAAGTTCAGGAACGGGTGCGACGTGCTGCTGCTGGAGCGCATCGATTTCCTGAGCGGCAAGGAGAAGATCCAGAGTGAGCTGGTGTACACGCTGGACGAGCTGATGGACCGCGGCAAGCGCATCCTGTGCACGGGGAGCAGTCTGCCCAGGGACATTCCCCGCCTCAGCCGGGAGCTGCAGTCCCGGCTTCATGGGGGCGTGGTGGCGCCCATCGATCCTCCGGACTACCGGACCCGCATCGAGATCATCCGGCGTAAATCCGAGAGCCGGAACGCTCGTTTTCCGCAGGTGGTGATCGAATTTCTGGCCGAGCGGCTCACGGGGGATGTTCGCCAGATGGAGAGCTGCATTCACGGCCTTTCGGTCAAGAGCCACATCCTCAAGGTGCCGATCACCGTCAGTCTGGCGGAAGATGTGACCCAGGCCATCCAGAACCATCTTCCCAAAATCACCATCGATCACATCCAGCAAATCGTTTGCTCCAGCTTTCAGGTGACCGTCGAGGAGCTCAAGTCCCCGTCGCGGCGCAAGCACCTGGCGACGGCCCGCAAGATCGCCATGTATCTGTGTCGGCAGTACACGACCGAATCCCTCCAGGCCATCGGCAGGTCTTTCCAGCGGGCTCACAGCTCGGTGCTGCATGCGGTGAACGGCCTGTCCAGGCAGCTGGAGCAAAAGGATGCCGCGTGGATGCGGCAGGTGGAGTATGTCAGTCGGAAGGTCGAGACGAGCTGCCTGATGCCATAGCGCACAGATCCTCACGCAGTCGGGCCGAGAATTCGGCGGTCAGCTCGCTCATGATGGCGGCGAGCATTTCGGGGCTGCCCGTTGCCAGGGGCCGGCTTTCGAGGCGATAGCGCCTGTTCAGAAGCACGGCCTGACGAGGCTCCTCCTGCCACAGGCTGATCTGAACCTCCAGTTGAGCCTGCTGCCTTCCCTCCCCCTGGTCCACCCAGGCGAACCGGTAAACATGGCCGCTCATCTGAGCGTTGCTGGCACCGGGAGACGAGGCGGTCAGCACTCGCTCGAAAGGTCCGTCGGCGCTCAGGTCCCGGGTCAGTGCGTCGGCGATCAGGCTGCCCGGTGAGGTGATCCAGCGGAAGTGCGGCGAAAAGCGCACTCGTCGGGAGGGCTCGAGGATGATCATCTCTTCCCGGTCGTAAGGGGCCGAGGCGGAGAAGGGCCATACCCGCACGCTTCCCTGCCGGTGGTCGGGGCAGACCCCTCCAAACTCCCCATGGCTCAGCTCGAAATAGACAGGTGGCGTGCCGGTGACCAGCGCGCTGGAGCACCCGAAGCAGCTGATCAGCAGGAGTATCGAGATGGCGCCGCTTCTCGGGGACATGCTCATCACTTCCTCTCAAAAGGGTCCTTGACCCTGGGGGGAAAGACTACGCGGCTGGGCTGGTCCTTGATCTCCTGGGCCAGCGCGCTCAGCTGGGCCAGGAGCTGCCCGAGCTGAAGGATGGATTGCCGCAGCAGGGCATTGGACTGGGCAAACTGCCGGTCCACGTGAGCCACCAGCCTGTTGCCTGATGCGATGGTCTCCTTCAGGTTTCCCGCGATGTCGTGGAGGGTGTCCGGGGGAAGGGCATGGAGCTGACGGGCCAGCTTCTCGGATACGGACCTGGCGGCCTCCAGCGTGCCCGCAAGGTCGTCGACCCCCTTTTTCATCCCGGGGGCGGTGGCTTTGTTGATGTTTTCGGTGAATCGGGCCGTCTCCAATGCCGCCTGGTTGATGGCCTTGACCATTCCCCTCCATTCACCCGGGTCGATGGCCTCTTTCATGTGCGCCAGGACCTCGTTGATGAGCCCGCCCGTCTTGGTCCAGTCCTCAGCCAGCCTTTGCAGGTCGATTTCATTGACCTTCCTGTAGATGGTCTCGAGGGCGGCCTTGAGCTGCACGATCTCCGAGGGGTAGGAAGGGATGACGGGGTGCTCGGAGGGGAAGTCGATCTCGGGCGTCAGCTCCTGGATGTTGGCGGGAGCTGTGTCGATCTCCAGGTAACGGAGCCCCGTCAGGCCCATTTCCCGCAGTTGGATCGCCAGGGTCCGGTCCACCCGGAAGTCAGGCCGTAGGTGCATGACCACCTTGATGAGGCGCCCGTCCGGAGCCAGGCCGATGTCGACGGCCCTGCCCACGCCGACCCCCCGATAATTCACGATGGCATCCTGCTGGAGCCCCTTCACCGATTCGTCGAAGTAGGTGACGTAAGACAGGTTCTCCTCGAAATAGTGGGATGCACCCAGCCAGATGATGGTGATCAGCAGAATGCTCCCGCAGATGATGACCAGCAGCCCCAGCCTGAACGAGCTCAATCGATGCGGCAACGTTTCACTCCTTTGCCGGGCGGCTACCCTCCAGGCCGCGCCTGACGGTGGAAAAACGCCCGGACCCGAGGATCCGCGGCCTCGCTCCGCAGATCCTCGGGGGTACCCATGGCGATGATCCCCCGAGACTTCCCGTCCAGCATGATGCATCGGTCTGAAACAGCCTCGATGCTCGGAAGCTCGTGAGTGACCAGGACCATGGTGATGTGCAGGGCCCGGTTCAGCTCCAGCAGAAGCTCATCCAGCTCGGCGGAGGTGACGGGGTCCAGGCCGGCCGAAGGCTCGTCGCAGAAAAGGATCTCGGGATCCAGGGCCATGGCTCGCGCCAGGGCGGCCCGCTTGCGCATCCCGCCGCTCAGCTCCGCGGGCAGGAGCGTCTCGAACCCGGTGAGCCCGACCATCTCCAGCTTCAGATGGACGATGTCCGTGATCAGGTCCGGCGAGAGGGCCGTGAGCTCCTGGATGGGGAGGGCCACATTCTCGGCCAGACTGAGGGAGCCCATGAGAGCCCCGGATTGAAAGAGTACGCCGATCTTCTTCCTGGCCGATGCCAGGGCTTCTTCCCGGTCCGGGCCGGTGATGACCCGGCCTCCGAGGGCGATGCTGCCGGCCACGGGAGGAAGGAGCCCGATCATGGCCTTGAGGAGCGTGCTTTTCCCGCAGCCGCTGCCTCCCAGGATGGCGACGATCTCCCCCTTGCCGATGCCGAGGTCGATGGATTCCAGCACCACCCGATCCCCGTATCCGAGGGTGACGCCGTCGACCCTGACCGCCACTTCTGACAATCCGTGCTCAGCCTGTTTCATTCCGCTGCCGCTCGAACGAAAATGGCCCATGATGCGGGGCCTGCTTTCCACGCCCCGTCCAGAGGCGGGGCGTCCCCGCATCGCGGCCACGCCATGTGCGCTCCCCGGTGTTCAGATGTCGAAGATATGATACAGTACGGTAAAGACCGCGTCAGCCAATATAATCAAGAAGATACCGCTCACAACCGCCGAAGTCGTCTGACGCCCCACGCTGTCGGCGCCCTTGTCGGCCTGGAGGCCCCGAAAGCAACCGATGAGGGCGATGAGGATGGAAAAGACCAGGCTCTTGGCCAGCCCCCCGATGACGTCGGTGAGGGTGAGAATGGAATAAACCTCCTGAATGAAGCTCGCCGCCGTCAAATCCAGGCTCAGGATCCCGACCACGATTCCGCCCACGATGCTGGAACCGTTGGCCAGCATGGTCAGAAGCGGGCCGCAAATCGCGAGAGCGACCACCTTGGGAAGGACCAGGAGCTCGGTGATGTCAAAGCCCATGACCACCAGGGCGTCGACCTCCTCGTTCACCTTCATGGTTCCGATCTCCGCGGCGAAGGCGGATCCGGATCGTCCGGCCAGAATGACCGCCGTGAATACGGGGCCCAGCTCGCGGGTCATGGCCAGGCTCAGCAGATCGGCCACGAAGATGTTGGCTCCGAACTGCCGGAGCTGCACCGCTCCCTGGAAAGCCATGACCAGCCCCAGGAGGAAGCTCAGCAGGAACACGATGGGCATGGCATCGGCCCCCGAAAGCTGGGTGTAATAGAGCACCTCCCGCCAGCGGAAGCGGCGCCAGTGATGGAAGGCTCTTCCCATCGAGATGAGAAAATCGCCGACGAACCGGATGAGATCCCCCCACTCCCCGACCTTCCTCAGGAGGCTTTCCCCCAGGTGACTCACCCGCGCGGATACGTAAGCATCTCTCGAAGGTGTCGGTGGAAGCGGAGAGGCTTCCAGGAATCGGACAAAATATTGAGTGCCCGGGGGGAGGGGGCGGTGCTCCAGAGGAATGCCGTGGCGCTCGCAATGGCGCTTCAACAGTCGGAGGAGGGCAAATCCGCTGCTGTCGACGGTCGATATTTCCTCAAAATCCAGGATGAGCTTTCGGGGCGGGGAATGGCTCAGAGCCGCGAGAATGCCTTCCCACAAGGGTTGGACGTGCTGGAAGTCAAGCGGGTGCGTGAAGGAAAATACTGTTTCCCCCTGAACGGTCTGCGTTGACTTGAACAGTGGGGGGCTCATTCAACGGTCCGGTCCTTGCTCATTTCTTATGGTTGATCTTCTCCCGGAGCACGCCCGAGCATTTGAACGTGACCACCTTGCGGGGGGCCAGCATGATGGGGGTTCCCGTCTGAGGGTTGCGACCTCGGCGCTGGTTCTTGTCCTTGACGCTGAACTTGCCGAATCCGCTGATGAGGACATCGTCGCCCTGCTCCAACCCTTGCTTGATGATCTCGAAGAGCGTCTCGATGATATGAGCGGATTCAGTCTTTGTGAAGATGTTCTTGGCGAACAGGTTCTCCACGATATGCGCCTTAGTCAGCGTCATGATCGGTTCCTTTCCGGATCTATGCTGAGACGACGATTGTCCTTGCCCCTCGAGCTTCCCACATCGTCCGGCTATTAGTCGATAATGCTTTGTTTTTCAACAAGAAAATGGCGGGCAAAGCACAAGGGGGAAGCGATTTCGCTTCCCCCGTCGCGGACCGTATGGTGGCGGTGCAGGGACTTGAACCCCGGACACTGCGGATATGAGCCGCATGCTCTGACCGACTGAGCTACACCGCCATGGGTTGAAAAAGTGAGTGGTATGTATATAAAAAGCCCGTTTCCGTCAACAGGAATTTCCCTGAGTCATTCAGGGAATGACGTTGCGGGGGCTTTCACGGACTCAGCGGGGAGCCCGCGAGGAGGCGTGCCGTCCGGGCCGCCCCATCCAGGTCCAGCGTGTGGCTGCCCGGCACATCGGGGTGCTCCAGCAGGGCTTCCATGGCGTGGGCCAGATCGCTTGGCGAAAGACTTGCCAGCACGCGGAGCAGCCCCAGCCGCTCCAGCCGGTCGGCCCGCATGGCCTGCTCACGATTCTGGGGAAAGGGATAGACCAGGGCTGGCACACGGGAAGCCAGAATGTCCATGCAGGTGTTGTATCCGGCCATGCTGATGGAGAGGCTGGCCTCGGCCAGCTCCTGAGGAAAGTCGCTGGCGAAAGGGCGCAGGAACACCCGCGGATCGATGGATGCCAGGCTGGCAAGGGCGCCCCGATCTGCCTCCTCCATGAATGGCCCCAGGAAGACTCGAAGCTCGAGATCGCCCCGATCCAGGCGCCTGAGCCCCTCGATCACCGCCCGGAGCAGGTCGACTCCCACCCGGCCCCCTCCGGTGCTGGCCACGATGACCCGGCGACCGTCCGTCCGTCGGCGCTCCGGGGCGGGGCGGCAGACGAGCCCGGTGTAAATGAGCGGGATGCGGATCTCGTCGATTCTCGAAAAGGTCTCCCCCAGGTCGAGCACCCGGGGATCCGCATGGACCAGGAGCAGGTCATACCGGGTGTTCAGGATGTTCAGGACGCGCTTTTCATATTTGTCGACATCGGCTTTTTCCACGAGAATGTCTCGAAGGCTGCAGGCCACCCGTACCCCCGGCCCATGACTCCTTGCCACGTCGAGGAGCGGTGTCAGCTCGTGGCGGAAGATGCGCCGCCCGAAGGGAAAAAGCTCGGTAACGATCCAATCCGGCCCAAAGGAGTGATACAGGCTCAGAAGGATCTCCCTGCGCTCTCGCCATAACCTTTCCTCGTCCTGACCTCGAATCTCCATGTTGTGGAAGTCCGGGTCCATCATCACCGGGGGCAGGAACGCCCACCGGACGTGCGACGGTGGGGTGAAGCCATGCAGCGGCTCTCCCCCTTCCACGAACAGGACCTCGTGGGGCTCCAGGGCCCGGGCGATCTCCATGCTCCGGAAAAAGTGCCCGATGCCCAGCACATGCTGGCAGTAGAAGAGAACCCGCATCGTCTCCCGTCCCGGTTCCCTATCCCGGCCCCGCCACCGTCAGGCCCACCGGCAGTGACTCCCCGAAGACCCATTCTCTTTCCTGGTCCAGGAGGCTGCTTTCGGGGTGGAGCATCATGCGTCGGTATCTTTCCGGATGCGGAGCCCCCTCGAGCCATTGGAGGATCCTTTGGCGCGTGGAGTCTTCGAGGTCCCTTTCCCGGTCTCCCGTGAAGCGGGCAACCTGGACCAGGGTTTGGGCCAGGGTCTCTGAGGGCTCGCCCCCCAGGGCCATGAGCGATTCCAGCCAGGCGGCGACCCGCCGGCCGGGGATCACGAGATTCAAGGGCCCATAGAAGGGAATTCGTGCCCCCATGCGACTCAGGGCCCAGAGGTCCTGGGGCTTGGGGCTGGTTCGCTGGATTCGCCCCAGGAGGGCTTCACCCAGGTCCACTTTAGTCTCCACGGGCAGCCGCTCCATGCTGGCGACGGCCATCCAGATTTCCATTTCCTCCTGGGGACTGAGGACCTTTCCGGCTCTTCCCGGTTTCTTCCTCCGGTCTCCCGTTTGAAGCAGCCCGGAGATCTGCTGAAACAGGTGCCACTGCTGACCCGCCGTCAGCCCACCCGCCACCCGCCGCCAGAAGATCCACCATTCGCTGCGGTTCTGGGCCTGGCGCGGAAAGCTAGGCCCCTGGGGAAAGAGCTTCCAGACTTCCTTGATTCGCCATTCGTCCACGGGGTCCCCGAATCCCGGGCGCAGGCAAAATCCCAGCAGATTGAGCCAGCGCGCCTCATGCTGTGGCGTGAGGCTCCGGCCGGCTCTGCACTCCAGAAGCGTTTCTGCCAGTTTTCGAATGAGGGAGCTGGGCCACTTTTCCTTGGGGAGATCGAGGAGCGCCACCAGCTCTCGGGTGATCTGCTCCGCGGCCCTGGGCGTGGAGCGCGAGCCAAAGACCTGTCGAATTTTTTCACGCCCGCCTTCGATGACCTCGGCCTCCAGGGTTTCCCCGTGCTTCAGGGCATTTTGCGGCGGTGGCTCCACCCCGTGGCGGACGTCAAACTGGAGCTGCCATCGGTGGGAGGATTGCCGGGAGACGCACCACAGCTCCAACGTGCCCACCTCCGTGAGGCGCACCTCCAGGGATACCGGCAGCGGCTGTGCCGAGCCCTTCCTGCCGAACCGCAGGACCGTCCGGATCGGGGGCAGGATGGAGGTCTCCTCCTCATGGAGACTCACCACGTCTCCGATGTGATCGCCCAGGCGCGTGCTGGAGCTGAAGATCTGGAAGCTCACGGGCTGGTTCGTCAGGACCTGGAAAGCCGGCTGCTCGAGCCTGACCTCGCTGCCCTCCTCGGTTCCCCGGGGGACGAGGCAAACCGCCTGGCGCTCCGCCTCACCGGTGGGCACGCCCTCACCGGGGGACACTTCGACGTAGAAGGACCGCGGACTGCCGGCTCCCACCCGGACCCCTTCCCCCAATCGCACCAGGCCATAATAGGCGGCACCGATGGCCACGGCCAGGTCGGGCCGAGGATTCTCGAGCTCCACGGGCTCATAATCTTCACCGGCCTCGCCCTTGAACCAGCCTCCCAGGACTTCCCGAATCCTTTCCCGGAGCATGGGCGGGCTCAACGCCCCCCCGTTGAACAGCACGAAATCGGGATAGGGGGATTCCCTTCCCGTCTCGTCGGACAGCAGTTTGTGAAAGCGGTGCCAGAACCCCGCCAGGTGCCGGGTCACCGCCGGCTCCTGAACGTAGGGCAGCCCCCACTCCGTGAGTCCCATTCGGCGCGCGGTCGATGGAGTCTCGTCCCGTGAGACCCTCGGAAAGAAGCCATCCAGGATCAGGCTGCGAGCCACATCCCCGGAGAGCCTGGTCTTCAGGGTATCTCCTATGAGCTTCCTTCCGAGGCCGACCAGCGTGATCTCCACTTCGTCCCGAATCGATGCCGCAGCCGATTCCGAGCGTCGCGCGGCCGCGAAGATGGAGGATCCCCCCCAAGGCTCGGGAGCCTGGGCCGACTCGGTGGCCGAAGGCGGAGAGGCCGCCCCTGGCTCGCTCAGCAGGATCTCCTTGGCCTTCCTGCATTGATGCCAGAGCTGATGCCATCTTCTGGACTCCAGCTTGCCGGGCTGCCCCAGGAGCTGCACTTCCAGGTGACGCGCCAGGGCCAGGTCCATGTTGTCTCCGCCCAGCATGAGGTGGTCTCCCACGGCCAGCCGGTCAAACTTGAGGCCCGTTTCGCCTTCGCGGACGGCCACCACCGTGAAATCCGTGGTTCCTCCGCCCACGTCGCAGACCAGGATGAGCTGGCCGTCCCGCATCCCCTGACGCCAGTCCTCCTCGTGACGGTAGAGCCAGGCATAGAAAGCCGCCAGCGGCTCCTCGACGAGGACCACCCTGCTCAATCCCGCCTGGTTTGCCGCCCTTACGGTCAGCTCCCTGGCCACCTCGTCAAAGGATGCCGGTACCGTCAGCAGAACCAGCTGCTCCTCGAGGCGGAAGCCATCCCGTCCCCTGGCCATCTCCATGTTCCATGCCTCGCGCAGGTGTCGGAGGTACCGGCTGCTGGCTTCCACGGGGGAGATCTTCTCCACGTCGTCGCCCGCTCCCCAGGGTAGAATGTCCGCGGTGCGATCCACTCCACCGTGACACAGCCAGGACTTTGCCGAGGAAACCAGCCTGCCGGGAACCATGGCTCCCTGCTCACGGGCCAGCTCCCCCACCACGTGCCGCCTGCCGGCATCCCATGGCAGGGCGGTGCTTTCGGGCGGTAGCTCATAGGGACCGGGAAGATAGAGAAAAGATGGCAGAATGGAGGGACGCCCCATGGAGCCGGGGGCCACCAGCTGCGGGACGTTGAAAAAGCGGATCCTCCGCGGGCCTGCCTCGGGGCCGGTCCTGTCCACGTAGGCCAGGGCCGTGTTGGTCGTCCCGAGGTCGATGCCCACGATGTAGCGGTATTCGCCCTCTTGAAGCTCGAAAGACCCTTCCATCACCTCGATCAGTCTTCCTGCTCCCTCAGGTTGAATTCCAGCTTCCACCGTTTGCCGTCATCGTCGCGCGAGACGCACCAGAGCTCGAGGGTTCCGATCTCGGTCACCTCGCTCCGGAGCCACACGGGGATGACGGTCAGCCCCTCGGCGGCTTCCGAGGCGGGCAGGACGGTCTCCATGGTGGTCACTTCCTCGATCTCCCCCTGCCAGTCCTCAATGATCTCCCCGACCTGGTCCTTCTTGCGGACGGTGGAGGCCAGGAGGTTGAATACGGCGGGCTCCCCCACCACGAGTCCGAATTCGCGCTCGCGGATCTCGGCCCCCGTTCCCTCTTCCATTCCGAAGGGGACGATGCAGAGGGCCTTGACAGGGGTCGGGATGCCGGGCACCGTGGGCATGGCGCTCTCGATGCCGATGTAGTAGGGCCGGGCCACGCCACCCCGAATGCGGATGCCCCGGCCGCGCCGGGCCAGACCGTAATAGGCGGCGCCACGCGCCACCGCCAGGTCCAGATCTGGTGCCGCCAGCTCCCTCACTTCCCCTGTCGGGTGCCAGCCCGCAAGGATTTCGAGGACTCGCTTCCGCAGGAGGTCCGATTTCATCACGCCGCCGTTGAACAGAACGGCCGAGGGGTACCCCAGGTCCGACCCCGCCTCCGCAAGGCCTCGTTCGGACTGGCCGAGGAATCGAGCCAGATGGCGGGAGACCGCCGGATCCGATTCGTAGGGGAGCCCCATCTCGCGAACGCCGACCTTCCTCCGACTCTGGGGATACTCATCCCGCTCCGTGACGGGGAAAAACCCTTCCACCAGGATCTGCTCCACCTCGGCCCGGGTCAGCTCCGTGCGCAGGGTGCCGCCGATGAGCGACGATCCGCGGCCCAGGATGACCACAGGCTCGCTCTCGAGGTCCGGCCTGCTCAGGAGCCGCTCCTTGGCGGCCCGACAGCTGTGCCAGAGGCCACGGAACTGCCAGGAATCCAGCCGGGAGCCCCTCTGCGCCAGTTTGGCCTGGAGAGCATAGGCGAGGGTCAGATCCATGTTGTCGCCACCCAGCAGGATGTGCTCGCCCACGGCCACGCGCCGCAGGGTGAGATCACCCTGCTCCTCCGTCACCTGGATCAGGCTGAAGTCGGTGGTGCCCCCGCCGATGTCGCAGACCAGGATGGACTCGTTGACACGGACCGCCTTTCTCCAGCGCTCCTGCTGGGACTCGATCCAGGCGTAGAATGCCGCCTGAGGCTCCTCGAGGAGCGTGATGCGCTCAAGGCCGGCGGCCTGGGCGGCCTTCACCGTGAGCTCCCGCGCCACGGCGTCGAAGGATGCCGGGACCGTCAGGTAAATGTCCTGAAGCTCGAGCCTGGCTTCAGGATCGTCGGGGGCCATGGTGTGGTTCCAGGCGGATCTGAGGTGCTCGAGAAATCGGGTGGCGGTCTCCACCGGGGAGATCTTGCGCCCGTCGGCCGGGCTGTCCCAGGGGAGGATGGGCTCGGTGCGGTCCACCCCGGCATAGCTCAGCCAGGATTTGGCCGAGGCCACGAGGCGGTTGGGAATCTCCGCCCCGCGCTTCCTGGCCAGCTCACCGACGGCGTGGCTCACCTCCGGGTCCCAGGGCAGAGCCAGCCCCCCCTGAGGGACATCATGAGGCCCGGGAAGAAAGAGAAAGGAAGGCAGCAGGGGCTGCGATCTCACTTCCCCCGGGCTCACCACCTGGGGAACCGGGAAGCTCCGGATGACCGGGTCCCGGTCCATTTCCGGGCGGCCTTCCACATAGGCCACGACACAGTGGGTCGTACCCAGATCAATGCCGATGATATACCTGGTCTCGCTCAAATCGTCTCCTCGGTTGATGAGCGCCGCTCCACCCGGGAGGCTGTCCGAGAACCGTCATTTCCAAGCATGGCGAGAAATCCCGATTCTGATCATCACTCAGCTCTTGGGGACTTATTTTTCGCCAGGCTCCGTTCGAAATGACAAAAAGACTGTCTTGGACAGCCTCCTAACCTTCGATCTCCACTTCGGCGGGAGCGATCAGTCGGTTCTTCTCCCGTTCGGCCACCGGCGTGGGAAGCTCCACCCTCTCGGCCTTCCAGCCCCGGTGCCGAAGGATCCCCTTGAAGGGAGGATCTCCCGACACCTTTCCCGTCAGACGGATGGCCCGCGCGTCGAAGCCCGGCGCTATGGTCACCGTGGCGCCCTCGCTTTCGTCCATGACCGGCCTGAGATCAATGACCTCTTCCATGGCCTTCTTGCAGCCCTGGTGGATGCTCCGAACGGCGGCTCCGATCTGGGCATCGTCATATAAATTGAGGTCTTCCTGAAGGAAGTCAATGAAACGCCCCTCCTGCTGCAGGGTGGAAAGGATCTGAATGGCCGGCTGGACAGTGGGCTCGCGGGGCTCCGCGGGAAGCGGTCCTCCGGCCGTCGGCTGCTCAGCCTTGGGAGCCTGGGGCGGGGACTTCGCCTTGGATGCGGGTGTCCCCTCCAACGTGGCCCGGCGGATGAGAATCCGTCCCTGAATGGTGAGGAAGAGCCAGAGGATGAGCGTGGTGGTGGTGCCGGTCACGACGGTCACGGGCAGGATGTAACGCATGGATTCCTCGAGGAACTGCTTGAAGCTGGCCAGGGAGCCGCGCAGGTCCTCCGAGAGGCCCTGGACCTCGGGCTGCATGAGAGGAGTCACCCACGCATCGAGGCCCTGAAGCACCCGGTGTCCAATGAAATAGAACAGGGCGACGAGGATGCCGTTCCAGATCAGGCAGGACAGCAGCGCCTGCAGGGTCCATGCATTTCTAGCCTTCATGCTCATCTCCTTCTTGCGCGCTCGGTCATGGCCCATGTGCTGGGAGGTCCGCCTGCATTGTCGGCCCAGGCGCCCAGCGGGGGCCCAGCGCCACCAGGCGAGACCTTGTAATTCCCAGCACAAGTTATTCCAAAAGCCGGGTTCCCACAAGCCCGATTCCGGATCCGTTTCGGCTCGCCCTCCCCTGGGCGCGAGACCGAATGCGATCTGGATCGATGAAATGGAGATTTTCGGTTGCCTTGGTTTCACTAATCGTGATAGGGAGATTCGATTTACTCAAACCGCACACCCCCGACCTTTGGGTGCCTCGCTCCGTTGGAGCGAGGTGCGGCGGGGTGGAGGCCACAACCAGAAGGAGGTTCCATGGCAGTCGTCAGTATGAAACAGCTGTTGGAGGCAGGGGTCCACTTCGGGCATCAAACACGCCGGTGGAATCCCAAGATGAAAACCTACATCTTCGGTGCTCGCAACGGGATTTACATCATCGATCTCCAGAAGACGGTGCGCCTTTTCAACACCGCCTACAATTTCGTATTGGAGACCGCCGCCGCGGGCGAGAGTGTCATGTTCGTGGGCACCAAGCAGCAGGCCCGGGAAACCATCCGGGAGGAGGCCGAGCGCTCTGGGATGTTCTACGTGGATCATCGCTGGCTGGGCGGGATGCTCACCAACTTCAAGACGATCAAGATCAGGATCGATCGCTTGAAGGATCTGGACGGCATGATTCAGGACGGGAGCATCAACCGCTTTCCCAAGAAAGAGATTCTGCAGCTGCAGAACGAGCGTGACAAGCTGGTCAAAAACCTCGGCGGCATTCAGGATATGACCCGGCTCCCCGGAGCCATGTTCGTCATCGATACGGCCCGGGAGAACATCGCCGTCGCCGAGGCCAACCGGCTCGGCATTCCCGTGGTGGCCGTCGTGGACACCAACTGCGATCCGGACGTCATCGATTATCCCATTCCAGGCAACGACGACGCCATTCGGGCCATTCGCCTCATCACCGGGAAGATGGCCGATGCCTGCGTGGAAGGGCGCCAGCGGTACCTGGAATCGCAGCATGCGTCTCGAGACAAGGAGACCATCTCCCTGGAGGAAGTCCCCGCCGGACAGCTCCTCAGCCAGGAAGAGAGCGGTCCTGTCGTTGAAATCGTCAATCCCGTCGGCCAGACCGAAGGCGGAGACGGGGAATAAAGGCACGGACAGGAGGTTTGGAATTGGAAATCTCAGCAGGAATGGTTCGCGATCTGAGGGAAAAAACGGGCGCAGGCATGATGGACTGCAAGAAGGCCCTGCAGGATACCGCCGGGGACATGGATAAGGCTCTGGATCTTCTGCGTCAGAAGGGTCTGGCCAAGGCCATGAAGCGCGCGGGACGAGATGCGACGGAGGGCATGGTGCATGCCTACATCCATGGCGCCGGCCGCATGGGAGTGCTCGTCGAGGTCAACTGCGAGACGGATTTCGCGGCCAAGAGCGACGATTTTGTCGAGTTCACCAAGAACATCGCCATGCATATTGCCGCTTCATCTCCCCTGGGGGTCGAGCGGGAAAACATCCCGTCGGACGTGATCGAGCGCGAAAAGGCCATCTGTCTGGCTCAGGCCCGGGAGTCGGGAAAGCCCGAGAACATTCTCGAAAAAATGGTCGAGGGCAAGATGCGCAAGTTCTACGAGGAAGTGGTTCTCCTCGAGCAGAAGTATGTCAAGGATCCGGACAAGACCGTGCAGGATTATCTCAACGAGCTGACAGCCAAGATCGGTGAGAAGATTTTCATCCGGCGGTTCGTGCGGTATCAGCTGGGCGGCGAATAGGACGATATCGGGCGGTCGGGGGGATCCCCCCCGACCGGCCTGGCATGGGAGGCTGACGGCGGCGCGGAGGGGAAAGCGGACTGGTGTGCGGCTTTCCTCCATTCATGGGAGCTTCCGAGTCGCTGCTCGAGCGCGGATGTATCCTGCCGGCGGCGGGATGGCAGTGTGACCGGGCGAGTGGCCCGCCACGAGGATCATGGTTTTGGCTCAAATAGATCTGGAACGAAAAAAGCCCCGCTACGGGCGGATCCTGCTCAAGCTGAGCGGTGAGGCGCTGATGGGCGTCGAGCCCTATGGTATCGATCCGGTGGTGCTCAACGAGGTGGCCATCGAAATCCGCGAGGTGAACGGGCTGGGTGTTGAAACGGCCCTCGTGATCGGCGGAGGGAATATCTTTCGCGGGGTCTCGGGCGCTTCCAGGGGAATGGACCGCTCCACCGCCGATTACATGGGGATGCTGGCCACCGTGATGAACGGGCTGGCCCTCCAGCAGGCCCTCGAAAAGATGGAGGTTCCCACCCGGGTCCTTTCGGCCATCGACATGAAAGAGGTGGCGGAATCTTATATCCGGCGACGGGCGATCCGTCACCTGGAGAAGGGAAGGGTGGTCATTTTCGCCGCGGGAACGGGACTTCCTTTTTTCACGACCGACACGACGGCCGCCCTTCGTGCGGTGGAGATCGGCGCCGGAGTCCTCATGAAAGCCACGAAGGTGGATGGCATCTATGCCCGCGACCCGGTTCAGGATCCGACGGCCAGGAAATATGATCACATCAGTTATTCGGAGGTCCTCCAGAAGGACCTCAAGGTCATGGATGCCACGGCCATTTCGCTGGCCAGGGACCAGAGCATGCCAATCGTGGTCTTCAACCTCAGAGCTTCGGGCAACATCAAGCGAGTGGTCCTGGGGGAAGATGTTGGAACCTTGGTGGATGGAGGGTAGAAGAAATGCTGGATGATGTGTACGCAGACGCTCTGGACCGAATGCACAAGGCCGTCGACAATCTGGAGCAGGAATATCGGCGCTTGAGAACGGGACGAGCGTCGGTCGCTCTCGTGGACGGCATTCGGGTGGAATACTATGGAACTTCCACGCCCCTGAGCCAGCTCGCAACCCTGACGGTTCCCGAGCCTCGTACCATCATGATTCAGCCCTGGGACCAATCCGTCATCGGCGAGGTCGAAAAAGCCATCCTCAAGTCCGAGCTTGGGCTCACCCCCAACAACGACGGCAAGATCATCCGCATCGGAATTCCACCCTTGACCCAGGAGCGTCGCAAGGAGCTGGTCAAGGTGATCAAGAAGAAGGCCGAGGAAGCCAAGGTGGCCATGCGCAACATTCGGCGCGATGCCAACGAAATGCTCAAGGACTTGAGGAAGGAAAAAACCATCTCCGAGGACGAGCAGTTCAAGGGTCAGGAGGAGACTCAGAGGATCACCGACGAGCTCATCAAGAAGGTTGACAGCGTCTACGCGGCCAAAGAGAAGGAGATTCTGGAAATCTGAGTATGCATGAAACCGCTCTCAGCCAGCTTCCCCGCCACGTGGCCATCATCATGGACGGCAACGGGCGTTGGGCCAAGCAGAGACTGTGCCGACGGATCATGGGCCACGAGGAGGGCGCCAACTCGGTCAGGGACGTCGTGCAGTGCTGCCGAAAACTGGGGATTCCCCACCTGACGCTTTACTCCTTTTCGAAAGAGAACTGGCAGCGCCCGGAAGCCGAGGTTTCAGGGCTCTGGAGGCTTCTGCACAGGTTTTTGCAATCCGAGCTCCATGAGCTGGTGGAAAAAGAGATCAGGCTTTGCCATTGGGGAGATCGTGACGGCCTTCCCGACCAGGTGCTGGCTGATTTGGAGGAAGCCACCCGGGCCACGGCCGGTTTCGACAAACTGATCCTGAGTCTGGCCTTGAACTACGGGGGAAGGCAGGAAATCGCCCGGGCTGCCAGGCTTGCCGCCCGGGACATCCTGGCGGGTAAATTCCAGCCCGAGGATCTCGACCCGGAGGTTTTTTCGACCTATCTCTTCTCGGCGGGCTTTCCGGATCCCGATCTGATCATACGTACGGGCGGTGAGCACCGGCTGAGTAATTTTCTCCTGTGGCAGCTCGCCTACGCGGAGATTTATGTCACGCCCACCCTGTGGCCGGACTTCAGGGAGCCCGAGCTCATGCTGGCGCTGGAGGACTACGGGAGGAGAGAGCGCCGGTTTGGCAAAACCAGCGAGCAGGTCGTCAATGACCTGGCCACCGTAGCGGATTCCGACCCCAGCTAAAGATTTACACCTCCAAAGATTCCTCCATGCCTGACCCGCTCTCAAACAACCCTATGCTCACCGTACCGCGGCAGGAGCGACCGTCTTGAACTGGAAAGAGTTGAGCTCGCATCAGCAGAGGTTGATCACGGGGATCTCCCTTGCCGTGCCCCTTTTCGCGTTGATCGGTATGGGCCCGCCGTGGAGCTGGGCACTCCTCGTCAGTGCGGTTTCCGTTCTGGCTTTGTGGGAATTCGAAGGGCTCGTGTGTCCGGCAGGGTCGCCGGCCTGGGAGCGATGGTTGTATTATGCGCTGGGATGGGGCATGCCCTGGCTCACATGGTGGGCCGCCGTCGCGGGCCTTCACGGAGGCCTGGTCCTCGGTCTTTTCCTGGTCCTGACGGGTGTGCTCCTTTCCGCACCCAACGATCCGGCCGGCCTGAATCGACTGGCTCATCGTGCGCTGGCGTGGCTCTACATCCCCTACATGCTCTCTTTCATTCTCCTCATTGGCCGGGCCGAGGAAGCGAGGGCCTGGATATTTTTCCTGCTCCTGGTGACCATGGCTGGTGACGCTGGGGCCTACTACTGCGGCAAAGCGTTTGGATCCCGCAAGCTTTACCAGCGGGTCAGTCCCAACAAGACCGTCGAGGGATCCATGGGCGGATTCCTTTGCAGCCTTGCCGTGGGGGGAGCCCTGGGAGCCGTCCTGTTTCAGAGCACACCCTTGACGAAAATTGCGGGTCTGACCGCGGTCCTCTCGATCGTCGGCCAGCTCGGCGACCTGTTCGAATCCATGATCAAGCGCATGAGCGGCAAGAAGGATTCAAGCCAGATCCTGCCTGGCCACGGCGGCATCCTCGATCGCCTCGACAGCCTGCTTTTCGTCTTCCCGGTAGTCTGGTTTTTCATTTCATGAGCCCGGTTGAGCGCGAAGGGTGTGCTCGAGCTATTCCCATGGGGTATCCTGGTATATATCTTGGAAGCAGCTTGATTCACGATTTTGCAGCTCATCGGCCTGGTGAGGGCTCCGAGGGCAGCTCTCCCGCCAGCGAGCTGTGGAGTGGACCTGCAGTTTCTTAAGGAGTGGCTGAGGTGAAAAAGGCGGTCAGCATCCTTGGATCCACCGGATCCATAGGGGTCAGCACTTTAGAGGTCGTCCGACAATTCCGCGACTCCTTCAGGGTTGCGGCCCTCGGCTGTGGAAGCAACTTGAGGCTCATGGCCGAGCAGGTTCGAGAGTTCCAGCCCACGGTTGTTTCCGTCATCGACGAGGCCCATGCCGAGAATCTTGCCTTGATGCTCGATGGCACCGGTCCGCGCCCTGAGATTCTCTTCGGCCAGGCGGGAGCATGTCGGGTCGCGGCCCTGGAAGAGAGTGAAATCGTGGTTTCCGCCATGGTGGGCGCGGCTGGGCTGATCCCCACGCTGGAGGCCATCCGTTTCGGCAAGCTGGTTGCCCTGGCCAACAAGGAGACGATGGTCATAGCCGGGAAGATCGTTACCGATGCGGCTGGAGAGCACGGTGCCACCATTCTGCCGGTGGACAGCGAGCACAGCGCCATTTTTCAGGCACTCCAGGGCAATCATCCCGAAAACCTGCGGCGCATCCTGCTCACGGCTTCGGGAGGTCCGTTCTTTGCGCTGTCCCGGGAAGAGCTGGCCCATGTCACTCCCGAGCAGGCGCTGCGTCATCCCAACTGGAGCATGGGGCGCAAGATCACCATCGACTCGGCAACGCTCATGAACAAGGGGCTGGAGGTCATTGAGGCACACTGGCTCTTCGGAGTTCCCGTGGAACGGATCGATGTCCATGTGCATCCCGAGAGCATCATCCATTCGATGGTGGAGTATGTGGACGGCTCCGTCATCGCCCAGATGGGGATTCCCGATATGAAGATTCCCATCGCCTATGCTCTGGCTCATCCCCACCGGCTGCCCGTGAACAGTCCGGCGCTGGATCTCTTTCAGCTACAGAAGCTTACGTTTTTCCCGCCGGACATGGACCGCTTTCCTTGTCTGCGTCTGGCTTTCGATTCGTGTGAAGCGGGCGGTACCATGCCCGCCGTGCTCAATGCAGCCAATGAAGTGGCTGTGGGGGCTTTCCTGGACAAACGAATCGGTTTCTTGGACATCGCCCGGATCATAGAGAGCGTGATGGACGAGCATCAGGTCAGCTCCGAACCGGACCTGGAAGCTGTTCTGGCGGCTGATGACTGGGCGCGGCGCGAAGCGGCGCGACGTTGCGCTCCGCGGAAATGAGTGAGGGTTTCCCTTGGTGACAATGATCGTTTCGACTGTCGTGGTTCTGGGTATTCTGATTTTTGTACACGAGCTCGGTCACTTTCTCGTGGCCAAATGGGCCGGAGTGAAGGTCCTCCGTTTCTCCCTGGGCTTTGGTCCCAAGCTGGTGGCCGTGACGCGCGGGGATACCGAGTATCGCCTTTCGGCCATTCCCCTGGGGGGGTACGTCAAGATGCTGGGCGAGGAAAGCGAGGAGGAGCTCAGCCCCGAGGAGATGGCCCGAAGCTTTTCCGTTCAGCCCGTCTGGAAGCGGATCGGTATCGTGCTGGCGGGGCCCGTCTCGAACCTGGTTCTTGCCGTGATCATCTTTGCGCTGGTGTACACGTTTTCGGGCATCCCCCAGATTGCCCCGGAGATCGGCACGGTCAATCCGGGCTCTCCCGCCGAGCAGGCGGGGCTGCAGCCCAATGACCTGGTCCTCTCCATCAATGACAAGCCGCTGGTGCAGTGGGAGGATCTCTCGACCATCATCGAGGAATCCAGGGAGGATGTCCTCAGCCTGAGGGTTCAGCGGGGGGACCAGATCCTCACGTTTCGAGTGTCTCCCAAGGTGAGCGAGGTCAAGAACATCTTCGGGGAGACCATCGAAAGACGTGTCATCGGGGTCATGGCTTCGGGGAAGACCACCATGAAGGAGGTCAGCCCGCTCGACGCAGGCTATTACAGCATCGTTCAGACCGCGCACCTGAGCAAGCTGTTTCTCGTCACCATCGGCAAGCTGATCCAGCGGGTGGTTCCCCTGGAGACTTTGGGGGGCCCGATCCTCATCGCCCAGATGGCTGGGCAGCAGGCCAGCGAAGGGCTGATCAACCTCATCTATTTCACGGCTCTGATCAGCGTCAACCTGGCGGTGCTGAACCTTCTCCCCATCCCGGTCCTGGACGGCGGGCACATTTTGTTTTACCTCTTCGAGCTGATTCTGGGCCGGCCCATCGCCATCAAGAAGATGGAGATCGCTCAGAAGGTGGGGATGTTCCTCCTCATCCTCCTCATGCTCTTCGTCTTTTACAACGACATCATGCGGCTGCTTCCCGGGAGAAAGCCCGATTTCCTCCCATGACCTCCCCGTCGTGGATCCACCGGGGGGAGAAAGCCCGAGTATGTATCGATGGATGCGGGTGAAGCATGCCGAAAATCATCGCCGCTGACACGTCCACCCTCTCCGGGAGCGTCGCGCTTCTGGATGGTGAGAGGATCCTTCTGGAGTGGACGGTGGTCTCGAGCCAGACACACAACCGTCGGCTGCTGAAGTCCCTGGACGAGGCCCTGGGGACTTTGGGCTGGAGCCATTGGGACCTGGATGGGTTCGCCGTCACATCCGGGCCAGGGAGCTTCACCGGGCTGAGGATTGGGCTCACCACCATGAAGACCCTGGCCTGGGCATCGGGCAAGCCCTTCGTGGCCATCCCGTCCCTGGAGGTCCTGGCTGCGGGTCTCCCCGGCTCATCCCTCCCTGTCTGCCCCCTCATCGATGCCCACAAAAGAGAGGTCTACGGCTGCCTGTATCAACCGGAGCCGGACGGGGGCTTCCGCTCCATGGGGGCGTGCCGAGCCCTCTCCGTGGGCGCGGTCCCCGAGCTCATCCGAGAAAGGACCCTTTTTTGCGGAGACGGATGGCTCCTCTATCGTGAAACGCTTCAGGATCTTCTGGGACCGCTGGCGGTCGGAGCGCCGTCCCCGTTTCACGCCATCCGCGCGGGTGTACTGGGAGAGCTGGCTCGAAGGCGGCTCGAGCGCGGCGACGTGGACGATCCGGTGACCTGCGTGCCGCTCTATGTTCGTCCCTCCGAAGCCGAAATGAATCGCCCGGATCTCCGGGTCACGGAACCCCTGCTTTCGTGAGAGGCGCGCCGTCAGGATGCCTTCACGGTCTCCCAGGTATCAATGCCCAGCTCGCCCGCCCGCTTTCGGACCTGCTCAACGATTTCAGGATCCATGAGGATATCCTCGGGCCATTCACGGTGATGGCCATCCTCGGGGCCTTTACGGGTGGCGTCGATGACGATGCGACCCTCCTTCAAGGCCATGTCCCGCCTGGGATCCACGTTGTTGCAGGCCTTCCAGAGCACCACGGCGTAGTCTGTGAGGTCCACGAAATCATCGCAGAGAACGATGATGGTGAACGGCTCCAGGAGGGGCTGAGCCAGGAGTGCATCCCGGAAATATTGGGCTGAGCTACTCCCGTCCTTCTTGAAACTCACCAGAAGGACACGGTTGCGGGCTTCCACAGGGAGGATATGATGATCCGTCAGCAGCTCCGACGCTGTCCGCAGGGCTTCCCGGATGGAGGCTCCCGAGGGCAGGTGCGACGGCCCGGCAGCCTCGCCCCTCGGACTTTCTCCAGGCATGCGTCGGGTGGCGTCCACTCCCAGCTTTCCCCCGAAAAGGGGCTCCGGAGCACTGTGATCCAGAACGTCCAGCACGCCCTCGGTGATGGTGACATCCTTGCGAAGATCGATGCGGTTGAGCACTTCACGGAGGATCGCCCCGGGCTGGCTCAGATCCATGGAGTCGTCCACCAGGACCACGGCCTTGCAGAAGCTCATCTGCCCCTGTCCCCAGACGGCGCTCATGATGCGGCGGGCATGGCCGGGGTACTCCTTGGCGATGGAGATGACACTGAGGTTGTGAAAGACACCTTCCCACGGCAGCCAGAAGTCCTTCACCTCGGGAAGCACCGCGTTCATGAGGGGCAGGAACACCCGCTCGGTGGCCCTGGCGAGATAGCAGTCCTCCATGGGGGGCTTGCCGACGATGGTGGCTGAATAGACGGGACGGCGACGGTGCGTGACAGCCGTGAGATGGAAGACCGGGTAATCTCCCACCAGGGAATAATACCCGGTGTGATCCCCGAATGGACCCTCAATCCTCATCTCATCCGGATCCACGTATCCTTCCAGCACGAATTCGGCTTCCGCCGGAACTTCCAGGTCGATGGTCACACAGCGGGTCATGGGAACGGGCCGGCGACGGATGAAGCCCGCGAGCATCATCTCGTCGATGCCCCGGGGCAGGGGGGCGGTGGCTGCGTAGGTGGTGGCCGGATCCGTGCCGATGGCCACCGCGACGGGCATGCGCCGCCCGGCCTTCCGATATTCCTGAAAATAGTGGGAGCCATCCTTGTGGATGTGCCAGTGCATCCCCGTTGTCCGGCGGTCGAATACCTGTAGGCGATACATGCCGGCGTTGCGTCGGTGCGTTTCGAGGCTTCGCGTGATGACCACCGGGAAGGTCACGAAAGGCCCGCCATCCAACGGCCAGCACTTGAGAACCGGAATCCGGCCGAGATCGATGTCCTTGCCCATGTGGATGACCTCCTGGCAAGGAGCGGTCTTGACTTTCCTGGGGAGAGACTTAAGCAGCTCCATGCCCATGGGGAGCAGACGCAGGGCGTCCCGAAGTCGCTTGGGAGGCTCCATCTGGATGAACTGCCGGAGCCTGCCGGCCAGGGTCTCTAGGTCAGGGACGCCGAGGGACATGCAGATCCGTCGGTCGCTGCCATACGCATTGGTGAGCACGGGAAAGTCGGATCCCACAACGTTCTCGAAGAGCAGAGCCTTGCCGCCCCCTGGGCATTTGCACGCCAGGTCAGTGATGTGCGTGATCTCGAGGTCATGAGAAACCGGGGCGATGATCCGGTGAAGCTCCCCGGCTTGTTCCAGCGCGGTGATGAAATCTTGGAGGTTCTGATAGGATGTCTTCATCGTTTGCATGGCGCTCCGAGCTTGCAATGGGAGTGGATTTGAGAAGCGAAGCCCTCCTTTTGGGGGAGGGCCGTGGAGGGGAAAGCATCCGATGCCATGAGGCGGCGCCGTACTGGAATGGTGAAGCGGTCAATGGGGCGATGACGAAAGCAGGATGTCCGGGTGTACGCCGTAGTTGTAGCTTCTCATGCGGAAGTAGTTTTCAAGCAGCCCGACTTTCTGGTCCACGTAATCATAGATGACGATGCGGCGGCCTTCGGCGGAATTACCGTTCTGGGAGAGGCTTCTCAAGGCCTGTGCCAGGGTTTTGTGAAAATAGGTCGGTACAGCCAGGAACAGAACCCTCGAGTGGATTTGCTTGAGGCACTGAGTCAGGGTGCGATCGCTCACCAGCACGGCACCACCCGGCTGTTGATGGGAAGGCTCCGCCGGGGCGCGGACCAATTCGTCCTGAAGCTCCCCTTCCTCGTCATCCTGGGGCGAGGCCGCCATCCCGGTAAAGGTCGTGGAGTTGATGCCGCGCCTGGCCAGCTCTGATGCCAAAAACTTATTCTGATCGTCGCCGCCCGTGAGGACCAGCAATGGCTCGGCGGCCTTGCCAACTTCCATCTCGATGTCGTCGACAATGAGGCGTGTCCTTTGGGCGTCTTCCATGAGGGCGTCCAGCATCCCCGGATAATCGCTTCGGGAGTGATAAGGGTAGTCGAAGTCCGTGGCTCGAGCCACCACATGGGCCGGGATGATGCCCCGCCCTTCCCGGGCGTCCTTGTCGTTGATGGTGTAGACCACGTCTCCCACATAGTAGTAGACGAGCTTGGAGAGACGGTCCTTGCGCTGGCCGGCATAGGAGAGCCCGAGCATGTACCGGGTGTCGAAGTTGGTGACCAGGTGAGTGAGCACCTTGGAAGGGCACCGCTGACAGTCGTCCATGATGAGGTAGCCGACTTTTTCATTCACTTTGCGCCACAAACGGGTGATCTCACCGGTGTGTGCGATAGTGATCTGCTTTCCGACGCTTTGGGAGCCATTGGCGACGACCCCCACCGCGGACCTTGGAATCTGCAGGAAATTTTCGATCTTGATGAGCCAGTTCTCCAGAAGCTCCAGCTTGGGGATCAGAATCAAGGTCGGCTGCCGGCGCTGAGCAATGGTGTAAAGGCTGATGACGGTCTTTCCGCTCTTGTGCCCTCCCACCAGTGTGGCGAAGTCATGGGTCAGTACAGATTCGGCGGCATCCTGCTGATAGGCTTTGAGCTGACCATGGAACTCGATGGGAATCGGGTCGAGGGAGCGCCTTCTGTCGGAGAGCCGATAGGTCTGCTGAAATTTTTTGCAGAGATCCGTAAACTGGTCCAGGAATCCCCGAGGCAGGAGATAATAGCGTCCTTTCTGGCGAAGGCAGCTGATCTGAGCCGGGATGCTCCCGATCCACTCACCGCGGTTGTGCCTCATCTCGTAGTCCGGATTCGTGAACACCAGCCGCTCATGGAGCTTACGCTCGATCATGGGTATCAAGCCGTCCGTGGGAACCCTCAGCCAATCGTCCAGCACGACGTTCAGTGTCTTGCTCACCATCTTGAACCAACCTTCATGATCAATGGAGACAACTCGTGACCCGCAAGGCCAGCGCCTGGAAAGGATCTCATTCGGACCGCCAAGGGCCGGAATCCGGGAGCAAACAAACCCTTGCATCCACTATCGGTACAATAGTGTCAATTATTCAAGCTCTAGTGATGATAAGAATGAATTTGACTCGGGAACACCGCACCTTTATATGATACACCACATTTCGCTCGATGGAAACTGCACTCCAAGTCACCCATTTCACACGGAAACAGGAGGTATGGGTGGAAGCTCATCCAAGTGGGCACATTGATCTGCTCGCGAGTCTGGCACTGGATTATCAGAGAAAATACCAAGAGCTGCAGCAGGCCCTCCAGGACGTTCCCATGGAAAGGCTGCCCCTTCAGCTCCGAGCCCTTGCCGAGTCAACGACGGACCGCTTCAGGTCGGCCCAGATGCAGCTCACCCGACAAATATCCCATGATGCAGCGCTACTGAACGAGGAGACGATACACCTGCTGAATGTGATCTTCCGATGTTTCGACGAAATGCGGATCGTATTTCAAATGCTGCTGGAGCATCTCCCCCGAGACAGCAGCCCGCAGTGATCACCGCATCCGCCAGGAGCTGAGGGGATGCCTGCCGCCCAGGCCCTTGAACGGGAATGGAACTCTCTCAGCTTTTAGCGCAACCTATTAACATGCTTTGGGATGGTTGAAAAACAATTTCAGCTTGCAGGCTGACAGCCCGGGTCATTGCATCGTTTTCTTCAGCAGAAAATACACTTTTCCAGGATATTTCATGCGCCCGGCCCATTGCTCCGCCCCATCACCCGTCCCGCAGAAGAGATCGACTCTCCCCGGCCCCTTGATGGCGCCCCCTGCATCCTGATTCAAGACCCACCTGCTCATGGGCTCGGAACCGATCCAGTCTCCCGCCGGAGAAAGCCTGGGACGCGAGGTATCCAGGAAGGCGAGGGCTCCGCGGGGCTGGATTCTGGCGTCCATGGCCACCGATCGCCCTTCGGTCAGCACGACGCTCAGGCTGCCGACGGGACCCTTGTCGACCCATCTGAAGAATACATAACTTTCATTATAGCTCAGAATCTCGCTCTGAAGCTCCGGATGAGACTTGATGAAATCACGAATGACCTGCATGGAAACCCCTTCCGGAGGCAGCAGGCCTCTGTCGATGAGAAGCTTCCCCACGCTGCGGTAAGGCCGACCATTGGCCCCGGCATACCCCACCCGCTGGAGGCGGCCGTCCGGAAACCGGATGACCCCCGAGCCCTGAATGTGGAGAAAGAAAGCGTCCACCGGGTCCTTGAGCCAGACCAGATGGCAGTTGGCTCCCTCGAGTGTTTTGGAGAAGTCGATCTCGGACCTGGTGAAATACGGCAGCACCCGGCTGTCCTGCAGGCGCCCCACCCATTTCTCGCCGGCGGGAAACTTGTCGGGGTCGAAGGACCCGGGCTCGATGGTGACCAGGTCCGGAGGTACCGAGTACAAGGGGTAACGAAAGGCAGTGTCCGGCGTGAGGCTGCCGTCCAGGACCGGCTCGTAGTATCCCGTGACGAGGGCTCCCCCGTTACCGGGAATCGGCCTCAGGCCGTACAGGTCAAACGACTGGCTGAGGCTCGCCGGGTCCAGCCTTCCCGTGTTCAGATGCTCCAGAAACAAAGCCAATGTCTCTTTCAGCAGGCTTGCCGGTATCTGGGCATCCCCCAGGGGAAACATCCGATCGTCTGGAATCCTGCCATAGAAGACAAGGCTTTTTTCGATGGCCGGCTGCAGGAGCGCCAGATCCATATCATCCTGCAAGGCCGGCCATTCGCCGGGTTGGAGCCGCTCGAAGCGGCTCTCCCGTGGAGGCTCCTTGGCGGGCTGCGGCACACAGCTCCATAGGAGCAGAAGAGGTATCCAGCAAAAGCGCCACCGCCAGGCCATCGTGGCCCCCTTGCTCCGTTTAAGTGCCCATTTCCCAGGAGTGAAGATATCTGTCCTGCTCAGCCGTCAGCTCGTCGATGTCGACCTGCATGGTCGCAAGCTTGAGCTTGGCGATGGCCTTGTCGATTTCGATGGGTACCCGGTAGACCTCGTGCTTCAGGGAAGCGGCATTCTTCACCATGTATTCGGAGCACAGGGCCTGGTTGGCGAAGCTCATGTCCATGACACTGGAGGGATGGCCTTCGGCGGCCGCCAGGTTGATGAGGCGTCCTTCCCCCAGAACATAGATGTGCCGACCGCTCTCCAGAGTGAATTCCTCGACGAAATCACGCATCTCCCGTCGCGAGCGCGTGATGTCCGCCAGGGTGTCCAAGTCGATCTCCACGTTGAAGTGTCCTGAGTTGCAGACGATGGCCCCGTCCTTCATGGCCAGGAAATGTTCCTTGCGCAATACATGGATGTCGCCTGTGAGCGTGCAGAAGAAGTCCCCGACAGGGGCCGCCTTGGCCATGGGGAGCACCTGGTAGCCATCCATGACCGCCTCGAGGGCTCTCAGCGGATCCACTTCCGTGATGATGACCTTGGCACCCATGCCCGCGGCGCGCATGGCCACGCCACGCCCGCACCAACCGTAGCCGCTGACCACGAAGTTGGACCCGGCAAGGAGGCGATTGGTGGCCCGTATGATCCCGTCGACGGTGCTTTGTCCCGTGCCATAGCGGTTGTCGAAAAGATGCTTCGTGTCCGCGTCGTTCACGGCAACGATGGGATACTGGAGGACCCCCTTCTCGGCCATGCTCTTGAGACGGATCACGCCCGTCGTGGTCTCCTCTGTCCCCCCGATGACGCCGGCGAGAAGATCCTTCCTCTCGGAATGGAGCACGCTGACCAGGTCGGCGCCGTCGTCCATGGTGACCTGAGGACTGTTCTCCAGGCAGGCATAGATATGCCGGTAGTAAGTCTCCTTGTCTTCACCCTTGATGGCGAAAACGGGGATCTGATCGTGCCGCACCAGCGAAGCCGCCACATCATCCTGGGTGCTCAGGGGATTGGAAGCGCACAGCCTGACCTCCGCCCCGCCGGCTTTGAGAGTCTTCACCAGGGCGGCGGTCTCGGTGGTGACGTGGAGGCATGCGGCGAGGCGCACACCCGCCAGGGGCTTTTCACGAGTGAACCTTTCCAGGATCGACCGCAGAACGGGCATGGACTGCGAAGCCCATTCGATCCTGAGCTTTCCCTTCTCGGCCAGGCCGAGGTCCTTGACATCAAAATCCATTATGTCTCCCTGAAAGCGATGAAGTTTACCGATGGATGGCCAAGCTCGAAAGCAAAGGAGCCCGGGTTGGATGCGATGCCTCGGGGCATGCGCATCATCCGAGCCCCTCGGGGCCGTGAATGAGAGACCGGGGAGGCGTATCGAAGCTCCTAGAGCCCAGCCTTCTCCCGCAAAACGTCGATCATGTCGGTCTTCTCCCAGGTGAAGTCGGGATCGTTGCGTCCGAAGTGCCCCCCGCAGGCCGTTTTCTTGAATACGGGCCTGAGGAGCCTCAGATGGCGAACCATGTTGGCGGGCTTGAAGCTGAAGGTGTCGCGGACGATCTGAGCCAGTCGATCGTCGGAGATCTTGCCGGTCCCGAAGGTATCCACCATCAGGGAGACGGGCTCGGCCACGCCGATGCTGTAGGCCACCTGCACTTCGACCCGGTCCGCCAGGCTTGCCGCCACGATGTTCTTGGCGACGTATCGAGCCATGTAAGATGCGGTCCGGTCCACCTTGGACGGGTCCTTGCCGGAGAATGCTCCGCCGCCGTGGCTCCCCTGGCCGCCGTAGGTGTCGGCGATGATTTTTCGGCCTGTCATCCCGCAGTCGCCCATGGGGCCGCCCACCACGAATCGTCCCGTGGAATTGATGAAGAATTTCGTCTTCTCGTCCATGAGCTCCTGAGGAATGGTCTTGCGAATGACTTCCTCGATGATGCCCTCGCAGATGGTCTTGTACGTCACCGTGGGGGTGTGCTGCGCCGCCACCACCACGGTATCCACCCTTTTGGGCCCGCCGTTGGCGTATTCCACCGTCACCTGGCTTTTGCCGTCCGGGCGCAGAAAGCCCAGAATCCCGTTCTTGCGAACCTCGGCGAGCTTGCGGGTCAGGCGATGGGCATAGTAGATGGGCATGGGCAGGTACACCGGTGTGTCATTGCAGGCGTATCCAAACATGAGCCCCTGGTCGCCGGCTCCCTGCTCCTCGTAGAGCCCCTCGCCGGGGTTGACCCCCTGGGCGATGTCGGGTGATTGCTTGTCGATGCTGGTGATCACCGCGCAGGTCTCCCAGTCGAAGCCCATGGCCGAGTCGTTGTAGCCGATTTCCTTGATCGTCTGCCTCACGATCTCCGGGATGTCGATCCACGAGGAGGTGGTGATCTCGCCTGCCACGAAGGCCAGCCCCGTGGTGACCATGGTTTCGCAGGCCACGCGGGCGGCTTTGTCCTCGGTGAGGATGGCGTCCAGGACCCCGTCGGAGATCTGGTCGGCCACTTTATCGGGGTGGCCCTCCGTCACGGACTCTGAGCTGAAGAGATAGCTGTTCATGGACATTTTAGAGAAAACCTCCTTTTTGATGCGTCATTGCCATTGCGCGGGCGGTGGAATGTACACTCCAAAAGCCGGGCGTGGAAGCTGTTCGGTCTCCTATCGGTAGCCAGAATGAATGACCTGACGTCAAAATCCGGCAGCTCTTCGGTCGACGATATCCTTTTTCAGTTCGTGGAGGTTCGAGAGCTCCGGCTCCGTGGGGCGATTCGCGGCGTCCACGAGCACCACCCGGGGCGCATGGCCGGCGAGCTCCGAAGCCTCGTAGTCAGCGTAGGTGGCGATGATGATGAGATCCCCACGCGAGCCCAGTCGAGCTGCCGCTCCGTTCAAGCAGATGTCTCCTCTGCCTCGCGGGCCTGGAATGGCGTACGTGTCGAAGCGGGCTCCATTGTATATATTGTAGACCTTGATCTGCTCGAAAGGGATGATGTCGGCCGCTTCCATGAGCAGCTCGTCGATGGTCAGGCTTCCCTCGTAATCGAGGTTGGAATCCGTGATGGTGGCGCGATGAATCTTGGACTTGAGCATGATTCGATGCATGGGAGTCTCCTGATGGGCTGAGGGATGGACGGGCCGTTGCCGGCAAGGTCCCGTTACCGGGCTCGACAGCGCAAAACCCTGTTGTCGATGAGCCGGGTGCGACCGACAAATGCCGCCAGGGCGAGCAGGGTCGGCCCCTTCATCTCATCTACACTTTTCAGGGTTTCGGGGTCGCGGAGCTCGGCGTAGTCGATGCGCACCTCCCCGTTCGAGCCCAATTGCTCCCTGACCACCTCCAGGATGACCGCTCCCCGTGTCTCTCCTCCCAGAGCCATGCTTTCCGCCTCATCCAGTGCCCGACTGAGCCTCAGGGCGGCGGCCCGCTGATCGCCCGTGAGATAGGCGTTGCGGCTGCTCATGGCCAGCCCGTCCTCCTCCCGGACAATGGGATGGCCGATGACCTGAACGTCCATGTTGAGATCCCTCGCCATGCGGTGGATCACTGCCAGCTGCTGAAAGTCCTTCTCTCCGAAGACCGCGGCGTGGGGCTTGACGATGTTGAAGAGCTTGGCGACGACCGTGGTGACTCCCCGAAAATGCGTGGGGCGGCTCTGCCCGCAAAGGGGGCGCGTGACCTCCATGACTTCCACGAAGGTCTGATATCCGTCTGGATACATCTCCGCCACCGAAGGGGCGAAAACCACGCCGACCCCGGCTCCCTCCGCCAGATGCCGATCCCGGTCCATGTCGCGGGGGTAGCGCTCGAAGTCCTCGCCCGGACCGAACTGCGTGGGGTTGACGAAGATGCTGACCACGATCTCATCTCCATGATTCCGAGCTTCCCGCATGAGCGTCAGGTGCCCTTGGTGGAGATAGCCCATGGTGGGTACCAGGGCGATCCGTCTGCCAACGTGCCTCCAGGCCTCAGCCTGCTGCTGCATCTCGCTGACTCTCTCGATGATGCGCATCACCTCTCCTGTCCCATGGGTCTCCCTGTAGGTCCGGCACGGAGTCCGGAAGGAATTCCCGCTTCGTTTTCAAGCCATCTGTGGCCGAGCCGTAAAGCTGTCATGCCGGCCCCGTCTTTCACCGCACCGGGCATACACCAGTCTGATGGCCATGAGACCGTCGCGCCTAAACTTCAAAAGCCTTCCCGACGGCTAATCCGGAAGGCTCTTCGATGGAACCGGGCCATGACGTTCTCTCTCAACCATTGGATTCATCCCACCTCTTTTCGTCTCAGTCCCCGAAGGATCCGAGCGAAACGGACTTCCTGAAAGCTGGGCTTCACTAACAAGCCACCGATGCTTTGTCAAGGGGAATGTCGCTCTGCAACCCATTTGAAACAATGGGAATTCTCTCAAAATGGGTCCGGATTCCCCCGCACTCCTCCCACCTTCGTTTCCCTACTCTCGATGACAGGGGCAGCCCCGCGCAGCTGTGGCCGGACCTTTGGCTCAAAAGCCCACGAAGAGCTCGACGCAGATGGTCTCGTAACAGCCCGCTCCCATCTTCGAAAACCTTGGATTTTGAATGTTTCGCCGATGGGTGCTGCTGGCCATGAGCTCCTGGTGAATCGACCTGGAGGCCATCTCCATGCCCCTCGAGAGGTTTTCTCCGGCATAAGCAGCCCTTGGCTCGCACGATTTGACCATCTCAAAAGCCGGGTTTTTCCCGCTTTCGGGATCCTTGTGCTCGAAGGCCCCATCCTGGATCAGAGCACGCGCTCGCTGCAAGGCTTTGGAAGCCAGGCATTCATCCCATTTCAGCTTCAGGTTTTCCTCCCGTGCCAGCTGAAAAAGCCTTCTGGCCTTGACTTCCGCCTTCTCAACGGTCTTTCGGATGGGCGGCGGTGGCATGGTCGGCGTGCGCGGGGTTTCCACTCGGCGGTCCTCCTCCGCGCCCCGCATGGCACGCTCATCCCTCGATGGATCGAGCCTGGACGGTTGCTCCCGCGCCCCACCCGGCCTGGCCTCCTCCAAAGCCTGCTCGATCTGGATCTCCATCGAGCGGCCTCCCCCCTGCACTACCTTCGAAACCTGAAGATCTCCGCTCAAGATGTACACTGTCGGCAGCACCTGGCTGGCATGGTATTGGTCGATGACGCTCGCCGTGTCGGCCAGAAGTGGAAAGGAGACCGGGATCTCGTTGGTGAATGCCCTGGCACGCTCCACGGGAGACGAGGTGATGGCCAGCGCCTGAACGCGCTTTTCCCGATGGGCTTCCAGGATCGCGCTCAGCCTCGACAGGCCCTTGCGGTTCGAGCCCGATTCCAGGTCGCAGAAATAAAGGATCACGATGTCATGGCCTCTCGCATCGGCAAGCTCATGACGGCGCCCTTCCAGGTCGTCCAGGGCAAACGGTGGAGCCGCCTGACCGGCGGCCAGCTGTGCCCATGCCCTGGAGGGGGTCGTCGGGGCCAGATTCAACACCCAGAGGGCCAGGACGACAATCGCCAGGATGATGCCTTGTCGAAGCCGGGGGAAGGCGGTGTCGGAATTCCGTGCTCTGAGCGTTTGCATGGGGTGTTTTCGCGCGGCAAGTGGTCATCGGAAAAGGTGTCGGGTGCGGCGACGCTCGGAGAGCCCGTCCCGCATCCCTCCATCCCCGGGAGCCCTCTCTTTTTCTCTTTTTGACTCCGCGAAGTCAATGCTCGAAAGATGGAGCCCGTATCGCCGTCTTCCTGCTTTCCGTGACCCCGAGGACCCCCTTTTCTGTCGTTGACTTCCTGCCGGAGATCATGTCTTGATGAAACGACCCACAGGAAGGGCCCGATGGTGGAGCGCCGGGGGAAGGACGGCTCTTGCTCGGGAGCCCCCGTGGATTCATGAAGGATGCCACGGTGCCTCTCGCCGCTCCACGAGGAAGAATCCCAAATCATGACATGACAGGGAAAGGTGGATCGTGAAGTCACTCAAGGAAGCGCTTTCCGCTCTCACTTATCAGGCCGCTGTCCAGTTGCTCGGTCCCCAAGGCCCTCAGCTCCTGCGCCGGGGCGGCCAGCATGAAATCGACATCGATCTGGATGTCCGGCTGACGGACACGCTGTTTGCGGCCACCTGGGACGATGCCCTCGTTCGACTCGATCTGGATCCCGGCGGTGGAGGGGACTTGCGCTTCAGGTGCAGCAAGTGCCGGGAGGCCTGTGAGCACGTGGGGGCGGCCCTTGCCCTCGTTCTCGAGGAGAAGACCCTTTTGGGGCTGGCCTCACCGGCTCCCGAAGAGCCATCGCCGGAAATTCTCAGCCTGGAGGACCTCACCCGGCAGGCCCTGGCCGATCGGGAAGAAAGGGCCAGAACCGAGAGGATGCAGGTCCAATCCATGTCGCCGGCCGAGATCTGGACGGACTATGCCGTGACGAGCCTGGTTTCCGGAAAGACCTATCACGTGGTGCTGCGTGGGTGGGAGCGCGGCGACTCGTACTGTTCGTGCCCCGACTTCCGCAAAAACACCCTGGGCACGTGCAAGCACGTCATGCACACCATGGCCTGGGCCAGGAAGGAATTCAGCGAGGATGCGCAGGCCAGGCCCTACGAAGTCCGAAACATTTACGTGCATCTCTCCTACCTCGAGGATGTGGAGCTCAAGCTCGCGGCCCCCGCGGGCCTGCCCGGGGAAGTCCATGATATCCTCAAGCCCGTGGTCGATTCGCCCATCACGGATCCCGTGGATCTCATGCAGCGCATCACCCGGGTGGAGCGCCTCGGCCATGACGTTTTCATCTACCCGGATGCCGAGGAGCACATCAATCGAAAGTTCTTCCTCGCCAACATTCAGAGACGAATCTCCGAGATCCGCAAGGACCCCGCAAATCATCCTTTGAGAAAATCGCTCCTCAAGGTCGAGCTGCTTCCCTACCAGCTCGACGGCCTGGCTTTCGCCGCCGAGCGGGGGAGGGCGATCCTGGCCGATGACATGGGACTGGGGAAGACCATCCAGGGGATCGGCACGGCCGAGCTGCTGGCCCGGGAAGCAGGCATATCGCGGGTGCTCGTCGTCTGCCCCGCTTCCCTCAAATCCCAGTGGCGCATCGAGATCGAGCGATTCACCCATCGCTCGTGCCAGCTCATCATGGGTGGGGCTGAAGCCCGGTCGACCCAGTATTCGGACCCCGAAGCGTTCTTCACCGTCTGCAACTACGAGCAGGTCCTGCGGGACCTCGATGCCATCGAGAATGTCCCCTGGGATCTCATCATTCTGGATGAGGGCCAGCGCATCAAGAACTGGGAGTCCAAGACCAGTCGCACCATCAAGGGGCTCCGGTCGCCCTTCGCCCTGGTGCTGTCGGGAACTCCCCTCGAGAATCGCCTGGACGAGCTCTTTTCCGTCGTCGAGTTCATCGACGATCGTCGGCTGGGGCCCGCCTTCCGGTTTTTCAACACCTACCGCGTCACGGATGAAAAGGGGAAAGTCCTGGGCTACAAGAATCTGGACGACCTGAGGGCGCGCCTCAAGCCCATCCTGCTGAGACGCACCCGCCGGGAGGTCATGACGGAGCTTCCTCCGCGCACCACGGAAATCCTGCGCATTCCCCCCACCGAGGAGCAGCTGCTGCTCCACAACGGTCAGCGGCGGGTCATCCAGGGCATTCTCAAGAAGCGCTTCCTGACGGAAATGGATCTGCTCCGCCTCCAGAAGGCCCTGCTCATCTGCAGGATGGCGGCCGACAGCACGTTTCTGGTGGACAAGGTCGAGCCCGCCTACTCGAGCAAACTGGCCGAGCTGGAAATCCTTCTGGACCAGCTGACCGCCGAGGAAGATCGAAAGATCATCCTGTTTTCGGAATGGACCACGATGCTGAATCTCATCGAGCCACTCCTGCACCGGAGGGGGCTCGACTTCGCGAGGCTCGACGGATCGGTCCCTCAAAAGAAGCGCCAGCAGCTCATGCACCGGTTTCAAACCGAGCCCGACTGCAAGCTGTTCATCACCACCAATGCCGGCTCCACCGGCCTGAACCTCCAGGCGGCCAACACGGTCATCAACGTGGATCTGCCGTGGAATCCGGCCATCCTGGAGCAGCGCATCGCCCGTGCCCACCGCATGGGGCAGAAGAGGCCCGTCCAGGTTTACCTGCTGGTGACGGAGGACACCCTCGAGGAAAGCCTCCTCGTCACCCTCTCGGCCAAGCAGGAGCTGGCTCTGGCGGCCCTGGACCCCGATTCCGACGTCACTCAGGTGGATCTCGCCAGCGGCATCGAAGAGCTCAAGCGGCGGCTGGAGCGGCTGCTGGGCCCCGGTCCCGAAGCGGCCATCGACGAGAGTCGCAAAGCCCGTGTGGAGCGGGAGGCGGCCGAGGCTGCCGCCCGGAGGGACCGCGTTGCCTCGGCGGGAGGCCAGCTCCTGAGCGCGGCCTTCACCTTCATGGGGGAGATGTTCGCCCAGCGCGAAATCAGCCCCGAGTCGGAAGAGATGGCCCGGACCCTCAAGGACAGGCTCGCCCAGTGTCTCGAGCGGGGACCCGATGGGAGCCTGCGGATGACGGTGTCGCTGCCGGATGAGTCGGCCCTGGACAACCTGGCCAAATCGCTGGCCCAGATCATCCAGGGGGCGTGAAAGCCTTCGTCGCCGTGGCGGTGAGCAGCCGTCCCGCCTTGAACCGTACGCTGTGGACGGTTTGAATTCCGACTCCTGTCATCCCGAACGAAGGTGGGGGATCTCGGGTTTCTCCCTTCGGTCGAAATGACGGAAATTCACGCTCCTGGCCGTTCGCAGCGCATCTCAGTCGGGCTGGGCCGAAGCCTTGGGATAGCTGCCGAGAATCTTCAGGAATTCGGTCTTGCCCCGCAGCTCCTCCAGGATGGGTCGGAACGGCTCGTCGAAGATGTCGATCTCCACGTCGGCGTAGAACAGATACTCCCACGGTCTCGTGTCGATGGGGCGCGATTCGAGCTTGACCAGGTTGATCCGGTTTTCCGCGAAGGTCTTGAGCACGTCGCAAAGGCTTCCCGGCTGGTCGCTCACCGAGAAGATGATGGATGACTTGCTGCGGGGGCCTTCCAGAAAGTCATCGCGCGAGATGACCACGAACCGCGTGAAGTTGCGCGGATTGGTCTCGATGCCCTCCTGGAGCACCTTCATCTGAAAGAGGCTTGCGGCCTCCTTGCTGGCGATGGCGGCCTCGGCCGGGTCGCCGCCTTCCTTGATGCGCTGCACGGCGGATGCCGTATCCTTGCATGCCACCAGGTCCCAGGCCGGGTGATCACTCAGGTAGTCGCGGCACTGCTGAAAGACCTGGGGATGGGAATGGACCCGCTGGATGGAGGCCAGCGTCGAAGGCTCCAGCCCCAGGAGGTTGTGCATGATCCTCAGGGTGATCTCTCCCACGATGCGCAGATCGTATTCCAGGAGCAGGTTGTAGTTCTCATGAATGCTGCCCGTCTGGGAATTCTCGACGGGCACGATCCCCAGGGTGGCCGTCCCCTCGTCCACGGCCTCGAACACCTCGCCAAACGAAGCACAGCTGGCCTGATCGACGTCTGGACCGAAGAACTGCAGGCAGGCCTTGTGGCTGAAGGAGCCGGGCTCGCCGGCGTAGAGCACCTTGACGGCATGCCGGCCGGGTCTGGATGCCTGCTTCAGCTTGGCCGCCTTGTCCAGGTAGGCGTAGTCCAGCTGCTTGCCGACGACGGGGGCGATGACGTACAGGTCCCTCATGAGTTGCTTGAACTGCTCCGGATAGAGGCTCTGGGGCCCGTCGGACAGGGCGCGGTCGGGATCGGTGTGCACCTCGATGGTCAGCCCGTCGGCTCCCGCGGCAATGGCGGCCCGGGCCATGGGGCTCACCTTCTCCCGGATTCCGGTGGCATGACTGGGGTCGATGATGATGGGGAGATGGGTGAGCTCCTTCACGACGGGTACGGCCGTGAGGTCGAGGGTGTTGCGGGTGTGCCGCTCGAAGGTGCGGATGCCCCGCTCGCAGAGGATGACCCGCTCGTTGCCCTCGGACAGGATGTATTCCGCCGACATGAGCCATTCCTCGATGGTGGCGGAAAGCCCCCGCTTGAGGAGCACCGGTTTGCCGATGCGGCCCACGCACTTGAGGAGCTCGAAGTTTTGCATATTGCGGGCCCCGATCTGGACCACATCCACGTACTTCACCATGAGGTCCGCCTGGCTCGGGGACGTCATTTCCGTCACCACCCCCAGCCCGGTCTCCTCGCGCACTTCGGCGAGGATCTTGAGCCCTTCCTCGCCCAGGCCCTGGAAGGAATAGGGGGAAGTCCGCGGTTTGAAGGCCCCGCCGCGGAAGAGGACGGCGCCGCACCGCCGCACACAGCGGGCGATCTCCAGGGTGAGCTTGCGCTCCTCGACGGCGCAGGGTCCCGCGATCACCACCAGCCGGTCGCCGCCGATGGCCACGTCCCCCACGTGGATCACCGAAGGCTCCGGATGCAGCTCACGGCTCACCAGCTTGTAGGGCTTGGAGATGGGGATGACCTTGGCCACGCCCGGCAGGGTCTCGAAGTGCCTGAAATCCTTTCGTACCGTTCCCACGACCCCCAGGACGGTCTCCTCGACCCCCTGGATCTCCTTCACGATGCAGTTCTCCGAGCGCAGCTGTTCCTTGAGCCGCTCGCTCTCCTCCTGGGTGATGCCTTTCTTGAGCACGACGATCACGTTCTTGACCTCCTCATCATCCGTTGCGACGCAAAAACTCGAGACGGCAGTGCGAAACAAAAAAACCCCGAGGATTCCTCCTCGGGGTGCCATGCCAACAAAAAGCCCGGGAGGATCCTGGATCCACCCGGGCTTGAATGGTCTCAAAGCATTCAGCCTCCCGGGCGGATGGGGCTAAAGAAGAAAAAAAAGCCAAAAAGGAAGCTGCGGGAAGGCGTTCTCACTCGATCCAACCTTTTGGAAGACTGAATGATCAATCACACTACTGAAACAATGTGGACGAATCATATAAGCTGAAAATACTCTTGTCAACAGCCTGCTTGCACAGTCGGCTCGCTCGCATGCCTCTCGCTCCGAAGCCGTTTTCCCATGTTCTCCAATGCCCGGTTGGCGTATGATACAAATGGTGGTGACGCCTGCTTCCATCGAGGTCCCCGGATGAGCTTCTCCTCCATCACTTTTCTTTTTTTCTTCCTGCCCGCGATTCTGCTGGTGCATTTCCTTTCGGGCAAACGGTTCCGGAATGCCTCGCTCCTGGTGGTCAGCCTGGCTCTGTACGCATGGGGGGAGCAGGGCAATCTCCGGCTCCTGGCCGTCATGATCATGGTCAACTATCTTCTGGGCCTGGCTTTCCACTGCCTGGACGGCGCCGACGGGCAGTGCTCCTACGGTGCGCCGGGATGCCCCCGCCGCGATGATGTGCTGCCGCGGGCGCGGGGCTGGCTTCTGGCCGTGGGCGTGGCCACGAATCTGGGGGTGCTCGTCGCGTTCAAGTACTCTGTCTGGCTTGGGTCGTGGATCTTTCCGGCCCTTCCCTTTTACGTGTCCGCGCTCCTGGGATCGGACCGTCCGGGCGCGCCCCTGGGCATCTCGTTTTTCACCTTTCATGCCCTCTCCTACCTCATCGACGTCTACCGCCGGGATGCCCGGCCTCAGACCAGCCTGCTCAAATATGGACTTTACATCTGCGTTTTTCCCAAAATGCTGGCGGGACCCATTCAGCCCTATCGGGAGGCAGCCTCCCAGCTCCAGGACAGGACGATCACCGTCGAAACGTTTCTCGGCGGCGTGGAGCGGTTCATCACCGGGCTCGCCAAGAAGACCCTGCTGGCCGCCCCGCTGGCTGCCTTCGCCGACGATGTTTTCGGCAATCCCCCCGGCATGCTTCCAACGACACTGGCCTGGCTGGGACTGGCTTCATTCACCCTGCAGATCTACTTCGACTTCTCGGGGTACACGGACATGGCCATCGGGCTGGGACAGATGTTCGGGCTCCGCTTTCCCGAGAACTTCGACTATCCTTACACGTCTCGATCCATCCGCGAGCTCTGGCGTCGATGGCACATCTCCCTCTCCAGGTGGTTCAGGGACTATCTGTACATTCCCCTGGGAGGCAGCCAATGCGCTCCTTCCAGGCAGTATGCCAACCTGGTCATCGTCTTCCTCCTTTGTGGACTCTGGCACGGGGCCAGCTGGAATTATGTCATCTGGGGGGCCTGGCATGGGCTGTTTCTGGTGCTGGAGCGCACCGCCATCGGCGCGGGGGTGCTGGGCCGGGCCGGGGCCCCCCTCAGGCATCTCTACACCCTGATGGTGGTGAGCCTGGGCTGGGTCTTTTTCCGCTGCGATACCCTGGTCCAATCCGTGGATTTCTTTTCCGCGCTGCTGGGCATGGGAGCAGTGGATGCGGCGGTTCCCGCAGCCCTTTTCGTGAATGCGGAATGGACTCTTTGCATGGTTCTGGGCGTTTTGGGCTCGACGCCGTGGACGGCCCGAGCCGTGAGAATGGGCCGGTGGCTGGGTGGGTGGGAGCCCGGGAGCCTTGACGCCGCGGGTCAACGGTTCCTGGCGCTGCGAGGAGTCTGGTGCGGGATCCTCCTCGTGCTGTCCGGCATGTCCCTGGCGGGAGGAACGCACAAGCCTTTCATCTATTTCAAGTTCTGACAGCGGGAGGGGATTGGCTTCGATGACGAGACAGGAGAGCAGCTGGCTTCCCTCGGTCTGGATCGCGCTCTTTTTCGCGTTCCTGGCCCTTCCTTTCCTTCAGATGCACTGGCGCGTCTACCCTGAGTTCGACAACCTGGAAAACCGCGAAATGGCCTCATTGCCCACATGGGAGTGGCGTACGGTGGGAGAGCTGCCCAACCGGCTCAATGCCTATCTGAATGACCATTTCGGCTTCCGTCCCGACCTGATTCGCTGGAACTGCATCCTGCGCATGAAGCTTCTGGGATCGTCCCCGCTCCCCATGGTGATCCCGGGGCGGGATTCCTGGCTGTTCTACCGTGCCGAGGCCGTACCCGATGGCAATACCCTCAACGACTTTCTGGGGGCCATTCCCCTGTCCGAAGCCGAGCTCGAAGGGCTGAAAGAGCGCCTGAAGCACAAACAGAAGACCTTCGAGCGGCTTGGCATTCCCTACCTGGTTGTCATCGCACCCAATAAGAGCACCATCCATGGTGAGTATCTGGTGGAGCGTCGAAAGAGGAAGCGCGCCGCGACCCGGCTCGATCAGTTGATGGCCCATCTGCGCTCGGCGGATGCGCCTCTTGCAGTTCTGGACCTGCGCGAGGTGCTCCTGGAGGGAAAGAGGGATGGGCCCGTCTTCTACAAGACCGACAGCCATTGGAATCGTCTGGGCGCCTACCTGGGGTATCGAGAGGTCGTCCGTAAGCTGAGCGGGTCGCTCCCGGGGCTGGCGCCGGCCGGTCTGATGCCCGGAAGCCCGCGCGCCGCGGGCCCGATGCATGGTGGCGATCTGGCCAAGATGCTTTACATGCAGGACCTGCTGCCGGAGGAGAACGAGATGGCCATGGATCTGGCCCCGGAGGAGCACGGGCCGCGATGGGGAGCCCTGATCCTGAGGCACGACTCTTTCGGGGACGCTCTCTATCCGTACCTGAGGCGCCATTTCTCTAAAATCGTGAACCTGGCCCCCTTCGCTCCCTTCGACATGGATCGGATCGTACGGGAGAGACCGTCGGCCGTCGTGCACATCTTCGTGGAGCGCTACATCACCCAGGCCATCCACGACTCCTTCTTCCACGGGACCCCGGGCCAATGACCGTCAGCCCGTCACGGGATTGCGTGGGCCGCGGGCAGACGCCGATCCGCTGCCCCTTCTCCAGGAGGGCATCCCTAATCGTGAGCGAGGGCGTGAAACGACTTCCCATCGTACTCATCGCCGGGCCCACCGGAGTCGGCAAAACCGCCCTCTCCCTGGAGCTGGCCTCCCGGCTTTCCACGGAGATCGTCAACGCCGACTCCATGCAGGTCTACCGGTTCATGGACATCGGGACCGCCAAGCCCTCGGCCGAAGAGCGGGCCCGTACTTCCCACCACCTTCTGGACGTGGTGGACCCCGATGAGCCTTTCGATGCCGCCGCGTACGCCGAGCTGGCCCACCGGGTCATCGCCACATTGCACATTGGGGGGAAGATCCCCCTCGTCGTCGGGGGGACGGGGCTCTACATGAAGGTCCTCACGCGGGGGATCTGCCAGGGGCCCGAGGTGGATGCGTCGTTGCGCGAGGCACTTCGGCTGCGGGAGCAGCAGGAGGGGATCAAGCCCCTTCACGCCGAGCTCAAGCGGGTCGATCCCGTCCTGGGGGCGTCGCTCCACCCCCACGACCGGCAGAGGATCCTTCGAGCCCTCGAGGTCTTCCAGTCCACGGGGCGGCCGCTTTCGGACTGGCAGTCGGCCCATCGATTCGAGCCAGCTCTTTACCCGACCGTCAAGGTCTTCCTCACCCGAAGCCGGGAGGAGCTTTACCGCCGCATCGACCGGCGGGTGCTGGACATGATGGCGTCGGGCCTCCTGGACGAAGTGCGGGAGCTGCTTCACCGGGGTTATGCACCGGGGCTGAAGCCCATGCAGTCCCTGGGTTACCGGCAGCTGGTGCAGCACCTTGTCGATGGGCTTCCCCTCGAGACGGCCGTCGAGGAGATCCAGCGGGACACGCGGCGCTATGCCAAGCGCCAGATGACCTGGTTTCGAGCGGATCCCGAATTTCACTGGATGCATGCCGACGACTCACGATGCGGATTGCCCCGTTCAACTGGCGGATGGCGATGGAGGGCAGCCGGACTCCGTTGAAGGTGTTGTTCTTCACCATGGTGTAGTGAGCCATGTCGAGGAATACGACGGGTGAGCCTGCCTCCAGGGGCTCCGGGAAAGAGTAGTCCCCGATGACGTCCCCCGCCAGGCAGGTGAGACCCCCCAGACGGTAGGTATGAGGGTGCTCCCCAGGTTCTCCGGCACCGACCACGCGTGGCCGGTAAGGCATTTCCAGGACGTCGGGCATGTGAGCCGCCGCCGAAGTGTCCAGGATGGCGATGTCCATGCCGTTGTGCACGAGATCCACCACCCTCGAGACCAGAACGCCGGTGTGAAGCGCCACGGCCTCACCCGGCTCCAGGTAGACCTCCAGGCCGTGTCTTTCCTTGAAATCGGCTACCGTTGCACACAACAGATCGAGGTCGTAGTCCGGCCGCGTGATGTGGTGGCCGCCGCCGAAGTTCACCCACTCCATCCGGGGCAGGAATTCGCCGAAACGCTCCTCGAAAGCAGCCAGGGTGCGGACCAGTGAATCGGCGTTGAGCTCGCAAAGGGTATGGAAGTGGAGTCCCGACAGCCCCTCAAGACCAGTCGCGCGGAAGCCCCGCCGGGTCACTCCCAGGCGCGATCCGGCTCCACAGGGATCGTAGAGCGGGACCCGCACCTCCGAGTGCTCCGGGTTGACCCGCATGCCGCAGCGCACCTCCCCGCCGCGCCGGGCGATGATGGGCCTGAACCGGTCCCACTGGTTGAAGGAATTGAAAACGAGGTGGTCGGCATAGCCGAGGAGCTCGTCGAATTCCGAATCCCGGTAACCCGGCGAGTAGATGTGGACCTCTTGGCCAAACTCCTCCCGTCCGAGTCTGGCCTCATCGATGGAGCTCGCCGCAACGCCGCGCAGGTGACGGCCGATCCGGGGAAAGAGGCTGAACATGGCGAATCCCTTGAGGGCCAGGATGATCCTGCACCCGGCTCGGTCCTGAACGGTCTTCAGGACCGAAAGATTACGCTCCAGGGCTCCTTCGTCCACCACGTAGGCGGGAGTCTCGACTCCAGTCCAATCCACATCCTGCGCCCATCCACTGGGGTCGAGGGTGCTCATGTCAGGAACCGCTCGGTCCAGGGGAGCCCGTACTGTCCCAGCTTTTCCATGAAGGGATCCGGATCCAGCTCTTCCACATTGAAGACCCCCTGGCCCCGCCACCGCCCCGTGAGCATCATCATGGCGCCGATCATGGCCGGAACGCCCGTGGTGTAGGAAACGGCCTGGGCCTTGACCTCGCGGTAGCAATCCGCGTGGTCGCAGACGTTGTAGATGTAGTAGCTGCGGGGCTTGTCGTCCTTGATCCCCTCGATCATGCACCCGATGTTGGTCTTGCCCCTGTAATTCGCCCCCAGGCTGGAGGGCTCCGGCAGTAGCGCTTTCAAGAACTGCAGGGGAACGATCTCGCAGCCCTCGAACTGAACCGGGTCGATGCGGGTCATGCCCACGTTCTGAAGCACCCGCAGATGGGTCAGGTACTCCTGGGAAAAGGTCATCCAGAACCGGATGCGCTTCACCCCGGGGATGTTCCTGGCCAGGGATTCCAGCTCCTCGTGGTACATGAGGTACATTTCCCGCGGGCCGATTTCGGGGAAGTCGAAGGTCTGGCGCACCGAAAGCGGTTCCGTCTCGATCCACCGCCCGTCCTCGAAGTACTTACCCCTGGCCGTCACCTCCCGGATGTTGATCTCGGGGTTGAAGTTGGTGGCGAAGGGGTGTCCGTGGTCGCCGGCGTTGCAGTCCATGATGTCGATGGCGTGGATGGTGTCGAAGTGGTGCTTCAGGGCGTGAGCGCAGAAAATGTTCGTCACGCCGGGGTCGAATCCGCAGCCCAGCAGCGCCATGATGCCCCGCTCCCGAAAGCGGTCCTGATAATCCCACTGCCACTTGTAGCAGAATCTGGCCTCGTCGGGCGGCTCGTAATTGGCGGTGTCCAGGTAGTCCACTCCCGTTTCCAGGCAGGCGTCCATGATGGTGAGGTCCTGGTAGGGCAGGGCCACATGGATCACCAGGTCCGGGGAAACCCGGCGAATGAGCTGGACCAGCTCGGGTGTGTGGTCCGCATCCACCTGGGCGACGGTGATGGGCCTGGGCAGCTGATCCCGTATGCGCTCGCATTTCTCGAGGGTTCGGCTGGCCAGAACGATCTCCGAAAACACCTCGGGGACCTGGGCGCATTTGTGCGCCACAACCCCACCCACGCCTCCGGCGCCGATGATCAATACCTTGCTCAATGCTGTCTCCTTCCTCATGGGGGTGGTCCGAGCCCGGTTCACTGCCTTCCGTGGCCTTCAGGGAACAGGGAGGGCGGCTGGCGCACTCGAGCGCCGTGACAAGGGAGTCGGCTAGCTGCCGGGGCTCGGACCATAAAACAGCCGGGCAGATCGCCGATGCCACGCTATTGTAAAAACGTCCCCGGAAAAAATCCATCCTTTGACGCATCGGCTCCAGCGCATTCCACTCGAATCGATGACACGCCCGATCCCCTCGCCGTCGTTCACGATGGGTTATTCCCGGAGGAGGGGGCAGGCGGGGGGGGATTCGACCCCGGAGCACAACGGCGCCGAGGAGGACTGTGAAATGGCGACTCCAGGCTCAGTGTCCCGCGGGACAGGCCGTGAGCTGGTGCCGCCAGAATCATCGTCCAAGCCTGAAACTTCCGGTTGTGCGTCGGATTGGCTCTGGGTGAGCTTCCGCAGCCGTCATGGCCTGCGCTGGGGTTCACGGGGTCTTGACAGCGGCCTCGCCCTTCCACTAACTATGGCGTTCGTGCCGAGGAATGCACAGCCGGGATGCGGAAGCAGAGCGAGGCGGTTTTGAGGTTTTTGAAGGCATTTGACAACGTGAGCAGTTTTCCCGAAGGGGCTGGCCCGACATGCGCCAGGATCGCTGGCAGCCTCACTCCTTCCGGTGACAGGTCGGGGGCGCGGCGGGGCGTTCTGCGTCGCCTGGGGATCGCGCTCTTTGCCCTGGTTCTGGCCTTTCTGACTTCGATAGCTCAGTTTTCACCAGCTTGTGCCGACGAGCCGGTTCATCCCGCCCCCGACGATACAGGGGCGTATGATGCGGGGCGGGGCTCACCCGACGATCGCATTCCAGCGCCGCCCCGCGTCGGCGGCCTCATGCTCGGGCTCATCCAGACGGCGCTGGTTTCGGCTGGCTCCTTCATGCTGTACGCCCTTCCCTTCCTCACCTGGCTTGGCGCTCCACCAGCCCCCACTCGACTGCTGGAGCCGGCCCCATCGGGTTTTCACATCCGGGCCCCTCCCCAGCGCTGAAAGCATCTCACTTTCCCGGCTTTGAAAGTTCGGCTGGCAGCATCCAGCCATGGGCACCGGATGCGAGAGCCAGTCCATGCCCTTTTTCGCCAATGTTGGCAAGGCCGACCGCGGATTTTGGCCTGGCCGAGGAGAGGGACGGTACCCACTCGAGTCGACTCAGTGGGGCGCGGCGCCCACTCACCGGATAGTCCGGCCGGGGGCCTCGGTTCTTTGACCTGAACGGAGCAGCAATGACGCGAAGAGAAATGATCCTGTCCCTGGTGATGGGGGCGGCGGCATGTTCGGCATTCCCCGACTTGTCCTGGGGATCCAAAATCGGGAAGACCTCGATCAGGAAGCGCAGGGAGACGGTCCAGCAGGAGCTCTTCGGGCCCGCGGTTGCGCTGGAAAAAGCCAGGGGGCTCTACACGGGCCGGCTGAGCCTGGTCCGGCGCGATACGAGGGAGACTCTCCTGATCTCTTATCTGAATGCGAAAGGGGAAATGGACCCCGCCGCCTGGAAGAAGCTCAATCAGTTCTTCAGATGTCCCAGGACGGGCAAGGCACCCCCCATCAGCCCCAGTCTTTTTCTTCTGCTCGACGGCGTCCATCGGCGCCTCGATGCGAGGCAGAGGCCCCTGATCCTTTTCTCCGGCTACCGCTCTCCGGCTTACAATCGTCAGCTCTCGCGGCGGGACCGCCACGTGGCCAGGAACAGCTACCACGTGAAGGGCATGGCGGCGGATGTGGCCCTCAACGGCATCCGGCTCTCGGAGATCCGCGATGCGGCCAGGGATTTCTGCGGCGGCGGGGTGGGCTCCTACGACGATTTCGTGCATCTGGATGTGGGACCCGTTCGGTGCTGGTGAAGTCCATCGGAAGCGAGGACGTCCTCATGGACCGAACCGCGGGGATTGGACGCCGCCATCGCCCTTCGACTGTCAGGAGATGCCCTGGCGATATTTGACGCAGGGGGTCCATGAGCCGAGGGGGCGCTGGCAGCCTTCGCACGAATTCAGCCCCTGTTTTTGCTTGCAGTAGCTCTTCACCACGTAATCGAAGAGCCGGGCATTGCGTATGGCGAAGGCGATCTCGTCGGCAATGAAGTGGAGGAGGAGATGGTCGTCATCAGTGAAGGGGAGTCCTCCCGCCTTATTGATCACCTCCAGTACCCCGACGGGCTCGTCCCCTGTCACCAGGGGGATGGCGATCATATTCCGGGTCTGCACGCCCGATTCAGCGTCAAAGCGCGGGTAAAAGCGTGAATCCTCCTGGACTTCATTGATGATTTCGGACTTGCGGCTGCTCAATACCGCCCCGGCGATGCCCGCATCCGCCGGAAATGTCTTGCCGCTCAGGACGGACCTGGAGGCGCCTTCGGTCTGGTAAAAGACGAAGCTCGCGCTCGCCTTGTCCAGGAGCAGTACCGAGGCTTCTTCAGCCAGGACCACGTCGGTGCAGAAGAAAAGAATCGTCTCCATGAGCTCCTGGAGCTCCACCGACTGGGCCAGCAAGGTGCTCACCGTGAGATAAGTGTTGAGATAAGCCACCTGCCTCGACATGGAAGCGCGATCCATCAGGGAGCCCATGGCGTGTCCCAGAAAATGAATCAGGTCGTCCCAGATGTGTGAAGGCAGATGGTACGAGCGCGCGGAAGGCACGATGCCCAGAAGGCCGACGACCCCTCGCTGCTCGCGCATGGGCCAGAGCCAGTAATCCGAGACGATGCCGGGAGGGGTGCCCTCGTCACCGGAGCACTGGGGGGCCAAGCTGGTGATCCATCGGTCAAGCTCCGCCCGGCAGATTTTTTGGACAAGCTCCACCTCTCGGGGTGCCAGACCGCAATGGTGCAGACGGTCCAGGGGATCGCGTCTTGGATGGACGTAAAAGAATGCGGCCGGCGAGTGGGCGAAGCGGGAAATCCAGGGAAGAGCAAAGGACATGAAATTCTCGAGGCTCTCACTGGTCATGGCTTTTTCGGCCAGGACGATGAACTGCGCCGCATCCAGGCTGCAATGCTGCTGGAGCTCGTCGGTATTCATGACTTCCCTCCATGTCAATGGATGGACGACCGGTCAAGGCCGGGGACGACAGGGCGTCATGAGAGAGTGATGCGAGCTTCGGGAGAATGAGGGCGCCGCTGGTGAGGGGGGCGCCGAGCCATCGCGGGGTTTCAGTGCAAACCGGGGAAAAGGCGCGGGAAGCTCAGAATTCGATGATCCCGAGGTTTCGATGCAACGGACTTGTAAGAAAATCAATAGGTGAATAATCTAAACATCGATCAAGCTGCTGTCAATTTCCGCTCCACCCGCACTTCTGCTTCACCCACCTCGGGCGTTCTTCTCGGATCCTTTGGGAAAAAGCCTGGAAGGCCGTTCGAGGCCTTCTGCCCGGACCCCGGGCCGCGACCACGCCTTGTTTTTTCATGGAATTTCCTGGTAAGGTGAACATCGGCAGGCTGCGCCCTTCGGGACAGGGGGCCAGGCACCTGCTGGAAGGGTGCCCTGGGACGGCTCCGTCCATGGATGACCGGATAGGTGTCTCAAACTGCCCTCGGGGCCGTCGTGAACTGGAAGAGCCTTGAATGAACGCCTATCAGCAATTTAAAAAAAATGTTTGCCAGCGTGAGCTTATCCTGAAAGAGAGCATCCAGCGGCTCGAAGAGCAGAGCCTCGTGGATCCCGCCCAAACTGGCCGCTGGCGGGAAGCCCTCTCAAGGGTGGGCAGTTCACTGGAGGATCAGCTCCTTCGCATCGCGGTGGTGGGGTCCGTCAAATCGGGCAAAAGCACCCTCGTCAATGCTCTCCTCCAAAGGGATCTCCTCAAAAGGGGCGCGGGCATCACCACCGCCTTCATCACGCGCATTCAGTCCCACCCGGAATATGGAGGCTGGGCTGACCTCAAGCCATGGGGGCAGATTCACGACGAGCTGGGTCGAGCCTTGATGATGCTGCCGTTTCTCACGGATGAGGTTCAAGGGACGGAGGAGATGGACCTTCGACGTCCAGAGGACCGGGATCGCCTGAGGGAGCTTTGGGGCCGCATGCGGAGGGAATGGCAGCAGCGGCGGGGGGCCCTGGACCCCTGTTTCATGGTGCTCGGCAGCCTGCTTGAAGGTTACCCTTCGGTTCAGGGCATGATCGGGGAAGATGTGGTGCGTCGAGTCTTCGACGCTCATTCCATCGCAGAGCACCAGCGATGGGTTGGGACTGAATCCAGCGCGGTCTATGTTCAGGATGTTGAGCTGCACGTGCCGATCCCATGGCTCGGGGATCACATCGAGATTGCCGACTGCCAGGGGAGCGACTCACCCAATCCCCTGCACCTGGGGCAGGTGCAGCAATATCTCCTGGGCAGCCATTTCATTCTCTACGTCATCAACAGTCGAATGGGGCTGCGGGAGTCGGATTTCAAGCTCATCGAGCTTGTGGGGACGCTCCGAATGACCCCGCAAACCCTGTTCGTGCTGAATGTCGACCTGGATGCCCACACGAGCGCGGCGGACATTGACCGTGCGGCGGAGCGCGTCCGAGAAGAGCTGAGCTGGGTGGTGGCCCATCCCCGGCTCCATGTTTTCTCGGCTCTCTACCACCTGCTGCAGTCCCAGGGTGCCGGTTTTACGGCCATCGAGAGATCCCGCATGGACGGGTGGAGCAGGGATGCGAGCCTGAACACCTTCACCCATGAATGTTTTGCGAGCTTTCGACGGGACCTGGTGCGGCGAGTCTGTGAGCAGCGGGCTCGATTGCTCTGTGCGACGGGTCTCAGCCGGCTCAGCATGGTCGCCGCGAGCCTGGTGGACTCCCTCACCCTTCAGCGGCAGTTTCTGGACCGCGATGTGGAGCATCTCGAGCGCTCGGTGGCTGACCTACGCAGCCGGCAAAGGGATCTCCAGGACACCCTCGAGACCCTCACCAGCGCCATCAATGGGCTGGCCGATTCCCTGGCACAGGACCTCGACCGCGCTGTGGACGCGTATTTCGATCCAGAAGAGGGTCCGCTTCTCCGCGAGATTCTGGAGATGGTGGAGCATTTTCCCTTGGAGGGACGATACGAAAGGGAGCTTTCCGATCCGAGAATCCTGGTGAAGTCGCTCCACCGCTTCTATGTGAGCTTCCGGCAGGCCGTGTCGCGGCACCTGGTGGAGCGGACCAATGGTCGCATCATCACGTTTGCGGGGGCGCAGGAGGGGGCTCTCGCGGCCCGCTTTCGATCGGCTTCCCGGTCCTTCTGGTCCCTCTATTCCAGGGCTTTGGACGAGTACCGGAGCGAGGCGGAGCGCCACGGCATTCCTTTGAGCACCCCGACCGGTCCGGGAGATGTGGAATGGTCGGCGCCCCGGTATCTGATTCCACCGACTTTCGGGGCTCTCCCCGAGCGTGAGGCGGTGAGCCGATCCATACTGTTGATGAAGTTTGGCCTCGGGCGCCTGTCGAGCCTGCTCGCGGAGCTCAAGGGGCGGGTGGGGTCCTCCTGTCACGGGGGGGCCGGTGAGGTGCGGGGCAGGGAAGGCTTCGAGGATGCGGTGGCTCTGGTGAAGAGCGAGACCAGCGCCGAGCTGATCCTGGCCTTCCGGCTCTATCATCAAGCCTTCAAGAGGGACTATCTGCGCCCTTTGCTGGAGCAGGGAATTCACGACCTGCTCGAAGCCTTTCAGTGCCGGGCGGTTGTGGCTCGGTTCGATTTCGGTCAGCTCATGGAGCGAAGCCAGCGGGAGGGTGAGAACCGGCTCCGGAAGCTCGCATCCCTCGCCCAGGCCCGGGAGTCTGCCCGCAAGCTGCTTGAGGAGCTTGAGGAGCTCACCTGCGCCGTGCATCTGGACTGGCTGCCGGCCGAGGGTCAGGCCAATCCTGGGGGATGGGGGCCGTCCAATCCTGTTCACGCCCGCTGACGGGGTGCGGCAGGCTCAGCCGGTGGGCGTGCAGGAGCAGGCCGTCCCAAGGGCTCCCGCCGTAAAGCCGGTCTCCGATGATGGGATAGCCCGATGCCGCCAGGTGAAGGCGGATCTGATGCGTCCGGCCGGTGAAAGGCCAGGCTCCCACCAGGGAGCGGCCCTCGTGGCGCAGCAGGACCTCGAACCGGGTCCGGGCCGGTTTTCCCTGCCCCCTGGGAACCGTGGCGTAGTGACCCTGCCGGCGTCCGATCTCGTCCTCGCGCCACCAGGTCTCCCAGGGTGGGAGCCCCCCTATCCATGCCAGGTATTCCTTGACGACCTGCCCCGTCTCGAAGGCCTGGGCCACCTTCCTGTTGGCCCGGGGATCCAGGGTGAAGACCATCACGCCGGTGGTATCGCGGTCCAGCCGATGATGCAGTCCCACATAGGCCTGACGGCCTCCCGCCCTCTCCAGGTGACGCAGGAGTCCCGCGAAGAGGTTGTTGTAGGCGTCGTAAGGAGTCTGCTGGCTGGGGATGCCCCTCTCTTTGTCGTACGCCAGAAGTGCCCGGTCCTGAAACAGAATCCGGCGGGGATCGATCTCGTAAGCCCGGCGGGTGCCGTGCCGAGGCCAGTGCACTTGAACGACATCTCCCCGTTGCACCAGGCGGGACGGCAGTCGCTCCTGGCGCCCGTTCACCTGGGCGGACCCAAAATCGATGAGATCGATGGCATCCGCCTCCGAAAGGAGGAGACACCGGGCTACCTGCGAAGCCAGCGTGGCTCCCGCTGCCTCGCCATCGATGGTCCAGGTGGCCGGGCTGCTTGGTATCAAAGGGTTTCCCGCGAGGGCAACCGGGCTGGTCCCAGTTGGTCGACAAAGCGGTTTCTGTCCACCGCACGGTTTTGAAGGACGTGAAGATCCGTTTCCGGAGTGGGCCGGCCTGCGCGCTTCAAGCCTTTGCGGGATGCTTGCCCTCCAGCCCGAACTCCGCTCACAGGTCGTCACCGGCGGGGCTCCCGCCAGGAGCCGCCCCGCCGCCGGATTCCTCTTCCATGGCCTCCTCGATCATGGCGTCCACGTCCTCCCCCTCGAAATCCTCCCCCATTTCCTGGGTCATGGTCTTCATCCATTTGGCCATGCTCCTGGGATCGTTCTCGTCGATTCCTCCCAGGCGGGAGGGATCGGCCAGCCGCTCCATGCGGGTTTCCTCCGAGAGGCGCACGCGCACCCTGGACATGAGCCTTGACATGGCTTCACTCCCGCAATGGCCGCAGGTGGGAGCGACCTCCTCGGAAACGCGGAACGTGATGACCTCGGACTTCTTGCCGCAATCCCGGCACCTGAACTCGTAAATCGGCATGACGACGATCTCCCTGGTCTGTCATCGACCCTGGCGATTCCCAGAGCAGCCCGCCCGCGGAACTGGGGCATCAGGAGTGGCCTGGGGCGCCGCTGTCGTGGTCGGTCAATATATTATTGTGGATCAGATAAGCTCGCGCAACATATGCGGGCAGGAGAAACATCCCCCGGGCATAGGATGACGAAAGATGCCTCAGCTCCATGGGCGAAAGCTCGATGCGCCGGGTCAGGGCGTCCAGCGACCAGTGAGGATCGATGGTGGCCAGAATCTGGGCGTCGGGCCGATGGAAGCTGGGCAGGGTGTAGGGGCAGGCCATGACGCGGGGAAACACCCGGTCCAGGGTGTTCTTGATCCGCGCATGGAGCGCGATGTCTGCCGGGCCGATGGCTTCGCCCTGAACCGCCACGGCTCCCCCCGGGCTCAATCGATCCCGCACGAGCCCGTAGAACTCCAGAGTGAAGAGCAGCCGGGCCGGGCTGCCCTCCTCGGGGTCGCTGAGGTCGAGGATGATGCAGTCGAAACGCTCGTGGGATCGCGCCAGGAATCGTCGGCCGTCGTCAATCGCGAGCTCGACCCGCGGGTCTTCGAAGCTGCCCCGGTGCCATGATGCCAGATGGGCTCGGCAGACCTCCACCAGCTCCGCGTCGATGTCCACCATGACCACCCGCTCCACCGTCGGATGAAGCAGTACCTCGCGAAGCGTGGCTCCCTCGGCGCCGCCGATGATCAGAACCGACCGCGGCCGGGACTGGCTGAACATGGCTGGGTGGACGAGCATCTCGTGATAGATGAACTCGTCGGATTCCGCCGACTGCGCGATGCCGTCCAAAAAGAGCATGCGGCCGTGGGCGAGGGTATCCACGATGTCGATGCGCTGATAGCGGGATCGGCCGCGGAAGACGACGCGCTCGCACCGGTAGGCGATCTCCTCCATCGCCGCTGGAAGGGTCTCGCGATAGCGATAGCTCGCAGGAGGATCCATCCGCATCAGGGCTTATGCCTCAATTGATGGGGAGGCAGGTCGAGCACCCCCCTCTGGACCTCCATGATGGACATGTTTTCCGCTTTGAATCGGTCTTTGATGAAATGGAGCGCGGAGTCCGAATCGATCTGATCCCCGCAGGTGAAGATATCCAGGGCACAGTAACCGTATTCGGGCCATGTGTGGATGGCGAAATGGGATTCGGCGATGACGACGACGCCACTGACACCGTGTGGTGAAAACCGATGGAATACGGGCTTGACGATGGTGGCCCTGGAGAGCTCCACAGCCTCGATCAAGGACCTTTCCACCTGCACCAGGTCATTAATTTGCTCGAATGAGCAACCGTAAAGCTCAACGATCAAATGCTTTCCTAGTGATTTCATCTTCTGCTCTACATCCTCAGGTCATAAGAGTACCTTCAGCTGCGGGTCCAAAAAGAAAAAAACCCCCGCATTCACGGGAGGTTTGCCACGCTTTTCCCACCGGGGTCACGGAGTGACACCTTTGAAAATCTTAGCTAAAATACATGAAAATTCGGCCAAGGAAAGGAAAATCGCAAAGGCTGGCCCTTTGATGACGCTGTCCCGGGGATTTCAGCCGCCGATCGGAATCGTAATCCATGGGTTTTTTCACACCGGACCCGAAGGTGATGGTCCATGATTTGCTTAAATCCTGCCTTGTGGGGCTTCATGAGCCGCCGGCAAATGCCCGGGGATGAGGGAGCCCTCACTGTTCAGGAGGGTGGCTGCTCCCAGCCGGTGGAAGCCCCGCGCCCTGCTGGGGAGGCCAGGGCCCCCGGGGCCCGCGTGGGTTCGGGGTCAAGTCCGGCGGGTCTGGCCCGGATGGATCCACGGTCATACCTTGATGATGGATGACCCGATGTGGCTCCGCCGGAATTTTCTCTGTGAGGTGCCACTTTTGATGCTAAAATATGGAAAATTAGAGTGGTTTCCGTTCTATGACCAGAGCGTGACTCAATCTGAAACTCTGCCCCGTTGGAGGAACAAAGGAAGATGAAAGCGGTGTTTTCTAGGTCACTGACCGTGCTCGGCGTGCTTTTCATGCTGAACCTTCTGGTTTGGAGCGCCCCCGCTTCCACATCAGCATCCGCGACTCCCCTGGCAGTGGTTCAGTCCGGGACGGACCGGGCCCTGGAAGTGCTCAAAAATCGCCGTGCCGTGGAAAGCACGAGCCTGCGGGATCGCAGGGACGAGGTGTTCGGCATCGTCGATGCGTATTTCAACTTCGGCGAGATGGCGAGGAGAGCCCTGGGGCGCCCCTGGAGAGACCAGCCGCCCGAAAAGCAGCGTGAGTTCGTGGACCTCTTCAAGGAGCTGCTTTTCAACACTTACGTGGATCGAGTGGATAGCTACAAGGGCAGCAACAGCGAGAGGGTCGAATACGACGGAGAGACCATCGAGGGCCGCTACGCCTTGGTGAAGACTCGGCTGGTGGGTTACCGTCAAAGCGATATCGTCGTCGAATACCGATTGCTCCTCGAAGGCGGGGAATGGAAGGTCTACGACGTGGTGGTCGAGGGAATCAGCTTCATCAACAACTATCGTCAGCAGTTCAACTCTATTCTGGCGAGCGAATCGTTCGACAGCCTGCTCAGCCGACTGCGGGAAAAAGTGGCGATGCAGGGGCGCTAGCATTCATTGAACGCTCCCTTCGCGATAGTGGAACAAACCCCATGAACGAGGGCCATCGCCAGCGATTGCGCGAGCGGTTCGAGCAGAGCGGACTCCATGGCTTCCACGATCACGAGGTCATAGAGTTGCTGTTATCGTACGCCATTCCGCGCCGCGACGTGAAGCCCCTGGCCAAGGAGCTCATCGCTCGATTCGGCAGTCTCTCGGCGGTGGTCGATGCACCCCTTGCCCACCTCAGGGAGATTGACGGGGTGGGAAGCCGGGCGTCGGTGCTCCTCACCATGCTTCCCAGGCTCATGGACCGCTATCTTCAAGATCGCTGGAAGCGGAGCGAAGCTTTTCATTCCACCCAGGACGCCGTGCGGTATCTCTACTCGCTCCTCGGGACCGAGAGGTCCGAAGTCTTCTATATCCTTGCCTTGAACAGCCAAAATGCTCTCATCGCCGCCGAGGAGATCCAGCGGGGGAGTGTCAACCGCACGGCGGTCTTTCCGCGCCTGGTCGTGGAAGCCTGCCTGAAGCACAGGGCCACCGCGGTGATCCTGGCTCACAACCATCCTGGAGGGGATCCCCACCCGTCATCGGCCGACCGCCAGTTGACCCGGCGGCTCAAGAGGCTCCTGAACGACCTGGATATCCAGGTTCACGATCACATCATCGTCGCCGGCCAGACGCATCACTCCTTCGCCGAGCACCAGGAGCTCGAATGATCCCGGACGTCATGCCCGCGGTACTGGCTCGCGAGGAAGGGCCTCGTGGATCCTGGAATCCCCTCGTCCTCGAAATGGTCCCGCGCCCCGGGCTCCGCAGCGGGGAAGTCCTGGTGAAGGTCGAGGCCTGCTCGGTGAACCGTGCGGATTTGCTGCAGCGGCGCGGGCTGTATCCCCCGCCGCCGGGGGCTTCCCGTGTTCTGGGCCTGGACTTTGCCGGCTCCATCGTGGGTGTATCCCCGGAAATGGAGCACTGGTGTGTGGGAGATCGGGTGTTCGGCATCGTCCCTGGCGGCGGGTATGCCAGATATTTGACGATTGCGGGGGATCAGCTCCTCGGGATTCCCTCGAATCTTGGCTTCTCGGAGGATTTTGAAGAGCGGCTGATGCGATTCAGCCGTGGCGGCGGAGTCGACGTGGTCCTCGACTGGGTCGGAGGCCCCTATCTCGAGAAACATCTGAGGCTGCTGAAGACGCGCGGACGGCTGGTACTGATGGGGCTCATGGGGGGAAGCCGGGGGGAAATCCCGCTGGATCTGATCCTCGGTAAGCGTCTGCGAGTCATGGGCTCGGTGCTCCGCAGCCGGTCCAACCCGGAAAAAGCCGGGATCATTGGAGGCTTTGAGGCCCAGGTGCTGCCCTGGCCGCGGGAGGGACTGGTGAAGCCTGTCGTCCACAGGGTTCTTCCCATGGCCCGTGTGGAGGAGGCGCACCGCATCCTCAAGGAAGGCAGCCACTTCGGCAAGGTGGTTCTGGTCTGGGATGCGGAGTTGTCGTGAAAGGCGGGCTTCCGGCTTCCGTGGGCCGCGCCCGGATGGTGCGGCGGAGAATCGGGTGTTGAAGGATTGGATCGTTTTGGATGAGGTTTCATTCGTTCGGAGCCGCCGGGCCATACTGGACCGGGTGAGCTGGAGAATGGGCTCGCGGGATCACTGGGTGGTGCTGGGGGGCAACGGATCGGGCAAGACGACGCTTCTGCAGCTTCTGGCCGGCTACCTCTGGCCTTCCAGCGGCCAGGTGACGGTGCTGGGTCAGCGATTCGGCCAAACCGATCTCCGGGAGCTTCGCAAGAGCATCGGCTGGGTCGGGTCGTTCCTCGGTGCTCAGTTTCCTCCGTCCCAGCGTCCCCTCGACCTCATCGTCAGCGGCAGGCTCGCTTCCATCGGCATCTATGAGCCTCCCAGGGAGGAAGACTATGGGAGGGCCCGCGACCTGGCCTGTCGCCTGGGCTGCGAGCATATCCTGGACTCCCCCTACTCGGTCCTCTCCCAGGGCGAAAAGCAGCGCTTGCTCATTGCCCGGGCCCTCGTTCACGACCCCTGCCTCCTGATACTCGACGAGCCCTGCGCCGGGCTTGACCTGGTGGCCCGGGAGCATCTTCTGAGGAGTCTCGTCGAGCTGGGCTCGGATCCCGCGGGTCCCGCCATGATCCTGGTCACGCACCATCTCGAGGAGATCGTGCCGGTCTTTGAGAACGTCCTGCTGCTCAAAAATGGAAGGTGTTTGGCTCAGGGACCCAAAGAGGTCGTTCTGACACCGGAGATCCTCGGGAATGCCTTCGGAATCCCAATCCAGGTGGGTCGCCACGGTGACCGCTACTGGGCCTGGATGGAAGGACCCCGACCTGCATCGTGACGCCTGCGCCCCGACGCGTGTCATTTCACGCTGGAAGCCAGGAGCCATGATCGTTGAGGGTCAAAGCCTTCACTTCCGCCAATCGCAAGGGCGGAGGCTTTTTCGACCCTGCGAACGGTTGCCGCGGGATTGGACAGCGTGCAGGAACCGTTGAAAGTGAAGCATATCAGCCTGACCCAGTAGAAAGACCACGAACCGGCCTTCCATCTCTCGCGGCGAATGCGTTCTGCACCCGCTGGAGCGACTCGGGCGTGTCCACCCCGGTCACTTCGCTGTCATCCACGACCACCAGGCTCACGGCAAGACCGTCCTGGCTCATGAGCTCCACCAGGTCCGTCAGAAAATACTCGTGGATCTCCACCCATTCCTGGCCCCGCTGTTTGGTCACCGTGTGGGGCATGGCCTCCAGCCGGTCGAGGTAACGCACCAGGGCAGGGCGTCGGACCGAATAAACCCCGGCGTTGCAGAACCTGAGCTGATCCTGCCTGGCCTGGGGGTAATCCTTCCAGTACTTCCATTCGACGATGCGCTGAACCCGGTCCCCCTCCACTTCCAGCATGCCGTACTGGGCCCTGTCACGCGGAGTGAAGGCAAGGAGGACCATGGAAAACGATTCCATCTGCTCCACGAGCCTGGCATAGGTCTCCCGCCGGATCAGGGGGACATCCCCCATGGTGATGACCACCGATTCCGAGCGGACGGTTTCGATAAAATCGCGTGCCGCCAGGAGAGCGCCTCCGGTCCCGTTGGTGGAGGGCTGATGGCAATAGGTCACCGGCAGGTGCCTGGTGGCCTGGCGCACATCGTCCGCGCAGTGGTTGACCACGATGCCCGCCGGGCCGGGGGGGAGGTTCCCCAGCACCTCGAGGAGCAGGGGCTGGCGCCCTCGATAGGGGCTCTCCTCGGGAATGAGGGGCAGGAGGGTTTTGTTGCCGGAGTATCCGGTCATGCGGCTGCCCTTGCCTGCAGCCAGCACGATGCTTGCCACGGATGGAGCCGGGCCTGTCATGGGGCGCTCTCCCTGTCTGGAATAGGTCGCAAGATGGGGCGCCAAGCGGGCTGTCAGCCTGGCGGGCTGGCTCACGGGATCAAGGCTCCTGGGCTCGAGGTTTGGAGGAATCGTCCGCCGGATTCGAGCCAGCTGCCGCGGAGGAGCCTTCGCCGTTTCCGGGGGGCTTCCTCGATTTCTCCCGGTACTGGGAGACGGCTTCCTGATGCTCGCTCAGGGTGCTGGAGAAACGGTGGGTGCCGTCGAGATTGCTGACGAAGTAGAGATAGGGCACCCTGGCCGGACGGAGCACGGCTTCCAGGGACCGGAGCCCCGGATTGCAGATGGGGCCGATGGGAAGCCCCCTGACCTGGTAAGTGTTGTAGGGACTCTGCCGCTTGAGGTGACCCGAAAGGATGGGGCCCGAAAAATCCTCCATGTCGTAAACGGCCGTGGGATCGCTCTGGAGAGGCATGCCCTTTTGGAGTCGATTGAGGAAAACAGCGGCGACCAGTGGTCTTTCCTCGTCGACGGCTGCCTCTTTTTCCACCATGGAGGCGAGAATGACCACCTGGTGGACGCTCATCCCCAGCTCCCGGCCTCTTTGCGCCATCTCCTCGGTAAAGTGCTGTCGAAACTGCTGGACCATGGCTCTGAGGATGTTTCGAGCGCTCTGATGCCTCGGGTGGTGATAGGTCTCCGGGAAGAGGTACCCTTCCAGGCTCGGGTGAGCCATTCCCAGGGATTGGATGAAATCAGCGTCGCGGGCGAGGGAGGATATCTCGGACTCCCGCGCCAGCCCGGCTTGATCCAGCAGGCTGGCCACATCGCGGATGGTGGAGCCCTCCGGCAGAGTGACCCGGTGCAGAACGACTTTCCCTTGCACGAGCTTGTTGAGCACCTGGTCCGGAGTGAGGGGAGCCGAGAATTCGTACTCACCGGCCTGAATGCGATTGGCGGCGGATCGGTAACGACAGAGCCAGTAGAAGGCGTGGGGGTCCGACACGGCTCCGACTCCGTGGAGGCGATCGGCGATGGCCAGGGCGCTCATCCCCGGCGTGATGTCCACTCGGACCGTCCGGACTTCCGCGCTGCCGGGGAGCCTCAGGAAAAGCCAGACTCCCAAGGCGGCCCAAAAGCCTCCCATGGCCATGAAAAACAGAACGCTGGCCAATCCCATGGCGGCCAGCCGCCTCACGCTGTCATGCTCGCTCATCAGACCCTCCGCTGACGTCTGCGCTATCTAACATGATTCGCCGCCGAGAACAACGCGGGGCGGGACGTCGTCCAGGAGGCTGATGGTGGTCTCCTCACCCTGCTTTTTGGGGATCCGGGTGTTTTGAGTCTTGGTGTGCCGTCTGAAAGTGTTGTATGTTTGATAGTGTGAATTCATCGGAAATGCTTGATTGGATGGTGTCTCACCTGCCAGGAGTGCTTGGGGATCCATGGAAAAGAGTCTCTACCGGGACGCCGGTGTCGATCTGGACAAGGCCAATGAGCTGGTCAAAAGGATTCAGCCTCTGGTTCGCAGCACGTTTCACAGCGGTGTGATCACCGACATCGGAGGATTCGGGGGTCTCTATTCGGTCAACTGCAACGAGCTCAAGCACCCGGTTCTGGTCTCCTCGACGGATGGCGTGGGCACGAAGCTCAAGATCGCTTTCTGGGCGGACATCCACCACACGGTGGGTATCGACCTGGTGGCCATGTGCGTCAACGACATCGTGGTGCAGGGCGCCAGGCCTCTCTTTTTCCTGGACTACCTGGCCATGGGCAGTCTGAATCTGGACCGCGTCGAGAAGATCATCGCCGGAATCGTGGCCGGGTGCAAGGAGGCCAACTGCTCCCTCATCGGGGGAGAGACGGCGGAAATGCCCGATTTCTACCGGGCCGACGAGTACGATATGGCGGGCTTCGGCGTGGGTTTGGTGGATAACTGCGACATCATCGACGGGTCCACCATCCGGCCTGGATTCCGGCTCATCGGATTGGCCTCCAGCGGGCTGCATTCCAACGGGTACAGCCTGGTGAGGCGTATCGTGCTGGATCAGCTCAAGCTGCCCCCGGATCATGTGATTCCCGAATGCGGACGCACGCTGGCCGATGAGCTCCTAAAGCCGACGCGAATCTATGTCGAGCCTGTGCTCCGGACAATGCGCAAGCATGCCATCGCCGGCATGGCTCACATCACCGGCGGCGGATTCTGGGACAACATCCCGCGCATTTTGCCCAAGGGCTGCCAGGCCGTCATCCACAGGGGAACTTGGGAAGTGCCGCCCATATTCGGTTTTCTGCAGCGAAACGGCGGTATCCCGGACGAGGAAATGTATCACGTTTTCAACAACGGCATCGGGCTGATCCTGGTGATCGAGCCCGGCATCTCCCAGGAAGTCATCCTGCTGCTCAATGCCATGGGCCAGAAGGCCTATTCCATCGGCGAGATCGTTGCCCGTGAATCCGGTGCTCCTCCGGTGCGCCTGGTTTAGGGGACCGGCCGGGTGGGGGCTCGTCGCAAAGGCCCTTCGGGCAGGGGTGCGCAGACACTGGAGATAGTGGAGGTCGACCTGAACACTCGGTTCCACGTGCCGTTCTCGACACGATGGAGAGGTTTCCCCCGGTGCTCCAGCAACCCCAGAACCAGAACATCGCTCGTGCCCTGAGAACCCTTGCGCCGTACCTTCACGGCAAGGAAAAGGCCCTTCGTCTCGCCCTCATCTGCTTTTTCTCCAGGGGGCACCTGCTCATCGAGGATCTCCCGGGACTGGGGAAAACCACGCTGGCCGTGGCACTCGCCAGGATCCTGGGACTGACCTTCGGCCGCATCCAGTGCACCAGTGATCTGCTCCCGTCGGACATCACCGGGCTCTCCATCTATGACAAGAGCCAGGGGGTCTTCGAGTTCCGTCCCGGCCCCATTTTCAACCACATCGTGCTGGTGGACGAGATCAACCGGGCGACACCCAAGACTCAGAGCGCGCTTCTGGAGGCCATGGGCGAAAAGCAGGTCACCATCGAAGGGCGTACCTATGACCTGCCGCGCCCGTTTTTCGTCATCGCCACCCAGAATCCCGTCGAGCAGTTCGGGACCTTTCCTCTCCCTGAATCCCAGATGGACCGGTTCATGATGAAGATCAGCATCGGCTATCCCTCCCGGGAGGCGGAGCGGGAGATCCTGAGGGGAGGCAGCAAGCGGCGGGAGATCTACTCGGTGGAGCCCATCATGACCCTGGAGCAGGTGGTCGCGACCCAGGAGACCATTCATAATGGAGTTCACGTCTCCGAGTCGTCCAATCGGATGCTGGACTATTTCCTCGACGTCATCGAGGCCACGCGCTCCAGCGACTATCTGGCTTCGGGGCTCTCCACCCGGGGTGCCCTCGCGCTGGTCACCACGGCCAAGGCGGATGCGTATTTCGGAGGCAGGGATTACGTGAATCCCGAGAATGTCAAAGCCGTGGCCGAGTTCGTCATTCCTCACCGGGTCATTTTCCGGGAGGAGTACGAGACGGCCGGAAAGAAGGAGATCATACGATCGATCCTGGCAAGCGTTCCCGTGCCCACGTGATCCGGATCAACACGGCGGGGTATCTCTACATCACCCTCACCGTGATCATCGGTTTTTCCGCCGTGAACACGGGCAATAACCTCGTTTACCTCATCGTGTCCGCCCTCCTCAGCTACATGCTGGTATCCGGCTTCTTCGGCAGGAATAATCTGAGAAAGCTCGACGTCGAGCTGGTTTTCCCCGAGGAGGTCTTCGCGGGAGTGGAGACGCTGGTCGGAGTCAAGCTGAAGTGCCGCAGGCGCTGGTGGCCCGCGTTCCTCTTGACGGTGTCCCTCAACGAGACCGAGGTTCTCTTTCCCTTCGTCGGGGCTCGCTCGGAGGAAGTCGTGCACATTCCCGTCGTTTTCGGCGGAAGGGGAGTCCACTCCCTGGCGGGGATCCGGATCAGCTCGTCTTTTCCCTTCAATTTCTTCATTCGGTTCAGGACACTGGGTTATCAGGCCGAGGTCCTGGTCTTTCCCAGGCCTGTTCGGTGTGATCCACGCATGCTGTCGGGGGACGCCCGTGGAAGGTCGGGGGACGTGCCCGCGGACCGGGCGGGTTATGATTCCGACATCCTGTCGATCCGGGATTATGTTCCAGGAGATCCCCTGAAGTACATCAGCTGGAAGCTGACGGCCAAGACGGGGTCTCTCAAGACGAGGGAGCTTGGGGCCATGGAAGAGAAGCCGGTGATTTTGGAGATGGACCGGCCGAGGAAGGAAGAATTGGAGCGGCTGCTGAGCTGTGCGACCTACTGGGTGCTCCGGCTGCTGCGAACGGGGGTTCCCGTCGGGCTGCTCCTGGGAGGCGAGACCATCCGCCCCGGCGTCTCCCGGGCGCACCGGCGTTTGATCCTCGAGAGGCTGGCTCTCTATGATCCGAGTTCGTGATCTGACCAATGCGGTGATCTACGCCTGCGCGGGCTTCGGCTACCTGGCCGTGGCACGCCACGCCAGCTGGGCTTCCACCGCGGGGTTCTGGCTGTTGTTCGCTGCCGGGGCTGCAAGGGATTTCAGCCGGGTCCGGGCGGCGCCGAGATGGCTCCTCAACCTGATCTCCCTCGGCGTCCTGGCGGTTGCTTTCGGGCGGTCCAGCCTGGACTTCCTGGTGGAGCCCGTTCTCGACGCGCTCCTCGTCCTCGTGGGCATCAAGCTGCTGGAGGAGAAGCGAAATCGAGATCATCTGCAGATTCTGGCTCTCTGTGCGTTTCTTTTGGTGGGGGCATCGCTCCTCTCCATCCATGCTGCTTTCCTGGCTCATTACGTGCTCTTGGCCTTTTGGGCCACGCTGGCCCTCGTCTGCCTGACGTTTCATTCGCGAGCCCCGGACCTGGTGCTCCAGCGAGAGCGCATCACCCAGTGCCTTCTCCAGGGCGCGCTGATCTGCGCCCTCGCCATCCCGGCCAGTGGCCTGTTTTTCGTCATTCTTCCCCGCACTGACTATCCCCTGCTGACTTTTCTCAACAAGCCCTCCGGGGCCAGGACCGGCTTCAGCGACTCCATCACCCTGGGGCAGGTGGCGGCCATCCAGGAGGATGAGAGCGTGATCTTCCGGGCGGAAATGGACGCCATCGATGACCAGCACCTGTACTGGCGGGGAGTCGTGCTCGATGTGTTTGAGGGCAGTGCCTGGAAGAGCAGCCGCCCGGGATGGGTGGACACGCACCGAGCCGAAAATGGCGAGTGGATCGAGCAGGTCGTTTATCTGGAGCCTTATGGCGGCAAATCCCTGTTCGGCCTGGACCGTCCTGTCTCCATGCGGATCCACGATCGCGGCGGCGAACGGGAGGTGACGCAGCTTCGCGACGCCATCGTGGAACGGATGCGCTACCGGGTCGACTCCAGCCCCCGACCCCTCCCCATGGGGCCTGATGTCGACGGCTTGGACCCTAACCTCCTGCAGCTTCCGGACGGCTTTTCACCCCGCATTCGGGAGCTGGTGGCCCGCCTGACGCCCGCGCACACCAGCCGGGATAAGGTGGTGGCGATCTTCAACCACCTGCGCAACGGAGGGTTTTCCTACACCCTGGAAGACTTGCCCGTCTCTTCCACGCCGCTGGAGGACTTCATCATGGTGCACCATCGCGGAAACTGTGAGTATTTCGCCTCGGCGCTGGGGGTGATGCTCCGGATGGCGGGTGTTCCGGCGCGTCTGGTGGGAGGTTATCGGGGTGGGCTTTACAATCCCTCCGGGCGCTACTACCTCGTGAGGCAGAAAAATGCCCACGTCTGGGTTGAAGCCCTGGTGGACGGTCGTGGGTGGCTGAGGCTCGATCCGACGCCCTCGACCCTGGAGCCGGGAGACCAGGCCGGCACCATGGAGGTGCTGGGGCGCGTGAGGGTGCTCATGGACACGTTCAACCATTACTGGATCAAGTTGGTCATCAACTATGACCTGGAGCAGCAGTTTCGAATCCTGAGGGGAATGAGGGACCGTTGGAGGAATCGGGGCCTGAGCTGGGCTGTCGGGAAGCTGACCATGAGGGATGTGGGGATCATCGGGGGAGGGGCTGTGGCCATGATCCTGTTCATGCTCCTGCTCTCCATGTGCCGGAAGGGGCCTGAGAGAAAGCTCATCGATGCATTCGTGCGTCGAATGAAAAAACGGGGTTACGTCAAAGGGCCGTCGGATGGTCTCGACGAGCTCGTGGCGGGAATCGGCGACGATGCGATCCGGATGCGCGCGGCCCGCTTCGCCGAGGGCTTCCAGGAGATTTACTACCGGGACCGTTCCTTTTCAGATGCGGATCGGCGGAGGCTGAGGGCCATCATCCGCGGTATATAGCCTTGGAGCCGGCCGGCGAAGGGCATAATCCCGGGCGGGGCCTTCCCCGCAGGGGGGTGAATCCTGCCATTCATTGGAGAGCGGGGCGGTCGGGCGCGGGAGGAGGGCATTGGGAAAACCGCTTGCCGGCTCCATCCTCCTGTGCTAAATGAACGTTTCGCTCAATTCCGGGAGGCGAGCCCCATCGGGGTCCGGCCTCCATTCCGTTTGCGGGGGGCGAGTGGAAGCATCGATGGCGCCCCCTGAAAGGATCCTTTGGTGAAATGAACTTGAGGTGAGCTTCCCCGGTTCGGCAGATGATTCTCCGGCCCGCGGGGAAGGAAGTGAAGGAATTCCTGGCCATGAGCAGAAAATGCGACTTTTGTGGGAAGGCGCGGCAGGTGGGTCACAACGTGAGCCACGCCAACAACAAAACCAAGCGGGTGTGGCAGCCGAATCTGCAGTCGGTTCGACACCTGGACCGTGACGGCTCGGTTCGGCGTGTTCGGGCCTGTACCCGATGCATCCGCACCGGCTTGGTGGTGAAGCCCGCTTAGGCTCCATCTGTGAGGTCGGGGTGCCCGATCGACAGCTACCCCGCATGAGGCAGCGTCCTGTTGGCCTGGGGCATGCCTGCTTGGGGCATGGTGGGGAGGGGCCTGGGGGCAGTGGGCCGGCCCATTCCCTTCCGCCGGATGGAATTTCGGCCGGTGCCGCCATCCCATGGATTGGACTGACGGACACCTCATGGCAGGGAGCAGTGTCAGCGCAGCCCCCCCTCCGCTTCATCCCGGGGATGCGGAGTGCTCCCTGGGAAATGCTTGAAGCCCATGGCAATCGTCTCATCTCACACTCCCTCCGACCCGCCCGGCGGAGCCTCCCAAGGGCAGGACAAGACCCACTTCGGATATCTCCAGGTGCCGGTGAAGGACAAGTCGGAATGGGTGCGCCGCCACTTCAACACGGTGGCGTCCAGGTACGACTTCATGAACAGCCTGTTGAGCCTGGGGACCCATCACATCTGGAAGCGCATCGCCGTCAGAATGATGGATCTGAGAGCGGGAGACCGTGTCCTGGATCTCTGTGGAGGCACGGCCGACCTGGCGCTCCTGGCGGCTGAGGTGGTGGGGCCTTCGGGGAGCATCGTCCTCTATGACATCAACTGGGCCATGATGGTGACCGGTCTTCCCAAGGTGCACGCCTCGCCCCATGGTCGAAAGGTCCAGTATATCCAGGGCGACGCGGAGGTGCTGGCCTGCGCGGATGGCAGCTTCGATGCCGCCATGGTGGGATTCGGGATCCGCAACCTCACCCACATGGAGGAGGGGTTCCGGGAGATGCATCGGGCGCTCAAGCCTGGCGGCAAGCTGATGTGCCTGGAGTTCTCGCACCCCGTCACGCCCTGGTTCGCCGCCCTGTACGATTTCTACTCCTTCACCATCATGCCAGCCGTCGGCAGAGTCTTGGGGGGATCGCAGCCCGCTTATACCTATCTGCCCGAATCCATCCGGTTGTTTCCCGATGCCGATGAGCTGAAGCGTATTCTGGAGCGTATCGGATTCACTCGGGTTCGGTACCGCCGGCTCACCGACGGAATCGCCGTCGTCCATGTCGGCATCAAGCAGTGAGGTGTCGAGGATGAAGCTCAACTGGGCGGAGCGGTGGGTGGTCAATAACCCGGTGAGGGTGCTGGAGCAGGGCTTCCACGTGCGATGGTTCGGCAGGGTGAAGCCCCTGCGGGCGCGGGACGTCGTGCTTGAGGTGGGATGTGGCCGGGGAGCCGGGGCCGTGCTCACCGTCGAGCAACTGGGGCCGGCTCACGTCTGCGCGATGGATCTGGATCATCAAATGATTCGAAGGGGAATGAGGTATGTGGCTCCCTCCCTCCGCTCCAAGATTTCCTTCTACGTCGGCGACCTGGAATCCCTGCCCCATGCGAGCGCATCCATGGACGCGGTGTTCTGCTATGGAGTCCTCCACCATGTGCCGGACTGGCGCCGCGCCGTGTCGGAGATCCACCGGGTGTTGAAGCCGGGAGGATCCCTTTATCTCGAGGAGCTATACCCGGCCCTCTACCAAAACTTCATCACCAGGCACCTGCTGGCGCATCCCGAGGAAGATCGCTTTCGAAGCTCTGACCTGAAGGCTGCCCTGGATGCGGCGGGCTTGAAGCTGCTCGATGCCCTGGAGCTCAAGGCCGTTGGAATCCTGGCCGTGCTGAGCAAGGCCGGCGGCGAGTGAATGGCGGTGAAAGCCATGTCTGAGCTGCATGGGGTGCG
>JALOPI010000019.1 GCA_025453975.1 Syntrophobacteraceae bacterium
GGGTTGAGCCTCTCGTGGTGGCACAGGGTGGGAATCTCAATCCCGGCACCTCGCGCTGCCTCGAGAATGGTCGCACCCCCTACGCAAGCCACTTCCTTTCCATCGATCGTCAGTTTGACGGTACTCATATGCATTTGCCTTTTCCGTGGAGACCCGTGGCGTGAATATTCCGAACGTACCCGTCACCCAGCATCGTTCTCACTCCGCCCCGCTCACTGCAGAGCCAGGAACGACTGTTTCACAATAGCGACATACCCGGAGGGGAAGAGCCCCAGAGACAACACTCCGTAAGCCGATATGAAAATGGCCAAAATCAGGGTCGGAGAAAAGGCCAGCGCCGGCATCTCCCCTTCCTGGTCTGCGCTCCCTTCCTCCATGTACATGGCCACGGTCACCCTCAGGTAATAGTAGACCGACACCACGCTGTTCAGGACCCCGATGATCGCCAGCCCAACATAACCTTCCTTGATGGCCGCGGAAAAGATGTAAAACTTACCCATGAACCCTCCTGTTGGCGGTATTCCCGCCAAAGAAAACAGAAACAGGCTCATGGCAATGGCGGCGATGGGGTACCGATAGCCCAGGCCTCGATAATCCTGGACGGAGACCCTCTCCTCGCCCTTTCCTCCCAGCACCGTGATCAGCGCGAAGGCTCCGATATTCATGAAGGTGTAGGCCAGCGTATAGTAAAGAATGCTGGTGACCCCAAGCTCACCGGCCGCAAGAAAAGCAACCAGCAGATAACCTGCGTGAGCGATACTCGAATAGGCCAGCATCCGCTTGATGTTGTCCTGAACCAGGGCGATCACATTTCCCACCGTCATGGTGAGGGCAGCCATGATCCAGATGACGGCAACCCATTCCACCTGAAGGCTCGGCAGAGCCTCCAGGAATATTCGCAGGAACGCAGCGAAGGCGGCAGCCTTGGGACCGGCAGACATGAAAGCTGTCACCGGCGCGGGGGCCCCTTCATAGACGTCGGGTGTCCACATGTGAAAGGGAACCAGCGCGGCCTTGAACCCAAACCCGATGACCAGAAGCCCCATGCCCATGATGAGCGTCGCGCTCTGGAACCCGGAGGAGGCCATGGCTCTGGAGATGGCCCTGATCTCGGTCGTTCCCGTGGATCCGTAGATGAAGGCGATGCCGTAGAGCAGAAAGGCGGCGGCGGACGACCCCAGCACATAATATTTCAGAGAGGATTCGTTGGACATGGTCCTCGTCCGAGTATACCCGGCCAGAACGTACAGCGACACCGACATCAGCTCAAGACCCAGGAAAATGGTGATCAGCTCGGCCCCGCTGGCCATGATCATCATTCCCACCGTGGCGAACAGGACAAGCACGAAATATTCGCCGTGATTCATCCTCTCGGTGTCAAGGTATTTCATCGAGATGAGTATGGTGAGGCCAGTCCCCAGCAGGAAAATCAGCTTGAAGAACCGGCTGAAATTATCCACCACCCACATGCCGCTGAACGAATACTCCACCGCCCGCGCGGCAAAGCTCGACGGTTCGCTCGCCACGAATACCACAGCGGCCAATACGCCCACGAGGCTCAAGTAGCCGTATCCGGCCTTGAACCGAGCATCATTGACCGACTGAAGCAACAGGACAAGAAAGGCGAAGCATGCCAGAATGATCTCGGGGTACAAAGCGCTCAGTTTGATTGTTGCCATTACCTGTTCCATAAGCTATCGCCTCTGATCCGCGGCAATCCGTACAAGGTTTCCGTTGGCGTAACTGGCATTGGGCCGAGTGCTTTCCTGTGCATCCGCTCCAACCGATCCCTTTTGGCTCACGATTTCCAGCAGATGTTGAACCGACACGTCCATCTTGTCCAGGAAGGGCTTTGGGTACACGCCTATCCACACAATGAAGAAAATGATGGGCAACAGGTATGCGTATTCCCTCTTCGTCATATCCTTGAGGCTTCGGTTCTCTTCCTTGGTGATCTCTCCATACATGACGCGTTTATACATCCAGAGGAGGTACATCGCTCCCAGCATCAGTCCTAGGGTCGACGCGAGCCCAAACCCCACCGATGCCTTGAATGCGCCGATGAGGATCAGAAGCTCTCCAATGAACCCGTTCAGACCAGGAACCCCCATGGAGGAAAACGCAACCAGCAGGAAGAGGGCAGCGAAGATGGGCATGACCTTCAGAATTCCACCGTATTCCGCAATCAATCGTGTGTGCCGTCGCTCGTAAAGCATGCCGACGATCATGAAGAGCGCGCCGGTGCTGAGTCCGTGGTTGACCATCTGAATGATGCTCCCCTTGACCCCCTCCGGGTTCAGAGCGAACATCCCCAGCATGCAATACCCCAGATGGCTGACACTGGAGTAAGCCACCAGCTTCTTGATATCATCCTGTGCCAGCGAGACCAGCGCGCCGTAGATGATGCCGATGACCGACAGGGTCATGACCACCGGTATAAATTCGATGCTGGCCTGTGGGAAAATGGGAAGGCTGAACCGAAGGAAACCGTACGTCCCCATTTTGAGAAGAACCCCGGCCAGGATCACGCTGCCGGCGGTGGGAGCCTCGACGTGGGCATCCGGAAGCCAGGTGTGGAACGGAAACATGGGGACCTTGATGGCAAAGGCCAGAAAGAAGGCCATGAACAGCCACATCTGAACGCCCGAGGGCAAACCCATGTTGTAGTAGGTCAAGATGTCGAACGTCGACACACCAGTCACGTCATAGTGCATGTACCAGAGCACCAGAATAGCCACCAGCATCAGCACACTGCCGCTCATCGTGTAGATGAAGAACTTGACAGCCGCGTAAATCCGCCTGGGGCCACCCCAGATCCCGATGATGAAATACATGGGGATCAGCATGATCTCCCAGAAGACGTAGAACAGGATGAAGTCCAGAGCGCAGAAAACCCCGATCATCCCTGTTTCCAGAAAGAGCAGGGACACCATGTAGCCCTTCACGCTCTTATCCACGGCCGTCCACGTGGACAGGTAGGCCAAGGGGGAGAGGAAGGTGGTGAGCAGCACCAGGAGCAGGCTGATTCCGTCGATCCCCATGTGGTAACGGATCCCGAACTGGGCGATCCATGGGATGTCCTCGACGAACTGCATCCGCCACGAGCTGGCGTCAAACGAGAAGTACAAGGGAAGGGAGATAGCAAAAGTGACGACGCCGGTGAGGAATGCCACCCATCGAATCAAATCATGGCGCTTCCCGTCGATCAGGCAGATCACCAGGATTCCGAGCAGCGGCAAATACGTAATGACGGACAGGATTGGAAAATTTAAAACATTCATCATAGACTCATCAAGGATGCAAAGAGGTAATAGCCGAGAATAAGGATGCCGCCAATCAGCATCGTGACCGCATAGTTTCTCACCAAACCACTCGCAGTGACCCGCAGCGTGCCGGCGAGCTCCATGAAAAACGCCGCGACGCCGTTGACCATTCCATCAATCCCTCGAACATCGATGACTCGGGCCAAAAAACCGGAAGAGAAGAGCGTGAACCGGGTGATCCAGGTATCATAGATGTTTCCCACGTACTGGTCCGTCTCGGCCATGGGCTTCCTGGCAAACCACATGAAGACCTTGCTGCCCTTGCGATAAACCCAGTCCGTATCCACGCTGATGGTGGGCTCGGGATCCAGCTTCTTCAGCAGCATGAAGAATCCCAGACCGGTGAAGAGCAGGATGCCCAGTGCGCTGGTCACATGGTCCCCGGTGTAGGGATGGTAGTCCACCGGGTACGGCAGCAGGGCATAAAGCGGTCCGGGCAGGACGCCGATCCCGATGCACAGGAATGCCGCCATTCCCATGGCGATGAGCATGTTGATCGGAGGCTCCTTGGCCTGGATACCGGAGTCCTGTCCGAAAAACATGTAGTAGGGCAGTTTCAGGCCCGTATGCAGGAACGTACCGGCCGAGGCCATGGTCAGCAGGAGCGCGACGACGGGTCGATGGTCGTAAGCGGCTCCCGAGACGACCATGGACTTGGTCACGAATCCACTGAAGAGCGGGAAGGCCGAGATGGCAAACCCCCCGATCATGTACAGAACCAGGGTGATGGGCATCGTTTTATACAGCCCCCCCAGTTCGGTCAGCTTCCGTCGGCCCGTCATCATGATGACCGCCCCGGCGCCCATGAAAAGAAGCCCCTTGTAAAGGATGTGGGCAAACGCATGGGAGACCGAGCCGTTCAGGGACAGATCCGTTCCGACTCCCACACCGGCCACCATGTACCCCACCTGGCTGATGATGTGGTAGGCCAGCAGCCGACGAGCATCGTTTTCCAGAACGGCATAAACGACGCCATACAGAGCCATGATGGTCCCCATCCACACCAGAAGCTCGGTTCCGGGGAAAACCCGCACCAGCACATACACCGCGGTCTTGGTCGTGAAGGCCGACATGAAAACCGAGCCCGTCACCGTGCCTTCCGGATACGCGTCCGTGAGCCATGCATGCAGAGGCGGAACCGCCGCATTGAAAATGACTCCGATGAGGATCAGGTAGAACCCCAGGCTCCCGTCCTTGTCCAGGGGGCCAACGGCCAGGGAGTCGGCGCTCATGTAATGCAGGATGATGCCGCCGAGGAGGCAGACCCCCCCGAAGATATGAACCAGTATGTACCGGTAGCCGGCGGCAATGGCAGCCTTCTCGCGGCTCGCGAACACCAGGTAGGCTGAAGAGAACGCCATCAGCTCCCAGAAAATGAACAGGGTGAAGAAATCCCCGGCGAAGGTGACACCCAGGGACCCGCCCACATAGAGGAAAGCAGCGCTGTGCTGACTGGAGTCCTTCACATGCAGGGCGTACACGATGCCGATGAACGACATGATGGAGAAGACCCAGCCAAAAACCAGGCTGAGCTTGTCCACCGCCCCGAAGGTGAGGGGAGCCCCCAGAAAGGTGTACGTCCAGTAGGTCCCCGGCGACATGGCGTAGACGCACGTCACCGCGAGGAGCGGTATCGCCATCAGCAGCGTCTGCTGCACCTTCCCGCGCAGAAAGGGAACGCCGAATGCTCCAAGGATGAACAATAGCGACGGGTGAAACCAATCAATCATCGTAATAGCCCTCGTCCTGCATGATGCCGCCTTGGTGGCCCAGGAATTTCGAGACCAGAATGATCAAAACGCAGGATACAAATCCATAGAAAGCGCCCCAGCCAGGAATCTTATCCCAGATATACATGGCGTGATCGCGATGGACGAAAAAATCGGCGATGACCACGAGCACCAGGGACAGGTAGCCGAGCTTCCTCAGCGTGCTCGCATTGGCCGGATCTCCGACGTAAAGGACGACCCTCTTGATCATCGGATCACCTCCTGCGCGAGAGTCATTAAGTAGTCAGGATAGATACCGATCAGGAGCGAGATGATAGCCGTCACCACCAACGGTATGGCGACCATGGGGATCTCCCGGACCTCCTCGTGATGATCGTGCCCATGGTGGCCGTGATCTCCGCCGGCGACCGCCTCCTCCTTCTCGAAAAACGCCTTGTACGTGATGGGCAGGAAGTAAGCCGCGTTCAACACCGTGCTGGCCAGCAGCACCATGAGGATCGGAACCTGATGAGCCTCAATGGAGCCCAGGGCCAGGTACCACTTGCTCGTGAACCCCGCCGCGGGCGGAACCCCGATCATACTCAGCGAGCCGATGAAGAACGCCGCCATGGTCCACGGCATCTTCTTCCCGATACCGGAGAGCTGACTCACTTCGGTCTTGTGAGCCGCCACATACAGCGATCCCGCGCAAAAGAACAATGTGATCTTGGAGAAAGCGTGGTTGGCGATGTGCATGACGCCGCCCATCATGCTGCTCGAGGTGAGCAGCACCGCCCCCAGGATGACGTAGGAGAGCTGGCTGACGGTGGAATATGCGAGACGAGCCTTGATGTTGTCCTTGGACAGGGCGATGATCGAGGCAGCCACGATGGTGAACGAAACCACATATGCGGCAGTGATGCCCAGATTCATGCGGGTCATGAGATCCACGCCGTAGATGTGGAAGACGACGCGCAGGATGGAGAATACCCCCACCTTCACGACCGCCACCGCATGGAGCAGGGCGCTGACGGGCGTCGGGGCCACCATGGCCGAGGGAAGCCAGTTGTGAACCGGCATGACCGCGCCCTTGGCGAAGCCAAAGAGGAAGAGGAAGAACCCGATGAAGAGCAGCGTGGAGCCCGTTTCGTTCCGCAGCAGTCCGTAAGCCTGGAAGTCCGTGGTACCGGCCACCATGTAGACGATGAAGATGCCTGAGAGAAGCAGGGTTTTGGACAGGCTGAGGAGATAGAGGAAGTACTTCTTGGCCCCTTCCAGCGCCTCGGGCGTTTCCTTGTGGCCGACCAGCGGCACCGTGGCCAGACTCAGGAACTCGTAGAACACGAAAAGCGTGATCAGGTTGGCCGAGAACGCCACGGCGATGGTGGACGACAGGCTGATGGCGAAGCATGTGAAATACCGCGTCTGGGACTTCTCCTTGTTCGTCCGCATGTAGCCAATGGAGTAGAACGTGGTGATGATCCACAGGAAAGACGACACCGTGGCGAAGAGGATCCCCAGCGGGTCCACCCGGAACTTGATGTCAATCCCCTGGTAAAAGGTCACCAGCGTGTACTCGATGGTATGCCCCGCAAGGATGGTAGGCACCATGGAAATGACGATCGAGAACTTGATCACGCCGGCCAGCACGGACCAGAATTCTCGAACATTCCGGCGCTCGTCTCCCGTCTTCAGGATCAGCGGCACCGCGACCAGGGAGCTCAGTACGGCAAGCAACGGCTTTATGGATACAATCGATTCCACGTTTAGATTAACCTTTACTTAAATTGAAGTGATCTACGTTGACGGTCTCTTTGTTCCTGAACAGCGAGATGAAGATGGCCAGGCCGACGGCAGCTTCAGCCGCGGCAACAGCCATGATCATAAACACGAACACATGACCGTCGAGATTGTTGAGAAACCGTGAAAAAGCGATAAAGGTCAAGTTCACGGCGTTCAGCATCAGCTCAATGCACATATAGATGATCAAGGCATTGCGCTGAGTGAACACCCCCACCGCGCCGATCGCGAACAGTACCGCTCCCAACATCAGGTATGAATTTAATGTGACCATAGGCTGAAATCCGTGATCCGGAGCGCGACACTCCTATTCCGAATCATCAATCCTCCTCTTCGCTAGGATGACCGCCCCGACAATGGCCGCCAGCAACAGAATCGAGGCAATCTCGAATGGCAGCAGGTACTCGGTGAAAAGCATCCTCCCGACGGCTTTTGTGGTGCCGAAATCCTCACCGACAGCTCCCAGCAGCAGAGGAGCACCGTCCCCCTTGAACAGACTCACCATCGTCACAAAAAGTAATCCAACCACCAGCATGCCCAGAAATTGCAGGAGGATGGTATTGACGCCGAGCAGTCCTTCCTTCTCCTCGATATTGAGCAGCATGATGACGAAGAGGAACAGCACCATGATGGCGCCGGCATAAACGATGAGCTGCAGGGCCGCGATCAGATGCGCGTCCAGAAGAACATAAATGCCGGCGAGGAAGGACATCGCCGCGACGAGGCTCATGGCGGCCCGCACCGGCCTCTTGTTCGTCACCATCAGCAGCGCCGAGACAACCGCCCCGAAACCGAATATGTAAAACATCAATAGTTGCATTTGGAGTAGATCCTCCTGATATACTCGATGCGCCCACGGACACTTTCCTCGGACCTCAAGAGCCGCTCCTTGGTGTAGAGCAGCTGGCTCCGGTCCCTCTCGGCCAGTCCCTCGTATTCCGCGCTCATGACGATGGCTTCCTTGGGGCAAACTTCCTCGCAGTAGCCGCAGTACACGCATCGCGCCATGTCGAGGCTGTAGGTCAGAGGATACCGCTCCGAATCCTCCCGCTCTCCCGCGACGATGGATATGGCGGCGGCTGGGCAAATCTTTTCACAAAGCCCGCACGCCACGCACTTTTCCGTACCGTCCTCCCTGGCGACCAGAACCGGCCGGCCCCGGTAAGCAGCAGGGAGCGTCACCCTCTCTTCCGGATAGTACACCGTGAAGACGCTTCGCTTCTTCCCCTTGGGAGGCTTCACAAACCCCAGCATGTTGGAAGCGAAATGCTTGGTGGTGATCCCCAGCCCTCGAAGCACCTCGGGAACATACAGTTTTTCCCAAAGCGTGAGGTCGATCTGCTTTCTCACCTTCTTGGGCTTCAGCTTATCCAGAGGCACACCGACCATTGGATGATTCATCTTACCTTCGAGATCCGTCATTTTGTCCATAGCAGCAGAACCAGCCCGGTTACAAAGACGTTTAGGAGCGAAAGCGGAAGGATCATCTTCCAGCACAATCTCATCACCTGATCATAGCGGAAGCGCGGCAGCGTCCACCGAATGCTCATCTGCAGCCAGATGAACAGCACGACCTTCGCGAAAAAGGTCGCTATGTTGACCAGCATGGCCAGTATGGCGGCACCGTTGGGTCCAGCGAACTGGAAAAAGCCCAGGAGCATCTCATCGGTGACGAACGGCAGATGCCATGCCCCGAAGAACAACGTGGTCACCATGGCGCTGATGGTCACGATCTCCAGGAACTCCGCCATCCAGAACATGACGAACTTCAGACCGCTGTATTCGGTAAAATACCCGGCTACCAGCTCCGATTCAGCTTCCGGAACGTCGAAGGGCACTCGCTTGTTCTCAGCGATGGCACACGTGAGGAACAGGATGAATCCAACCGGCTGAAGAAAAATCCCCCACCGGAAGAAATTCTCCTGCATGGCCCCAATCTCCGTCAGCTTCAGGGAGCCGAAAATCATCACGATGCCGATGACGGTGAGCCCCATGGCCACTTCATAGGACAGCATCTGGGCCGAGGCTCTGAGCCCCCCGATGAGCGACCAGTTGCTGCGGGATGACCAGCCTCCCAGCACAACCCCAAACGTGGCGAGGCTCGCCAGGGCGAAGACGAACAAAACCCCGACGTCCAGGTCGGCTATGACCAGATGGACCTCATGCCCGAAGAGCGTATATTTGCCCCCAAACGGGATGACGCTGAAAGCGGCGATGGCGGGAACGAGACTGATGAACGGCGCCACCGTGTGAAAGAACTTGTTCGCACCCGCGGGAATGAAGTCTTCCTTGGTGAGGACCTTGATGGCGTCGGCCAGGGAGTGAAAAAGGCCGATCACCGTGAACCCCAGGATGTCAGCACGGTTGGCGCCGATGCGATCCTGCATCACCGCGCTCTGCTTTCTCTCCACCCATCCCAGAACCGGAGCGAAGAAGCCGATGTTGATGGAGAATATGAAGACTATCTTGGCCAGGGACTCGATAAGATCTGCAAGCATGGCTGTCCTATCTATCGCATTCGCCGCCGATCATGTTGATCATGTCGAAGGTGGGGACGATATCGGCGATGAGCCTCCCCTTCATCAACCTGGACATGGCGGCCGTGAGAGGGAAACAGGGCGGTCTCACCCTGCACTTGTAAGGCTTCCCGGTTCCGTCGCTGACCAGATAAAACCCGACCTCGCCATTGCCGCCCTCCACGGCGAGATAGACCTCCCCCGGCGGCGGCTTGATGCCTTCAATGACCGTCTTGAAATGAAAGATCAGCGAATCGATCCTTCCGCCAACGTCCTCCTTGGACTGCCACCGGTACTGAGGCATGTCCACGTTGATGGGTCCGGAAGGGATCTGATTCAGGGCCTGCTCCACAATCCGCATGCTCTGCAGGATCTCTTCCATCCGCACCAAGTATTTGTCGAAGTTGTCGCCGGTCTCTCCGATGGGTACTTCGAAATCCATGCGGTCGTAGACCAGGTAGGGCTGAGACTTTCGCACGTCGTACGGCACGCCGCACGCTCTCAGGCAAGGGCCCGTGAACCCATAGGCGATGGCTTCGTCAGGCGGAAAGGCTCCCACATCCTTCACACGGTCGATGAAGATCCGATTCTTGGTGAGCAGCTTGTCCACGTCGGCCCACAGGCTCCGGACCTGCTTGAAGACCTCCATGGTCTGCCCCCGGAAGCCTTCGGGAAGGTCGTTCTTCAGCCCGCCGATCCGCACGTAGTTGGCCGTGACCCGCGCTCCACACAGCATTTCGATCAGGTCCCAGACGAGCTCCCGGGCCTCGACGAAGTAAAGAAAGGCCGTGAACGCCCCCAGCTCCAGACCGCCCGCGGCCACGTTGGTCAGATGGTCCGCGATGCGCGACAGCTCGGAAGCGATGACCCGAATGTACTTGCAGCGCTCCGGGACCTCGATGCCAATGAGCTTTTCCACCGCCAGGGCGTATCCCACGTTGTTGATGAGGGGGGAAACGTAATTGAGACGGTCGGTGTACGGTATCACCTGCTGCCAGGTGCCGTTCTCGCACATTTTCTCAAACCCTCTGTGCAGGTACCCAATATCGACCTTGAGGTCGATGATGGTCTCTCCGTCGAGGGTCGCCAGAAATTTCACCGTTCCATGGGTCACGGGATGCGACGGACCCATGTTGATGACCATGTAATCGGTGTGCAGATCTTTTTCGATGTCAGACATGACTCAGACAGTGGCTCGCCGAAGGGTTAGTTGATGGGCCCGATCAATGGCTGTCGCTTCTTGATCGGATAGTCCTTCCTCAGGGGAAATCCTTCAAATTCCTCATATAGGAGAATCCTCCTCAGTTCGGGATGTCCCGTGAACGTGATCCCGTACATGTCGAAGGCTTCCCGCTCGAACCAGTTGGCACCGATCCATACGGAGACCACGGAGTCGATGGTGCATTCCGACTCGGACACCCCCGCCTTGATCCTCACACGCCGGTTGAACTTCGGGGAAAAGAGGTGATACACCACTTCGAACCGAGGCTCCCTGCCGAGATAGTCCACCGCCGTCAGGTCCGCCATGAGCATGTAAAGCAGACCTGCGTCATCCCGCAGGAACGTGCAGATCTCCAGGATGTCCTCTTTTTTCACGACCGCGGTGTCATCCCCCCTGAAGGAATGGGTCTCGAGGATCGATCCCGGGAAACGCTCCATCAATTTCTTAAGTGTCACGCTTGTTTCCATCACGAAGCACTTCCTAAGAGCTCGCTGGCTCAGCTCAACAACGGGTCACCGGCGACATGCCACGCGGCCAATCCGACCACTTCTCCTTGGCCACCTTCTCCTGGAGCTTCAGGAGTCCGTCGATCACCATCTCGGGCCTCGGAGGACATCCCGGAACATACACGTCCACGGGCACGAGGGTATCGATGCCCTGCACCGTGGAGTAGTTGTCGTAGAACCCACCCGACACCGCGCAGACTCCAAATGCGAAAACCCACTTGGGCTCCGTCATCTGGTTGTAGACCTTAACCAGAATGGGGGCCTGCTTGTGGCTGATGGTGCCGACCACCATGAGGAGGTCCGCCTGCCTGGGCGAGAACCTCGGAAGTGCGGCGCCGAAACGGTCCAGGTCATACTTGGGTCCCGCAACGGACATGAACTCCATTCCACAGCACGCCGTTACAAAGGGATAGAGGAAGAAGGAGTACTTCCTGGCCCAGTTGACCACCTCCTCCAGCCGGGTCAGAACCACGCTCCCCCCCAGCAGCCGGGCCGGGTCATCCTGGCTGGCGTCCTGCTTGAGCTCCAGGGAGGCACCATCTCTTTGGTCAGCTAATCCCATTCCAATGCCCCCCTTCTCCACACGTAAATCAGACCGATGGTCAGAATTGCCAGAAATACCATCATCTCGACGAATCCGAAGACCCCCAGCTCGCTGAAGAGCACCGCCCACGGATAAACGAAGACGACTTCAACATCGAAGATCACGAAAAAGAGAGCAACGAGGTAGAACTTGACGGAAAATCGGAGCTTCGAGGATACGATGGGGCTCTCCCCGCATTCAAATGGCTCCATCTTATCCGCGAAGACTTTCTTGGGACCGATGAGGCTGGTCGCCAGGAGCATCCCCCCGGCGGTTGCGGCCGCCAGGAAGAGCATGATGAGGACGGGTACGTACTCGTTCATTGCCTAGATCCGCCTTTTGGGAATTCAGGTCGCAACAGGGACCCTACGAGACAGCTGCCGCGCCGACCCACGATGGCGACCCTTGTGATACTTATCACACCGGCGCAACCGCAGCCGACCCGAGAACGACCGCCGGGATTGTGCATCTTTGAAGCATGAATGCTCCGCCAATGGCTCCCAAAGTGATTCATTTCTCGAGGGTTCCAATTAGCAAGCTCTCCCAGGCTTGTCAAGGAATAAAATCCCGTGTCATATCCTGGCGAGCCCTTCATTCCACAACGCTTGAGCCCCCCGAATTCCCCTGGGGCGTCTCACACGCGGAGGCGGCTTGAGCCCGCATGGGCGCCTTCGTGCTTGCGTTTCGCCCAGCTTCCCGCATATAGGATTGGGATGGGGCCATTTTCCGACCCCCATCTCAAGCTGTGTTTTTCATCACAAAGGCCTGGCGCGCTTTTCCTCGCTCACGGCCGTCGACATGAAAGGGTCCATGGAGCCGGCAGCGCATCTCCCCAGAGACGACCGCAAGACCAGTCCCCGTAACCTGAAGGGCGAGATCGCCTGGGCGCTTTACGACTGGGGCAACTCCGCCTTCGCCACCACCGTGATGGCCGGCTTCTTCCCCGTTTTCTTCAAGGAATTCTGGAGCGCCGGAAGCGATCCTTCCGTCAGCACTTTCCACCTGGGTGCGGCCAATTCCCTTTCGAGCCTTCTCCTGGTGCTGGCAGCCCCACTATTGGGAGCCATGGCCGATGCAGGGCGAGCCCGAAAGAAAGGGCTCCTATTTTTCGCTGCCCTCGGGATCGTGGGCACAGGCTCCCTCTACTGGGTCGATCAGGGGCGCTGGACCCTGGCCGCCCTGTTGTACATGACCTCGGCTCTCGGATTTGCGGGCGGCAACATCTTCTATGACTCCCTCCTGCTCAGTGTTGCCGAGGGGAGGAGGATCCATTTTGTCTCCGCACTGGGCTTCTCGCTGGGGTACCTCGGTGGGGGGATCCTCTTTGCCCTGAATGTCATCATGACCCTACGGCCGGAAGCCTTCGGCCTGAACAGCGCCGCGGAAGCGATCCGGCTCTCGTTCGTGAGTGCCTCCCTTTGGTGGGCTGTGTTTTCCATCCCTCTTTTCCTTTGGGTGCCCGAACCTCCGGGAAGATCCTCCCCCGGCCCCCGGGAATCTTTCGTCAGTGGACTGCGGCAGCTTCGCTCCACCCTCGGCGAGATGCAACGGCTGCGAGTGGTGATGCTTTTTCTCGGAGCTTACTGGCTCTACATCGACGGGGTGGACACCATCATCCGCATGGCGGTGGACTATGGTTTGTCCCTGGGGTTTTCCTCCCGCAGCCTGCTTTCAGCCCTCCTTCTCACCCAGTTCGTCGGTTTCCCCTCCGCCATCGCCTTCGGTGCCATCGGTCGCAGGTGGGGACCCAAGACCGGCATCTACATCGGGATCGCCGCTTACACCGGCGTGACCGTATACGGCTATTTCATCACCAGCGAGCTGGAGTTCTTCATCCTGGCCGCCGTCATCGGCCTGGTGCAGGGGGGCGTCCAGTCCCTCAGCCGATCCCTCTACGCCCTCATCATCCCCAGAGACAAGTCCGCGGAGTTTTTCGGCTTCTACAATATGCTCGGTAAGTTTGCCGCCGTGGTCGGCCCCATCCTCATGGGGTGGGCGGCACTGATCACGGGCAGCCCAAGAAAGTCGATCCTGGCGGTGCTGGTGCTTTTTGTCCTTGGGGGCATCCTGCTTCACTTCGTCGACGAAGGGGAAGGGCATCGCCTGGCTCGTTCCCTGGAGAGCGGTACCGGGACCTGATTCGATCCTCAATCATGACGATCCACCGCAATCATGAGGATCCACCGCCGGGCAAGGGGGAGAGCATGGCTCCGGGCCGGGAGCGACTGGCTTTCCATGAGCTTTGACGCACCTGATCCGCCCGCAAGCCACCAGTCCATGCCAGCTGAAAAGGCGAATGTGTGATTGACTTTTTAAAAACACGTGCCTTATATTGCGTTCTCAACTGCCCCGGCAAAAGCATGGGCTCGAACTGTGCTTGAAATGCATGACCGGACCACCTGACAATGAGGAGACCAACTGATGGCAGGTAAAATCATCGAGATCAGCGACAGCACTTTCGATCAAGAGGTGCTCAAATCCGACGTGCCAGTACTCGTTGATTTCTGGGCTCCGTGGTGCGGGCCATGCCGCGCCATCGCGCCGGTGGTGGATGAGCTCGCCAACGAATATGCTGACAAGCTCAAGGTCGCCAAATGCAATGTGGATGACAATCCGAAGACACCCTCCCGATATGGGATTCGTGCCATACCGACCTTGATCATTTTCAAGGACGGAAATGTGAGTGAGCAGATCACGGGTGCCGTGGCCAAATCGCAGATTGCCGCCGCCGTGGACAAAGCCATGGGCTGATCGTGGCGCGCCGGACCTTTTCGGCTCTCGCCACGGTTGGAGCGCTGGCAGCCCGGCCATCACATTCCCGCTGAACCGCCCCCAAACTTCGATTCATGCATGGAATTCAGGTCATTCCCCTGGCTCCCTGATCATAGCGAGCAAGCCCGCATGGCCGCGGGCTTGCTCGCACTCCGTCTTCAGAGGTGAATCCTTGCCGGCTGTAGAGGCTACCCGTGGGCTTCGTTCAATGTCAATGGCATACCCCTGCCCAGGCCGCTGTTGGCCCGCGGACCCTGGGAGAAAGGGACAGGAGTCCCAAAAGCATCTTGGCGTCCGGGGGAGCGCGGCTCGATCACCTGCGATCACGGGGCTTCGGCATTCACGGTGTTCCAGGAGTGAATCCTCGGAGTTTCTCTTGACTTGAAGCCAAAGGGAGGATGTAATTCGGCTGTTTCGGCTGGTGGGGCAGCCGGCGGCGGCGTGGTGAGCTTGCCTCGAGGCGCCCGGAGCCTTTCCCCATCCAAGTCATGCCAGGGCATGCCCGAAGCGGGTCCGCCCATGAGATCAGAGCCCCCCAATGGAGGACAGGTACGAGTGATGCCATCGCCCCTTAGAACATGCAGGTCCATCGGCCGTGGTGTCTCCATGGCCCTCTACATCCTTTGCCTCCTCTCGGTTGCTGGCTGTGGCACGGACCTGACCCAGTATTATTTTGGCAGCCTTTTCGGAGGTGGGTCGTCCACCATCGATCAGAATGCTGAGCAGCTGGCATTGGAGGGCATGCAGAAAATGCGTGAGAAGGAATATGATGACGCATTGAAAGCCTTCCGCAAGCTCAAGGAGCAGTATCCATACAGTAAATACGCCATCCTCGCGGAGCTGAAGCTCGGAGACGCTCATTTCCAGAAGCGCGAGTACGCCGAAGCCGCCATGGCCTACGAGGAGTTTGTCCGGCTGCATCCCCGCAATGAAGTCATCCCCTACGTGCTCTACCAGATCGGGATGAGCCATTTCCTCACCTTCACCACCATCGATCGGGACCAGGGTGAGACTCAGCAGGCCATGGAAGCCTTCCAGCGGGTGATCCAGACTTTTCCCGAAACACAATATGCCGGAAAATCCAAGGAGCAGCTTTTTGAGTGCCAGAAACGGCTGGTGGCTCACGAGTTCTATGTAGGCCAGTTCTACTTTCGGCAGAAGCGTTACCGATCCGCCAAGGACCGGCTGGAAAAGATCAGCCAGGCCTATCCGGAAGCTGTCCGGGAGCTGGGCTATGAAAAGTCAGTGCGGGAGATGATCGAGGAATCCGACACGGAGCTCAGCAAAGGGGAAATGAAGCCGAGCATATGGAGTCGCATTGGCTTTTGAGCCGTCGGCGCGCGGCAGCCCCGGGTCCCCCCTTCGGCCTTGAGCCCGCCCTGGCAGATGGGGGAGCGGCAACAAGGGATTCATGCTCGGCAGCGGGGATGTCGCGTGGACATTCCCAGGCGGCCTTCCCGAGGCCAATGGAATGAACGGCGCCCGTCCACACCCTGCGAGCCCCCTGCTGGCGCATCATTTCGAGACGCCTTCCCATGTGCGCCCACCAGCATGAATCGATTTCAGTTAGATGGGATCCAGGGGTGAAGGAAATGCGCGGGGCCATGGCAGCGAATGAATCGCCTTTTTTGTAACCGGTCTGTTTTTCGATGATTGAGATAAAGTCCCCCCTGGATTCTACCGAATCAGGCAGCCAAGGGATTGGCTTTCTCCAGGCGTACGTCGGAATGGAAGGTCAAGCCGGGCCGGTGCGGGTGCTCGCCCCCAGGGGAACCCGTTAACGGACGCAAACCGAGCGCCCGATGCTCCCGCGGCTCGAAACCGAGGAGCTTCCCTCAAGGCGACGCCTGACTGTTGGGCACAAGCTCGGGAGCGACTTTAGGATCTTCAACACAAGGACCCCCCTTTCAGCCCCCCTATGACTCCTTCACCACATGGCTCCTCGGGGACATTGACAGTCAGCATGCATGCCCACACGGAATTGAATCACCAATGAATTCGAACAAGAGGAGAGTAGACGACATGACGGACACGTCTTCCACTGAAAATGGACCCATCGTGCGGGAGCGCGGAGGCCGAGGCCAGGAATCGCGGGATGCGGCTCACAACGAGATGAATCTCGTGGAGCTCAAGGCCAGAAACATCCGGGAGCTGCTGGGAATGGCCAAGGGGCTCAACATCGAGGGTGCCAGCTCCATGCGCAAGCAGGAGCTGATCTTCGCCATTCTCCAGGCCCAGGCCGAAATGAGCGGGCTCATCTATGGCGAGGGCGTTCTGGAGATCCTGCCGGACGGCTTTGGATTCCTCAGGAGCCAGAACTACAACTACCTTCCCGGCCCCGATGACATCTACGTCTCGCCTTCCCAGATCCGACGGTTCAATCTGAGGACCGGCGACAGCGTCTCGGGCCAGATCCGCCCTCCCAAGGACAATGAGCGCTACTTCGCCCTCCTCAAGGTCGAGGCGGTCAATTTCGAAGACCCGGATGTGGCCAGGGACAAGATCCTTTTCGACAATCTCACCCCCCTCTACCCGGACCGCCGCATCAAGCTGGAGTCCTTGGCGGACAACTATTCCACGCGGGTCATGGACCTCCTGACCCCCATCGGATTCGGCCAGCGTGGTCTCATCGTCGCCCCTCCCCGCACCGGCAAGACCATGCTGCTCCAGAGCATCGCCAATGCCATCGCCATCAACCACCGTGATGCTTATCTCATCGTGCTGCTCATTGACGAGCGTCCCGAAGAAGTGACGGACATGCAGCGGAACGTGAGGGCCGAGGTGGTGAGCTCGACTTTCGACGAGCCTCCCCAGCGACACGTCCAGGTGGCGGAAATGGTGAGCGAGAAAGCCAAACGCCTCGTGGAGCACAAACGGGATGTGGTGATCCTCCTGGACAGCATCACCCGCCTGGCCCGCGCCTACAACACCGTGGTGCCTCCCAGCGGCAAGATCCTGTCGGGAGGTCTCGATTCCAATGCCCTTCATCGTCCCAAGCGGTTCTTCGGTGCCGCCCGAAATGTCGAGCAGGGAGGCAGCCTGACCATCATCGCCACAGCCCTCATCGAGACCGGAAGCCGTATGGACGAGGTGATCTTCGAGGAGTTCAAGGGCACGGGCAACATGGAAATCGTCCTCGACCGCAAGCTGGCCGACCGTCGTGTCTTCCCCGCCATCGACATCAACAAGTCCGGCACCCGCAAAGAGGAGCTTCTGCTGCCCCCCGACGATCTCAACCGCATCTGGATACTGCGCAAGCTGTTCTCCCCTTTGAACCCCGTGGACGCCATGGAGTTCCTGCTCGACAAAATGCAGGGCACTCGCCACAATTCCGAGTTTCTGGCCTCTATGAACCGATAGGAAGGAAACGGCTTTCCCCATCCAGCCGTGGAGCGCATGAAGTTTACTGTTGAACGCAGGGTGGGGAGCGAGTATATTGTGAAGTTCAAACAGTTTACTCGATTCCATCAGGAGGATTTGCATCGATGAAGAAGGATACCCATCCGGCCTATCACGACACCACGATCTTCTGTGCCTGCGGCGCAGAGATCCCCACCGGATCCACCAAGAAGGAGATCCGTGTTGAAATCTGCTCCAAGTGCCACCCCTTCTACACGGGTAAGCAGAAGCTGGTGGACTCGGCGGGGCGCATCGAAAGATTCAGAAAGAAGTACGAAAAGTTTCAGCAGAAGGCGACTCAGGGGGGATAGCCCCGGTTTTCGAGGACGATTTTCAGCCAAGCGCAAAAGCACTTCGATGCAGCAGGCTCATTCCCGACCGGGTGCGGAATCCGTGGGGCGGTGCGTTGGAGTGCTTTTTTATTTGAAGGGCCCGGGGGGGATGCCTCTGCCAGCCGGATTCCGAGCCACGGGCTTTCCAGCGGTCCCGATGACCACAGATCACTTCAGGTCTTGAACCGATATGTTGGAACGACTCGACAGCGTGGAAGAACGCTTCCTGCAGCTGGAGGAAACCTTGGTCAGCGCCGAGGTGCTGACCGATCCCAAGCTTTATCATCTGGCGGCCAAGGAGCACTCGGACATTGCCCCCATCGTGGAGCAGTACCGGTCCTACAAGCGCATCCGGCAGGAGATCCAGGACAGCCAGGAGCTGCTCGAGCTGGAGAGCGACCCCGAGATGCGGGATCTGATCCGTCAGGAGGTTGGACAGCTCAAGAAGGATCTCGAAGCCGCCGAGCTGGATCTCAAGATGATGCTGGTGCCCAAGGACCCCAACGACGACAGGAATGTCATCGTGGAGATCAGGGCCGGCACCGGAGGTGATGAAGCGGCCCTTTTCGCCGCCGATTTGTTCCGCATGTACACGCGATACGCCGAGCTGAGGCGTTGGAAGGTGGAGATCCTCGATGCCCATTCGACGGGCATCGGCGGGTTCAAGGAAGTCATTTTCGCCATCAATGGGCGTGGGGCGTTCAGCCGCCTGAAGTACGAGCGGGGCGTTCACCGTGTCCAGCGAGTTCCGGTCACCGAGAGTCAGGGGCGCATTCACACCTCGGCTGTGACCGTCGCTGTTTTACCCGAGGCTGAGGAAGTGGATGTCTACATCGACCCCAACGATCTCCGGATCGACGTCTTCCGTTCGTCGGGCCCCGGGGGGCAGAGCGTCAACACGACGGATTCCGCCGTGCGCGTGACTCACATTCCATCCGGTCTTGTCGTCATCTGCCAGGATGAGAAGTCTCAGCACAAGAACAAGGCCAAGGCCCTCAAGGTCCTGAGGGCGCGGCTCATGGACCAGATGCAGAGCGAGCAGGAAGCCAAGATCGCCCAGGACCGCAAAAGCCAGGTCGGCAGCGGAGACCGCAGCGAGCGCATCCGCACCTATAATTTTCCCCAAAACCGCGTCACGGACCATCGCATCAATCTCACACTCTACAAGCTGGAGGCTGTTCTGGCCGGTGGCCTCGAGGAAGTCATCACGCCCTTGATCGCCTCTTTCCAGGCAGAGTCACTCAAGAGCAGTGAATGATGGCGTCCGGTCCCGTCCCTCCGGACCGTGACCGGTCCTGCCCTCCCCGCCTCCATGACGCCAGGAAGGGTATGGAAGAAGCGTGGACCATCCTCAAGGTGCTGCGGTGGACCGCGGATTACTTCCAGGGTAAGGGAATCCCCCAAGCCAGGACCGACGCGGAGGTGCTGCTGGCCCACGCCCTGGGTCTCGAGCGCATTCAGCTCTACCTCCGCTTCGATCAGCCCATGGCCATCGGCGAGCTGGCCTGCTTCCGGGAGATGGTCAAGCGACGGGCCGCCAGGGAGCCGGTACAGTATATCACGGGCCGCCAGGAATTCTGGTCTCTGGAGCTGGAGGTCACGCCGGCCACGCTCATCCCTCGGCCAGAAACCGAGATCCTGGTGGAAAAGGCACTGGAGCTGATTCAAGGCAGGCCCCTTCGCATCCTGGATATTGGCACCGGATCGGGAGCCATCGGCCTGGCCCTGGCTCACGATGCCCCCCAGGTCACCATCGTCGCCACGGACCGATCGCCGGATGCCCTGCGGGTGGCGCAGCGCAATGCCCGGCGCCACGGGCTGGAAAGCCGCGTCCAGTTCGCCGCCATGGATCTTTTCGAGGCGATCCGACCCAACCGGAGCCCATTTGATCTCGTAGTCAGCAACCCCCCATACATCGGCGATCGGGAGCTGCGGGACCTCCCGCCCGAAGTGGGCCGCTATGAGCCGCCGGGAGCGCTGCATGGCGGGGGGCCTTTGGGTATCGACCTCCCGGCCCGCATTCTCGACCAGGCTCCCTCCATCCTCCATTGTGGAGGACACCTCCTCATGGAGATCGGCCAGGGCCAGGCGGAGATCCTGACACGTCGTGCTTCGGGACAATCGGGGGTTGTCCGTTGCGGGCTCATCAGGGATTATTCTGGAATGGATCGTGTCCTGCATGTTGAAATGTCCGAAAGGTGATGCATGGATCGACTGATGATCGAGGGGGGCATCGCTCTCCAAGGTGAGATTCCCGTGAGCGGCGCCAAGAACGCGGCTCTCCCGCTCATGGCCGCATCCCTCCTGGCGGCCGGCGGGCATACCCTCCACAACGTACCCCGGCTGCGGGACATTCGGACCATGCAGGCCCTCCTGGGCCACATGGGTGCCGTTTGCGAGCACGGCGAGGCCATGACCATCGACACGGGCAACATCCATACCCTGGAGGCGCCTTACGAGCTGGTCAAGACCATGCGAGCCTCGGTGCTGGTCCTGGGCCCCCTGGTCTCGCGTTACCGGTCGGCCAGGGTATCGCTTCCCGGGGGCTGCGCCATCGGCGCCCGTCCCATCAATCTGCACCTCAAGGGTCTTGAGCAGATGGGCGTCGACATCAGCCTGGAGCAGGGCTACGTCTCCGCCCGGGCGCGCAAGCTCCACGGGGCCGCCATCACCTTCGATCAGGTGACCGTCACGGGGACGGAGAACCTCATGATGGCGGCGACTCTTGCCGACGGGGTCACCATCCTTCGCAACGCGGCCCGCGAGCCTGAAGTGGTGGCTGTCGCCGAATACCTGAACCGCATGGGAGCGCGAATCGAAGGGGCCGGATCCGCCGAGATCGTCATCGAGGGTCGTCCCGAGCTTACCCCGGCATCCATCGGGGTGATTCCCGACCGCATCGAGGCGGGGACTTACCTGGCGGCGGCGGGCATCACCGGTGGACGTCTCACGCTGACCCGATGCGCTCCCGAGCATCTGGATGCGCTCATCCATAAGCTGAGGGCAGCGGGCGTCCGCATTGACGTGCATGGGGACAGCCTGACCGCGTCGCGGGATGGAGCCATTCACAGCCAGGACGTCAAGACATGGCCCTACCCCGGGTTCCCAACGGACATGCAGGCTCAATTCATGGCCCTCATGACTCTGGGAGACGGGGTGAGCATCATCTCCGAGCAGATTTTCGAGAACCGATTCATGCACGTCCTCGAGCTCAAGCGCCTCGGAGCCGACATCGAGCTGGATGGTCGGAGTGCGGTGGTTCGAGGGACCGATAAGCTTTCGGGCGCTCCGGTCATGGCCACCGATCTGCGGGCGTCGGCGTCCCTCGTTCTGGCGGGTCTCGCCGCCACGGGCAAGACGGCCATCAGCCGCATTTATCATCTGGACCGGGGCTACGAGACCATCGAGAAGAAGCTCGCGGCCGTGGGGGCCAGAATCTGGCGGGAAAAGGAATAGAATCAAATTCTTCTTGAGCCCGGGTTGGACAGTCCATGCCCTCGGTGTATGCTCGGCCGCTTCTATGGATCTGCCTGGCTTTCGTGGCAGGTGTGACTCTGGGCCTGGTGATTTCGGGCTCCACGCCTCCCCGCATCCTGGTGATGGTGTCTGCGGGATCAGGGCTCCTGGTCCTGGCCCTGGGCTTCCTGCATCGACTCCAGGTTCTGCGCTCTCCCATCGCGGGCATGGTGAGCTTCGGCATCCTGGGCATGCTGACGGGTCAGCTGGCTGCGGCCACTCTCCCGGCACCGTCCTCCCTCACCCGCTGTTTTGAAAGCCCGCCGACACTGTACCTGGCCGAGGTCGCATCGCCGGCCACGTTCCAGGAAGAGCGCGCCCGCATTCCCATCCGCCTGATCTCAGCCCTGGGGCCCGATCGTGATCGTCCCGTGGATGCGGATGTGCTCCTCACCATCGGTCGAGTCTCCGAGACGTCACCTCGCTGGCTTCCCGGCGATCGCTTCCTGGCACGCCTCACGGTGAGGCCTATTCGCGGGCTCAACAATCCCGGCGGATTCGATTATGTGAAATACCAGGCGGAGAGGGGGATTCACGGACGAGCGTACCTGCCTGATGACCGCTCACTGCTCAGAGTGCGCGAGCCTCTCCCGGCGGACACTTTCCCGGGCCGCTTCGTGAGTGGTGTCTCCTCAGGCTTCGAGGCTTTCCGACAGGACGCGAGGTGGTGGCTCCAAAAGAGCCTCGCGCCCGATGTGGCCGATTTCTACGGCGCCCTTCTCCTGGGCTATAGCCTTCCTCCAAAATGGAGCGATCACCTGAACCGCACTGGGCTCAGTCATCTCCTCTCCATCTCGGGCCTGCACCTGGGGCTCGTGGGGCTCGGAGTGTTCTGGCTCTCATGCCTGGCCCTGCGCTGGCTCGCCCCGGGGCTGCTTCAGCGTGTCAGCGACCAGCAGATCGCCCGTTGGCCCGCCCTCCTGGCCGTAGCGGCCTATGCGATGCTGAGTGGCCTTGCGATTCCCACCTGGCGATCCCTCATCATGTTCGCCCTGCTCACGTGGGCCGTGCTCCGTTTCAGGCTTCCCGACGCCATGTCGACCTTGGCTCTGGCGGCATGTACCATTCTTCTGGCTTGGCCCCACAGCATCGGGCAGCCGTCCTTTCAGCTCTCCTTCGGCGCCATGGTGGGGATCTTCGTTCTCTATCCGCGCATCGCTTCACGGGTATTCAAGGGCGGGTGTTCCTTCGCCGCGGAAGCCGGACTGGCGGGGCGCCTGCTGAAGCCCTTCGCCGAGGCTTTCTGGGTATCCCTGGCCGTGAACCTCATGATCCTGCCCATCCTCATCCACCATTTCCACGGAGTGTCACTGGCCGGCTTCATCGCCAACACCCTCCTGGTGCCCGTGGTGGGCCTCGTCGTCCTCCCCATGGGGCTGGCGGGCCTGGTCCTGCTGACGGTACAGGAAACCCTGGCCCTGTGGATTTTCCAGGTGGGTGCCTGGGTCGTGGAGGCCTGTCTCTGGGTCATCCTTCGATTGAGCGGGCTCTCGTGGGCCTACTTCTGGGTCGGTGCCCCGAGCCTGGCGGCCGTGGCGGCCTACTACAGCGGCCTCGCCATCCTGCAGTTCCGTTGGGCTCTGCGCAAAAAGATCGTCATCCTGACGGGCCTGACCCTCGTTGCCGTCATGGCCCAGCTCATTCCCCTCGAGGCCGGGGATTGGGACGATGCAGCCAAGCTTCGTGTCCACATCATCGACGTCGGCCAGGGCCTTTCGACGCTCCTACGTTTTCCCTCGGGGGAGACCATGCTGGTGGATGGGGGAGGATTCTACGACGATTCCTTCGACCTGGGTCGAGCGACCCTGGCTCCCTTCCTCTGGCAGGCAGGGATTCACCACCTGGATCACGTCGTCCTGTCCCACGACCATCCCGATCATCGCAACGGGCTCAAGTTCATCCTTTCTCACTTCACCGTCGGGTGCTTCTGGGAGACAGGCCTGGCCATTGGTGGGGAAGACGGAAGCCGGCTGGCTGTCATCGCACGCCAGCGCGGCATCCCCATCCGCAGGGGCCAGGAGATCCTGGGTCGGCATTCCCTGGGAGGATGCGGCGTTTCCGTGCTCCACCCCACACCGGATTTCCTCGATCGGTCATGGGACGCGGAGGACCTCAACAATGCGTCGATCGTGCTGGAAGTCACATACGGGATCACGAGACTCCTCCTCCCCGGAGATATCGACCAAGCTTTGGAGAACCGTCTTCCCCTGGCTTCTCCCGACGGTCTCCAAACCCTCCTGGTGGCGGCCCATCACGGCAGCGACCGATCCACGGGGCCCATCCTGCTGGAGCGATTGCGCCCAGGAGCGGCATTCTTTTCCTGCGGGCAGGACAACGTGTTTGGGTTCCCGTCCCCAGCGGTCCTGGCACGCTGCCGGGATCGCGGCATCGCCGTCTACCGAACCGACCGCCACGGAGCCATCGAGGCGGTCTCCAACGGATCCGGCTGGGAGATCAAGACTCAGGTGCAAGGCCCGACGCCATGGGAATGAGTCCGGCCTTTTGTCATCCCGAGCGCATGTGAGAGGGCTCTTGAGATTTCTCCCTATGGTCGAAATGACGGAAATTCCAGTTTCCAGCTGGCCGCGTCATATCGGGCCAGAGGCATGGACACACAGGCAAGGTTGAGGGAAAAGAGTGGGGGCGGTCAATAGGATGGCGTGACCGCCGACCGGTGGACCCGCGGATGCGAGGAGAGCTTCATGCTGCGGAGATTGAAGCAATACGAGAGGCTGGTCATTCGGATCCTCATGGTCATGATGGCCGTGGTCCTCGGGCTGGCAACCATCGACCTCGGCTGGCTCATCATCAAGGATATCATTGAGCCACCGTTTCTGATCCTGAGCGTCGAACAGCTCCTGGACATCTTTGGGCTTTTCATGCTGGTCATCATCGGCATAGAGCTGCTCGAGACCATCATGAAGACGTACATCACCCAGGGCCAGCCACATTATGAAGTGGTGCTGACCGTGGCCATCATTGCCATCGCCCGCAAGGTCATCATATTGGATCCGAAAGATCTGAACACCTTGAGCCTGGTGGGGATCGCCTGCATCGTGCTGGCCCTGACGGCGGGCTACTACCTCATGAAAAAGAGCCATTCCCAGGACAGGAACCTCACCTGACCCCTCCAGGCGGGGCTTCACGACCACCATCACCGCAGCCGCCCATCCTTCCCGAGCTCAGGTCGCTGCCTGCGGCCCATCCTCGACCGGCCCATCCGTTTCAGGGCGCATCCATGCGGTCGACCAGGGCGGCGGCAAACTCCGAGCATTTCACTTCATGCGCCCCTTTCATCTGCCGGGCCAGGTCGTAGGTGACGATTCCATCCAAAATGGTTTTCTCAAGGGCCTTTTCGATGCATCGGGCGGCCTCGGCCCATCGCAGGTGATCGAGCATCATGACCGACGACAGGATGAGAGATCCGGGATTGATCCTGTCTAGGCCGGCATATTTGGGTGCCGTGCCGTGGGTGGCTTCGAACACGGCGCAGGCATCGCCGATGTTGGCTCCGGGCGCCATTCCCAGGCCACCCACCTGGGCCGCCAGGGCATCGGACAGGTAGTCGCCGTTGAGGTTGGGGGTGGCCAGCACCGAGTATTCGTCGGGTCGCAGCAATGCTTGCTGGAACATGGAGTCGGCGATGCGGTCCTTGATCACGACGCGCCCGCCGGGTTTCACGCCTCCGTGCTTTTCCAGCAGCTCGGCCTCCGAAAGGGTCAGATCTCCAAACTCCGAGGCCGCCAGCTCATACCCCCACCCTCGAAACGCGCCCTCGGTGTACTTCATGATGTTACCCTTGTGCACCAGGGTCACCGAAGGAAGACCATGGTCGATGGCGTACTGGATGGCCCGTCGCACGAGCCGTTCCGTGCCGAAGCGGCTCATGGGCTTGATCCCGATGGCCGAGTCGGGAAAAAGCTCGACGCCGAAGGAATCCCTGAGAAAATCCGCCACGCGGGCGGCCTCGTCGGACCCGGCGGGCCATTCGATGCCGGCATATACGTCCTCCGTGTTCTCACGGAACACCACCATGCTCACCTTCTCGGGATGCTTGACGGGAGAGGGCACGCCGGCGATGTAGCGGACGGGCCTCACACAGGCATAGAGATCCAGCAGCTGCCGCAGAGCCACGTTGAGGCTGCGGATGCCCTCCCCCACCGGGGTCGTCATGGGCCCCTTGATGGCGACGACGCAACGGCGGAGAAGCTCGAGGGTGGTTTCGGGCAGCCATTGGCCGCTGTCGCGGTGGGATTTCTCGCCGGCCGCCAACTCCACCCAGTGAATCCTGCGCCGTCCCGCGTAGCACTTATCGACCGCCTTTTCCACAACGGGCCGTGTCGCGGCCCAGATGTCCGGCCCCACACCGTCCCCCTCGATGAAACCGATGTACGGATGGTCGGGAACAACCAGGGAGCCATCCGTCGCCAAAGTGATCCATGAACCCGTGCTCTCATGGGCCGCCATGGGATACATCCTTTCCAGAAGCCATGCGGAACGCCGGCTCCCGCTGCATGATCATGTTTTGAAGCGGCAGGGCGAAAGCAGCTTCCTTCCTCCAGAGTCCCGCTCCGGTCCGCGACCAAGACCGCTTATGGGTGCAGCGGTCCATCCAAAGAATCTTTGCCGGCGTCGCGGGATCAGCCGCTCACCCTTCCCATTGGAATCCCAGGAGGCACCATTCGCCATCCGACCGACGATCCATCAGGACAAATCCTTTCGTCTCGTAGGCAAGCCGAACCGTCTCCTCCTGCTCCAAGAGGATGCCGCTGAGGGCAAGCATCCCTCGGGGCAGGATGTGCCCGGCCAGGGGCTCGGCCAGGGTCATGAGGGGGCCCGCCTGGATATTGGCCACCACCACGTGGAATCTATCACCCAGATCAGCCAGGGATCCCGCTCTGAGGACGATCTTCCTCTCCAGCCCGTTGATCGCCCGATTCTCCCGGGCAACTTCCACGGCCTCCGCATCGATGTCGAGCCCGACGATGCGATCAAAACCAAGGAGAGCCGCGCCGATGGCGAGGATACCCGACCCCGTGCCGAGATCGAGGAGACTCGCCGCTTCGGGGGGGTGAGCCAAGGCGCGATCCTCCAGCCACTCGAGACAGAGGCGCGTGGTCTCGTGATGCCCCGTGCCGAAAGCCCTTCCGGGATCGATGATGATCAGGAGGTCCTCCGCTGCCACCTCACAGGCTTCCCACGTGGGGCGGATGAGAAAGCGCCGACCCACGCGCATGGGCTTGAAGTGAGCTTTCCAGCGGTCCGACCAGTCGTCGTCCGCCACCTCCTGAGTATGGATGGCGAGAGAAGCTGCTTTCTCGGGGAAATGCTCCCGGTACGCGGCCAGGAGCTCCTCGATGCCGGCACCACGGTCCGAGGACGGGTCGGCAGGGTCGACATAGTATCTAAATCCTTCCGGTGTCACTTCGACCCCGGCTCCCAGGATTTCGGCAGCATCGAAGGCCAGCTCCTCGGCGTCGGGCTCAGGGACCATCACATCCACACGAATCCAGGATTTGCTCATGATCTTCTTGCCGCTCCATTCCCCATCCAACCGCCCCCCGTCCAGCCTACGGGCATCCAAGGGAGCCTGAGTCCATCCACCACGGGCGCAGCCCCCCGCATGCAGTGCCATCCAGCCCGGGCACCCTCTTCTATTAGGGTCAAATTCCGCGTGGGTCAACGTCGGAGTGTGGCGTAAGCGCGGAAAGGCTCTGCCTCGGGGCCTGTCGGCGGCGGCATGGGCGCGCCCTCATCCCCAGCCCTGCCAGGAAGGGCATCCCCATTCGTTCGTAAGGAGAGATTGTCGCCAGGGCAGGACGGAGTTAGGCTTCAACATGATGAAGCGTCCATGGCTGAGCGGGGCGCTTGGCTGTATTCCTTGAAGCCATGCTGTGATAGGGATGTCATTGATGAAGGAGCTCGCACGATGGAGCATGTCTTGAGAATGGTCCTGGCGGTGGCGATGGGGATCGGACTCCTCACGGCCGAGTGCCGCGCCGATGTCTTCATGAGGCAGAAGCACCAGACGGACGGAGTCCCGATGATGGGTCAGGCACAGCCTCCTCGAGATTTCGTTCAGAAGACGTGGCTGACGGCGGACCGGGCTCGATCGGACATGGAAAGCCAGTCGGTCATCGTCAGGCTGGACAAGGGAGTCACCTATCTCCTGGACCATTCCCGAAGGGTCTATGCCGAAATCCCCCTCGATTCCGGGGATCCTGGGGCCGCCAGGCCGCGGGAGCGTGACGCCAGGGATCGCAGGATACCGCCATCGCCGGGCATGAGCCTCAGGATCACTGACACGGGCGAGACCCGAAGGATCAACGAATACCGTTGCAGGAAGTATATCCAGACCATGGACTCGCCCATGGGGCCGGTCACCACCGAAATCTGGGCCACGGAGGATCTGAAGCTGGACAGCGACCTCCATGCGCGGTTCAGCGTGGCTCTCATGGCGGCTCGGCCCGGCGGGCGCGAGGCCATGAGAGCCCACCTCGCGGAGATGAGAAAGGTCCGTGGAGCCCCCGTTCTCTCGCTCACTACTTCCCGAATCGGTGGGACCGAGGTCAAGTCCAGAGTGGAGCTGATCGAGCTCAGGGAAGAGCGTGCCCCCGCAAGCATTTTCGAAATTCCGGCGGGCTACTCCAGCCGGCCATGGATGGGACCGGGAGCCGAGCCTGATGGCGGCCCATCGGAGCCGCCCCGGCGTCGATGATCGTCAGAGCACCGCATCAACGCCCGAGATCACCGTAGAGATCCCCCCTACGGTCGTCCCAGCATGGAAGGGCAAGGCGAAAGCTCTCCATCGTCTCGAAGTCTACGGTGGCACGGATGATTTCTTCGTTTTCAGACCCGCGGGCCAGGCGCTCGCCCGTCGGCGCCGCAATGACCGAGCCTCCGCCGTATAGAAGCGAGCCATCGGCACCGCAGCCGTTGCACCCAACCACAAAGACCTGGTTTTCCAGTGCCCGTGCTCGGAGCAGGAGATCCCAGTGCCGGATCCTGGCCAGGGGCCACAGGGCCGAAACGCAAAGCACCCGGGCACCTTTCAGGGCCAAACGGCGGGAGAGCTCGGGAAAGCGAAGGTCGTAGCAGATCAGAATGCCCAGCCGCCCCAGCTGCGTGTCGCAGACCAGAGCTTCCTGGCCAGGGGTGAACACCCGCTGCTCCCCGTGGGGAGAAAAGAGGTGCGTCTTGCAATAGCGTCCCGCCAGCTCCCCGTTCCCATCCACCACATAGCTCGCGTTGAAAAGGTGTCCTCCCGCGATCTCGGGCATGCTCCCGACGATGACCATGGAGCTTCGCTGACACCAGTCCTGCCACCGTGCCAAGATGGAGGGTGACTTCAGGGCCAGGGTGCGCAGGTCGGAGCGGGAAAAACCGCAAAACCACATTTCCGGCAAGACGAGGAGCCGGCACCCCTCCCCGCTCAATCGGCCCAGCACCTGCTCCAGTCTTGAAATGTGCTCTTCAGGGCTCCTCGCGGTGACTTCCCCCTGCCAGCAGGCCGCCATGAATGGAAGCATAGGTTGGGCCTTTCGAAAGCGGGTCTGGGGGCTCAATGCCAGCCCGCCCATTGCTCCGGTAACGATTCAGGGCCATGGGATCCACGAGGTCCTCCCGCGCCGCGGGCTTCCACTCCCTTGAAGAAGCAAGCGCGGCATCGGGCCTATCTCCATAGCATGTTTCCGTGGACACCCCAAGGGGCTTGATGTAGATTCCACAAGGTCCAGATGACACTACATTCGAAGATCATCATGAGGTTTGAGTCATGGAGCGGAAGGTGACGTGCCGCGGTTTGTTGAAGGCCTGGATGGGAGCCGCAGAACCGACCTCGATTCGGTTGCGGAGTCGCACACCTCGGTTGAGGGATGACCATGTCGCGGATGCTGGAGTGTGGCGGAGGCCCGCCCGGACATGTCTCATGCCGCGAAGGTCAGGAGCGGCAACGGGGGCTCAAGGCTCCATTCTGCTGGTCGCCGTCGCCCTGTGCTGCCTGAGCTGCGCGACGGGCCAGCCTCCTTCCGGCGACACCAGGGATTCCAGCGCGTCAGCGACGCAAGCGGTCGCTTCCGGGGAATCCAGGGGGTCGTCCGCCCACTGGATCATCCCTTATTATCCGCCTCCCTCGGCGATGGAGCTTTGCGGCGAGCCGGTACCGCTTCGAAATCAAGAGGTGATGGAGCGTTTCGACAAGGAGTTCACCCTCGTCGTCTACAACCACGCCCAGGTTTACCTCTGGCTGAAGCGCATGGAGCGATACTTCCCCTGGATCGAGGAGCGGCTGAGAGCCGGCGGTCTTCCCGATGATTTGAAGTATGTCGCGGTGGTGGAGAGCGACCTGCTTCCGGACGCGTGCTCACCCAAGGGAGCCGCGGGCCCCTGGCAGTTCATGCCGGCCACGGGGTCGGCCTACGGCCTGCAGCAGACAGGCGGCTGCGACGAACGGTACGATTTCGAGCGGGCGACGGAGTGCGCTTTTCGGTATTTGCAGGACCTTCACAGGCGGTACCGAAACTGGACCGTGGCCATCGCCACATACAACTGTGGCGACAAACGAGTCCAGGAGCAGATCCGCGCCATCGGGTCCGCGGACTACTACCAGATGAGGCTTCCCACCGAAACCGAGCGCTACATCTTGCGCATCCTGGCGGTGAAGGCGGTACTGGGAAGCCCGGGCCGCTACGGGTATCAGCTGCCTCCAGGGCAGGGCTATCCACCCCTCAAAACGGATCGGGTCAATGTTCAGCTCTCCTGCCCTCTCCCCCTGCATGCGGCCGCCGAGGCCAGCGGAAGCACGGTGCGCGAGCTCAAGCGGTTGAACCCCGCGCTTCGATCGGACGAGATCCCCGAGGGCTCCTACCAGCTCAGGCTGCCTGCCGGATCGGGCGAGGCTTTCGAGAAGAACATCGACATGTCGACTCGCAGGCGGGGGGCCGGCGCCGCACCACCGGAAGCCCAGGGTCAGAGCCAGTCGTCAACGGCCGAGGAGGCGGCCATGGATGCCACCCATGAGCCTCGCTCTCCGGCTCGGGAGCGGCGAATCGATTCCGGGAAGCAGCAATCAGGGGCTGGGGAGGCGAGGGGCAAATCCAGCCCCGCGGCCAGGTCCGGCGCGCACACGGTGAAACGGGGAGAGTCTCTTTCCACCATCGCCAAGCGCTACAATGTGAGCACCGATGAGCTCCGAAGGGCCAACAAGCTCAAGTCCAGCACGGTCTCATCGGGGCAGAAGCTTGTCATCCCTTGATCTTCGCTCGGGTGCGGCGGTCGGAGCTTGACGTCAGGGCCCGCACCCCCCAAGCAGGGTCGGCGGCATCCCGGGGATCTTTCGGGCCCGGTCATGCTGGCCCGGCCACTGGAGCATTTCATGCACACGGCCGATATTGATACTCGAGAGCTCGGCAGCTCAGGGCGCCCCGTGAGCCTGGTGGGTTTGGGGGGAGAAGGCATCCTGAGAACCCAGGGTCAGGAGGATGGAGCGTCTCAGGTCATCCGTCGGGCCGTGGAGCAAGGCATCACTTATTTCGACTGCGCACGGGCCTATGCAGGCAGCGAAGGGTATTATGGAAAGTTCTGGAGACACCACCCTGAGCTTCGGGCACGGGTCTTCCAGGCCAGCAAATCGGCTCAGCGCACCCGGTCGGGGGCACTCTCCGATCTCGATGTCACCCTGAAGACCATGGGTGTCGATCATTTGGACCTCTGGCAGATTCACGATGTTCGGGATCAGGACGATCTGGACCGGATCAGCGGTCCCGGGGGGGCCTTGGAGGCTTTCGTGGAAGCCAGACAGACGGGGAAGGTCGGATCCATCGGCGTGACTGGCCACCACGACCCCGAGATCCTTCTCCGGGCCCTGCGGGACTGGCCCGTGGATTCGGTCATGATGCCCGTGAATCCGGTGGAGGCGATACTCGGGGGATTCCTGACCCGCACACTGCCGGAGGCACGCCGGAAGGGGTTGGCTGTCATCGCCATGAAGGTGCTGGGCGCAGGACGCTATCTGGCTCCGCCGGAAGGAGCCACTCCGAGGAATCTCATCCGATTCGCCTTGTCGCAGGACGTTTCCGTGGCCATCGTGGGCTGTTCCACGCCCGGTCATGTCGATACTCTGGTCGAGTCTGGGAGACCCTTCCACCCCATGGGCCTGGAGGAGCAGCGCGAGCTTGTGGCCCGGTTCGAGCCCGTGTCTCGCAGAATGGCCTTTTACCGCGGCGTCGTGTAGGGGCTGTTCAGGAACCGCCATTTCGTGCGACGGCGAGAAATCCCGATTTTCGTAATCATTGGAATCTTCGAGATTTCTCTTCCCGCGCCCCGTTCGAAATGACAAAAAGCAAATCTCGGACAGCCTCTTGGAGCTGCAGGTGAGGAAGGGGTTTATGGGACGCCGGACCTTTGCATTGGCAGGCCGGCGGTGATATAAGAAGATCTGACGTTTCGCCCCGTCGAAGCCCAGTCTGATTTTCCGTTTCAGGATGGCTGACCCTCGTGTTGATTCGGTGACGCCTAACAGGGAGCACCCCTTAGAGAGCCGCGTGGAGAGCATGCCCATAGTCAAAAGACCTTCTTCCGAGCAGGTGGAATGCCCATTCAGTGAGATTCCCCGTGGAGAGATCAAAAAGAATGCGGTTTGGGCCAAGCTTGCCGTGCTGTTGTTCCTCATTGGCATCACCATCATTTTATACCAGACGAACGTCTTCAGGTTCTTCTTCAGCAGGCAGGAGATTCTGGAGTTCCTGGAATCCCTGGGCCCGATGGCCTTCGCCGGATTCATTTTGTTGCAGGCGGCTCAGGTCGTTTTGGCGCCCATCCCCGGAGAAGTCACCGGCCTGATCGGCGGATTCCTTTTCGGACCCGTTCTGGGGGTCCTGCTGTCCACCGTTGGGCTGGTGGCCGGCTCGCTCCTCGCCTTTCTCATCTCCCGAAGCTTCGGTCGGCCTTTTATCGAGAGGTTCATCGACCCGTCGGTCATGAGGCGGTTCGACTACCTGCTTCATCACAAGGGCCTTTTCCTGGTTTTCGTCCTCTTCCTGATCCCCGGTTTTCCCAAGGACTACCTGTGCTTCATCCTGGGACTCGGGCATCTCACGATCTTCGAATTTCTGACCGTGAGCACCATCGGCCGTTTGTTCGGAACCATTCTCCTGACGCTGGGGGGTGGGTTCATCCGATACCACCAGTACGGGAAGCTCTCCGTCCTCATTGGCGGGGCGGCGCTCTTTTCGGTCATCGTCTATGTGTTCCGGGACAGGCTGGAGCGCTGGTTCGCGATGTACCATTCCCGTCATGAATGCAAGAAGGGAGTCCGAGGATCCGGCAGCGTCATTTCTTGACGAGCGACGGGCTCATCCACCCACGTGAATGAATGGCCCCTGGCATGGGACGCTCCCTTCTGCCGTCTGATATCCCATGGCCTTTTCGCTGGGAGGGACGCCTGCCCGCTCCTGCGCATGCACACCATGTAAGATGCCACGATTTGCGAGGGCACCAGGCAACGATTCCGTCAGGATGCTCTCGTCAGCGAATCCCCGGGATGCCGTCTGCCTCGCGCCTTCCTGTCAGCACATCGAGATTCGGTATAAATTCAGTATGTTTTTTGCTAGCCTTTCTCGTTGATTCCCTGGGGCATGGGGGACTTGGCGGGTGTCAGACTCCCTGCCAGCCTTCCGGAGATGCGGCTCGTTCATTGAATTCCATTCTCAGGCGCGGCGCCGGGTGCTCAAAGACCTGGTGACTCCACATAGCAAAGGTGCCCATGAAACTGTTTTCCACTCTCTATCGATTCACCCTGGAATGGTCGCGACATCCCAGAGCACCATGGGCTTTGGGAGTCCTGAGCTTCGCCGAATCCTCGTTCTTTCCCATCCCTCCGGACGTCATGCTGGCACCCATGTGCCTGGCAACCCCCAGGCGGGCGTGGTGGTTCGCGTTCCTGACGACGCTGACGTCGGTGCTGGGGGGAGTCTTCGGATACCTCATCGGTGTCTATGCCTTTTCAGCCATCGAGCCTTTTCTGCGTGAAAGCCATTATTGGCAGTCCTACCAATCGGCGGTGGAATGGTTCGGAGCATGGGGGTTTTGGGCCGTCTTCATAGCAGGCTTTTCCCCTATTCCTTATAAAGTCTTCACCATCGCGGCGGGTGCGCTGTCGATGGCTTTCCCGCCTTTTGTCCTGGCGTCGGTCATCGGCCGCGGGGCCCGATTCTTTCTGGTGGCCGGATTGATGGCCTGGGGTGGAGCAAGAATGGAGAGCGCCCTGCATCGCTACGTCGATCGCATCGGGTGGGTCACGGTCGCCTTGCTGGCGCTGGGGCTCCTGATCCGCCGGTGAACGGCATCACCGGCACATCCGCCCAGCTGGGAATCCATTGGAAACGACGCGCCGAGGTCATGGAGACCTCTTCACGAAATGCTTTGTCCAGGCGAACAAATGACTGTCACCGCCGGAGAATCGAAGGTGAAAGGGGGGAGGATCCGCGCCCCCGGAAGAGCTGGGGCTCTCCTCGTGAAGACGGCCTTCAGGGGAGCCTGCCTGTCATGGATGCTTGCGGGGCTCATCGCTCTCTTCAGCATTCTCTCGCCTTGCCGCCCCGCCTGGGCCGGTGAGAAGTGGAGCTTCGCGGCCTTCTCCGACATCCATTCGGCCCATGCCTCATATCAGAACGTGCTCAATGAGATCAGGTCCCCCACCGTGGCGAAGGAGGATCGAACGGAGCTGGCGGACTTCATCCTCGTCCTGGGGGATTGGTCACCTGCATCGATCAATCATGGTATCTTCCAAAGGACATTCTCCCAGCCCCGTCCGCTTTTCCTGCCCGTGCGCGGCAACCATGAAAATGCCGGGGACCTGCGGGTGATGAACAGCAGGATCCTCCCAGCGGTGGCGTCAGCCCCCGGAGCTTCCATGAGCCGCCTGTCCCGCGATGGCTTTTCGTACTGGCTCGATTGGAAAGGGGTCAGGCTCATCGTGCTGGACCAGTATGCGGATTTCAGCCGGTCAGCTCCGAGCAGACAGGCCCTTCAATGGCTGGGACAGGCGCTTGAATCGGCCCGTGCGAAGGATCATGTCTTCGTCGGATTTCACGAGCCCATATTGCCATGGGAGGCGGAATCGGATCTGGCGTGGAGAGCCCTGCTTCGGAACCGCTCCCACATCCGTGCCGTCTTTTTTGGCCACACCCATGTTTACTTTCGAACGCGCCTGCCTGAATTCCTCGGAGGCACTCACCTCGTCAACGTGGGCAATGGGGGTCAGAGGACTCACAGTGATCTTCACCAGACCATTGTGAGCGTGAGCATCGACGGTGACAGCGCCCGCGGGGTGACCCTGCAGGCGGCGGACGGACAGAGCGAGTTCAGGGCAATCGATGCATTCGACATGAGCGGATATTGATTCACCAGGAGGTCCGGCACCGGGGGGGGGGATACGGTCCAGGGGAAGGGCTCTCGGCGGCCAGCCCAGGATCGAAGGGCTGGTCCTGTACCCTCGGCCGACAAGACAGGCTCCCGGTCTGCTCCTTTGAGTTGAGGGGCCATCGCATCATTTCGGGTGGATCCTCGAGCCGCGGGCCATAGGTACATCATCACCGCAGGGGAGGCCAAGGGATGAAGGACGTCAAGAGAGTGCTGCTGGTGGAGGATCACACCATCCTTCGAGAGGGGCTGCGGATGCTGCTCTCTTCCGACCCGGGTCTGGAGGTGGTTGGCGAAGCCCAGGATGGGCTGGAGGCGGTGCGACTGGCCGACAGCCTCAAGCCCGATCTGATCCTGATGGATCTGTCCATGCCTCGCATGAACGGGATGGGGGCCATTCAGGAAATCAAAAAGCACATGCCCAGGGTCAAGATATTGGCCCTGACAGTTCATGGGGCCGAGGAGTACATCCTGGCCACTCTGAAAGCGGGAGCGGACGGTTATGTCATCAAGGATGCGACCCATGCCGAGCTCATGCTGGCCATCCAGTGTGTGCTGGAAGGGAAATCCTACCTGAGCCCCAGCGTCTCGGACAAGGTCATTGAAGGCTACCTTGAGGGGAAAAAACAGCTCAAATCCAGCAGCTCCTGGGATACGCTGACCCATAGAGAGCGCGAAGTCCTGAAGATGATTGCCGAAGGATACAAGAACAAAGACATTGCGGACTATCTGTGCATCAGCGCCAAGACCGTGGAAAAGCATCGCGCCAATCTCATGAAGAAGCTCGACCTGCACAATGTTTCATCCCTCACGGCCTTCGCCATGGAAAAAGGTCTCATCGCCAAACCTTCCGGAGAGCCCTGAAGGTGCCCACGGGCCACCGCGCGACCCGGATGATGGCGAAGGCCTGGTCCGTGACCGCACCATCCGGCGTGATCCCGATGATGGAGCTTCTGCTCCCGGCCGGCCTGTGATATGGAAGCAGCCACTCCGGGAGCTCCCATGGCCATGTGAAGATCTGTATACCAATGGGCCGGTGCGGCCAAACACCCTGCTGGGGGGGAAGCCATGCATTCGATCATTCTTCTGGCTGGACTGCTGAGCTCTCGCACCCTGGTGTCGACCATCCTGAGCCTGGCCTTTCTGGCACTCCCGCCCCCTTGCAGCGCTACAGTCGTGGCTGCCCAGGCCTCATCCTTGGAGCCTTCGACCTTGACGGAGCTCTCCCTCGAACAGCTGATGAATGTCGAAGTCACTTCCGTTTCCAGGAAAGCTCAGAAGATCAGCCATTCGGCCGCGGCGGTATTCGTCATTACCCGGGAGGACATCAGCCGCACGGGCGCCAGCAACATCCCGGACCTCCTGCGGATGGTGCCGGGGCTCAACGTGGCGCGCATCGATTCTTCCAAGTGGGCCATTTCCTCTCGAGGGTTCAACGGCCGATTCGCCAACAAGCTCCTGGTCCTCATCGATGGGCGCACGGTGTATGATCCGACCTTTTCGGGAGTCTTCTGGGACGTGCAGGATACGCTTCTGGAGGATATCGACCGCATCGAAGTGATCCGCGGTCCGGGTGCCACTCTCTGGGGGGCCAATGCCGTCAACGGAGTCATCAACGTCATCACTCGGCACTCCAGGGAAACCCGGGGCGGGCTGGTCGTTGGCGGCGGAGGGTCGGAAGAGAGAGGTTTCACGGGACTTCGATACGGGGGGCAACTGCTGGAGAACGGCTTCGGACGAGGGTACTTCAAATATTTCGACCGCGGGTCCTTTGAGACCCCCTCCGGCGAGGATGCAGGGGACAGCTGGCGGATGTTCCGGGGAGGGGGGCGGTTTGACTGGCAGGGTACGAGCAGGGACGTCCTGACGCTCCAGGGAGATCTCTACGGGGGCGATGAAAACCAGGTCACCATTTCGCCCAGCTTTGGGTTTCCCTTCAGGGTTTCCAGATCCGACAACACTGAAATCTTCGGCGGCAACCTTCTGGGCCGATGGCAGCGCGAGCTGTCGGATAATTCGGATTTCGCCTTTCAGGTCTACTACGACCGAACCGAGCGGAAAAACCTGCAGCTGGACCTGAGCCTCGATGTCCTCGACCTGGATTTTCAGCACCGATGGAAGGCTGGAAGTCGCCACGACATCATTTGGGGAGTGGGGTACCGTCACTACCAGGACAGTGTGGTGGGTGATGCGGAAATCCAGTTCGACAAGGAGCACCGCAATGCCTGCCGGCTGGGATTCTTCGTGCAGGACGAGATCTCGCTCATCGACGACCGTCTGTCCTGCCTGGTGGGGACGAAGCTGGAGCAGAATTCCTTCTCGGGCTTCGAGATCCAGCCCAACCTCCGCCTGCTCTGGTCTCCCCATCCCGAGCATTCCTTTTGGGGTGCCATTTCCAGGGCTGTTCGGACTCCATCCCGTGGCGAGCTGGACGCCGGGTTCCTCCAGCGCGTCCTTCCGGGTCCGGTGCCGACCCTGGTCATCCTCACCGGCAACGAGGACTTCCAGTCCGAGGAGCTGACGGCCTATGAGCTGGGCTACCGCTGGAGGCTGTCGTCTTCCTTCTCCCTCGATGTGGCCGCTTTCCATAACGAGTACTCCCATCTCCGCACCTTCGAGACGGGCAGCCCCGTATTCATTCGCGACGCTTTCGTCATACCCGTTCAGGCTGCCAATGAAATGGATGGAGCGACCCATGGCGTGGAGGTCGTGGCGGATTGGCACGCGGCTTCCTGGTGGCACCTCCAGGCAGGTTATACGTTTCTGAAGATTCAGCTGAGCCCCACGGGAGACAGCAATGACGCGACAGCCATGCTCGCCGAAGGGGAGAGCCCCCAGCATCAGTTCTCCCTTCGATCGATGATGAGCTTCCCCCACAACGTCCAGGTCGACGGCTGGCTGCGCTATGTCGACGCTTTGCCGACGGGGGGGATCCCGTCCTACATCACGCTGGACACGAGACTGGCCTGGCGGCCGCATCCCAGCCTGGAGCTGGCCATCGTGGGGCAAAATCTTCTGGACGACAGCCATCCGGAATTCTCGGCCGAAATCCTGGATACCCTCACCACGGAGGTTCCTCGATCGGTCTATGGCAAAATCACCTGGCAGTTTTGAATCGAATGGGCAACCGGTCGATGAAGTCCACGGCTTCTGATCCCTCGCTCAGCCGAAGACCGGCCCGGGAATGGCTGGCGTTCGTGACTGGCACTGTGCTGGCGGTCCTGCTCCTGGCCGGACCGGGCTCGGCTGCGGCGCAAGCCGGGTCTGAAGGCGAATATTCGATCAAGGCGGCTTTTCTCTATAACTTCGCGAAGTTTGCTGAATGGCCCCCATCCGTTTTCGATGACGCCAGCGGTCCTCTCGTCATATGCGTGCTGGGACCTGACCCTTTTGGAAGCGCACTGGATGAGATCGAGGGGAAAGGCGTGGGACGGAGAGCCATATCGATCCGACGGGTCCGGTCGCCCCGGGAGATCGGCCAGTGCCACATTGTGTTCATCAGCAATGCCCTGGCTGCCGAAGCCCGGACGATCTGCGGCGCCCTGGGCCAGGCCCCGGTCCTGACCGTCAGCGACATCGACGGCTTTGCACAAACCGGCGGCATGATCGGCCTCACCACCGTGGATAACCGGATCCGTTTCCAGATCAACCTCAAGGCTGCCGAAAACGCCGGATTGAAGCTCAGCTCCCAATTGCTCAAACTGGCCACCATCGTGGAATCCTCACCCTGAGAATGGGCTCCAGGTGGCCAGGAAATGTAAAGCTTCCCGCCCCGCAGCCCGCCGAGCGCCCCGACTTTCCCCTCCCGTGCCGCCACCGCTCCCAAGTTTCCGTACAGCATAACCAGCCCGTTGGGGAGGCGGGGAGCGAGCCCGCATCCTAGCTACCGGTGAGAGGCTCCCATCCTGCCGCCCGTCATCCCCGTTGGAGGGGGCCCTTGGCGGCAAGCCCCTTCGGTTGAAAAGGCCCTCTTGAGTGTTATACTATGTTCGAATCAGTATTCATGCGCTTTTGCAGCTTCAGACCCCGGAAAGGCCCACAATGGCTGATGACTCCCACAAGATTCCCAACCAGGAAGAGCTCGAGAAGGAGCTGAGCGATTACCTTTCCAAGAAATACGGGTACCGGATCAAGGTGATTTCTCCCACGATGCTGCCACAGGGACGCGACTCCCAGGAGGACACGAAGGGGCCCGCTGGAATCGATCGTATACGGTTTGAGATGAAGCCCGAGGAGCTGGAGGCCTACCTGAGCCAGTATGTCATCAAGCAGGACGAGGCCAAGGCTGTCCTGGCCACCAAGATCTGCACTCACTACAACCGCATCAGAAAGCAGAATCGAAAAGCTGCAGCCGACCCCGCTCGGACGGTGGGACGCATCAAGAATAACATCCTGCTTCTGGGACCCACGGGTGTCGGCAAGACTTACCTCATCAAGCTCATTGCCCAGAAGCTCGGCGTCCCCTTCGTGAAGGGGGATGCAACCAAGTTCAGCGAGACCGGCTATGTGGGCGGAGATGTGGAGGACCTGGTTCGTGAGCTCGTCATGGAAGCCGATGACGACCTGGAGCTGGCCCAGTACGGGATCATCTACATCGACGAAATCGACAAAATCGCAGCATCGAGCCATTTTCTCGGCCCCGACGTTTCCCGTGCCGGCGTTCAGCGGGCGCTGCTGAAGCCCATGGAGGAGACGGAGGTGGACCTGAAGGTTCCCCACGATCCCATTTCCCAGCTCCAGGCCCTGGAGAGCTACCGCAAGACGGGAAAGCGGGAGAAGCGGACCGTGAGCACCCGCAACATTTTGTTCATCATGAGTGGAGCATTCAACGGGCTGGCCCCCATCGTGAAAAAGCGGCTTCAGAGTCAGGAGATCGGCTTCGCGGCTCAGATTCAGAGCAAGGGGGATGAACAGGGGTTCAATCGCCTGGCCAAGGCCGAGGATCTCATCGCCTTCGGCTTCGAAAGCGAGTTCGTCGGTCGCATCCCCGTCATCGCCGTGCTCGAGGCCCTGGAGGTGGATGACCTGTACCAGATCCTGAGGAACCCCAACAACCCCATCGTCCTGGCAAAGAAGGAGGATTTTCGCAGCTACGGCATCGACCTCCAGTTCGACGACCAGGCTTTGCGCATGCTCGCCGGGCTCGCTTACAGGGAGAAGACGGGGGCCAGGGGCCTCGTCAGTGTCATCGAGCGCGTGCTGCTGCAGTATGAAAAGAAGCTGCCCAGCACCAGCATCCCCTTTGTGGTGGTGACTCCGGAGGTGGTGGACCATCCCCAGGCGGAGCTGGACCAGATTCTGTCGCAGCCCGAGTCCCCCGAGCGCCTGGCTTCATACCGCGAAATCCTCAACGAGGAAAAATCCAGGATTTACAAGCAGATCGTTCAGAAATCCCATTACATCGGCAGTTACCCCCTCGTCTTCACCCCCGAGCGGGTGGATACAGCCCTTGACCACCACATCCGCACGGATCAGGCCATCGAGGCCATCTTCGACGATATCATCCTCCTCTACAACCAGGTGCGCGTATTCGAGGACGATTTCCGCGAGAAGCACGGACTGGAAGTCCATTATGATGAAGAGGCCGTCAACGAGATCATCCGGAAGGCACTGCAGCGGGAGCTGACTGCCATGTCCCTGTGCAGGGAGCTTTCGGCCGACTTCGACTATGGATTCAAGCTCATCCATGAGCGCAGCGGCCAGAAGCGGTTCGTTCTGACCAAGCAATCCGTCATCCAGCCCGATGCCTACCTGGACGAGCTGATCCGCGAGCATTACCGCGACTTCCCGTTCGGCACATCCGATATCGACACTCGTAAAGATTCACAGAAAGACAGGAGCAGTGACTCATGATAGGTATTTCAAAGCTTTACTGCGGAACCGTTGAGCCATCGGATGCCCTCCGATACGGGCGGCAGAGCGGCCTGCTCCCCTCCCATCTGCTGCAGTTTTCCGCGGACAAGAAGCCGGTAGTGGTTTGGAACGCCACGCGCCGGTGCAATCTCAAGTGCATCCACTGCTACGCCCACGCCAAGGACCAGCCTTCGCCCGATGAGCTCTCCACGGAGGAAGGCAAGCTGCTCCTGGACGACCTGGCCCGGTTCGGCACCCCGGTAGTCCTGTTTTCAGGCGGGGAGCCCCTCATGCGCCCTGACCTGGTCGAGCTGGCGGATTACGCCGTCGGCAAGGGCATGCGCGCCGTCATCTCCACCAACGGAACCCTCATCACTCCTGAGGTGGCCCAATCGCTCAAGGCTGTGGGCCTCTCTTACGTCGGGATCAGCCTGGACGGGCTCGAGGCGGTGAACGACCGGTTCCGGGGTGTCAAGGGCGCCTTTCGCATGGCCATGGAGGGGATCGAGGCCTGCCAGCGGGCCGGCATCAAGGTCGGACTGCGGTTCACCATGAACCGCTTCAACGCGGGAGAGATTCCCTCGGTCTTCGACCTCCTGGAGCGGCAGGAGATTCCGCGGGTCTGTTTCTACCACCTGGTTTATGCCGGGCGAGGCAGCAAGCTCATCGAGGAGGACCTCTCCCACGAGGAGACGCGGAATGCCGTGGATCTGATCATGGATCGAACCCGGGATCTGCACCTTCGTGGCCAGCCCAAGGAGGTCCTGACCGTTGACAATCATGCCGACGGGCCGTATGTGTACCTGCGGCTCCTGAAGGAGGCTTCCAGCCGGGCTCCCGAAGTCCTGGAGCTTCTCAAGATGAACGAGGGCAACAGCTCGGGGCGCGGGATCGGCTGCGTGAGCTGGGACGGAGCCGTGCACGCCGACCAGTTCTGGCGGCATTATTCTTTCGGCAATGTCCGTCAGCGACCCTTCAGTCAGATCTGGAGCGACCTTTCCAACGAGCTGATGATGAAGCTCAAGGACAAGAAGTCCCACGTCAAGGGCCGCTGCGCCCTGTGCCGCTGGCTCGACGTGTGCGGAGGCAACTTCCGGGTCCGCTCGGAAGCCGCCACGGGGGACCTTTGGGCCCCGGACCCAGCCTGCTACCTCACCGACGAAGAGATCGGGCTCGCGGCTGGACGGTGATCCGATCCCTCAATGCCTCGTAACCCCATCCCAGTCCGAAAAGAGGAGAAGGTCTCCCATGCATTTTCCCCACTATCGGCCCAGAAGGTTCCGAAGAAGCGAGAACCTGCGCAGAATGATCCGCGAGACATCCCTAGGAGTGGACCAGCTGGTCTATCCCCTGTTCGTCGCTCCGGGTACCGGCGTCAAGAATCCGGTGTCGTCCATGCCGGGGGTTTACCAGCATTCGGCGGACACTCTGCTCCATGAGATCGAATCCGTGGTGGAGCTGAACATTCCGGGGATACTCCTCTTCGGCCTTCCCAGTCGCAAGGACCCAGTGGGCAGCGAGGCCTACGACGAGAAGGGCGTGGTGCAGGAGGCGGTGCGCGCCATCAAGACCAGGTTTCCCCAGCTGGTCGTCATCACCGACGTCTGCCTCTGTGAATACACCAGTCACGGCCATTGCGGCGTTCTCAAGGGGCAGGAGGTTGAAAACGACCCCACCCTCGAGCTCCTGGCCAGGAGCGCCCTCTCCCATGCCGAGGCCGGAGCGGACGTCGTGGCGCCCTCGGACATGATGGACGGCCGGGTGGGGTTCATCCGGGACGCCCTGGATGAAGCCGGCTTCGATCAAGTGGGCATTCTGGCCTACTCGGCCAAGTACTGCTCGGCGTTCTACGGCCCTTTTCGGGAAGCCGCCGAATCGGCCCCCCAGTTCGGCGACCGGCGAGCCTACCAGATGGATCCGGCCAACTCCGACGAAGCCATCCGCGAAGTGAGCCTGGACCTGGAGGAAGGTGCCGACATGGTCATGGTGAAGCCCGCCCTGCCCTACCTGGACATCATCCGGAGGATCAAGGAAGAGTTCGAATGGCCGGTGGCTGCCTATAATGTGAGTGGCGAGTACTCCATGATCAAGGCAGCGGCAGCCAACGGCTGGCTGGACGAAACGCGCGTGATGATGGAAACGCTGACGGCCATACGCCGGGCCGGGGCCGACCTGATCCTGACCTATTTTGCCAAGGATGCGGCCCGCGTGCTCCTGGACCGGGAGTGAGGGTTTTGGGTCGCAGGAGAATGTATCAGCCGATGGGGCCGTCGGATTTCGAAGGTTAAAATCGAGGAAGGATATACATGGAGCTGAAGCAAGGGGGAGGGCATCCGGCCGGAGGGGATGAGTCTGCCGCGCGGCGCCATCCCGCGAGGCATCCGGACCGGGGCGACGGCGCTCCGGAGCTGCGCCTGGTGGCCTGGGAGGTGACGCGCACATGCAATCTGGCGTGCGTCCACTGCAGGGCCGCGGCACTGGACCGACCCTACGAAAACGAGCTTTCCACGGCCGAGTGCCGGGCCTTTCTCGACGAGGTGGCCTCCTTCGCCAAGCCCATCATCATCCTGACGGGGGGTGAGCCCCTCCTCCGCTCCGACATCTTCGAGATCGCCGCCTACGGCCACCAGAAAGGCTTGAGGATGACCATGGCGGTGAACGGGACGCTCCTGACCCGGGACGTGGCCCGCAAGATGATCGAGTCCGGGATTCAGCGCATCAGCATCAGTCTGGACGGGGCATCGGCGGAGACCCACGACCGCTTTCGTCAGGTCCAGGGAGCCTTCCAGGGGGCTCTCCACGGCGTGGCCAGCGCCCGGGCCGCGGACCTCGATTTCCAGATCAACACGACCATCACCCGGCTCAACCTGCACGAGCTTCCCGCCATCCAGGAACTGGCTGTCTCCCTCGGCTCGGTCGCCCACCATATTTTCCTTCTGGTTCCCATGGGAAGAGGCAGGGAGATCGAGGAGCAGGCCATCAGCGCCGTGGATTACGAGAAAACGCTCCACTGGTTCTACGAACAGCGGCAGCGCGTCCCCCTGCAGCTCAAGGCCACCTGCGCTCCGCACTACTACCGGATCCTTCGAGAGCGATCCCGGTCCGAAGGCCTCGATGTGACCTTCGAGAGCCACGGGCTGGACGCCGTCACTCGGGGGTGCCTGGGAGGGGTCGGGTTTGCCTTCGTTTCCCATGTGGGTCAGGTCCAGCCCTGCGGATACCTCGAGCTGGATTGCGGGAACATCCGTGAGAAGCCGTTTCGGGAAATCTGGGAGCGGTCGCCCGTGTTCCTGAGCCTTCGGGATTTCAAGCAATACGAAGGAAAGTGCGGACGCTGCAAATACGTGCGGGTCTGCGGCGGTTGCCGTGCCAGAGCCTACGAAGCCACCGGAAGCTACCTGGCCCCGGAGCCCCTGTGTCTGTATGAGCCGCCTGGGGCTCCAGTACGTTGAGACCTGGCCCACAATCCTCGGAATGCCCGCGATTCGGGCAGTGATAAGCTCCGCCCGGCCGAATCGATTCCCAGCACCGACGAGAGAAATGAAGGGTACGAATCGACGCAGGCAGGCTGAGCAGCCTGCCTGCGTCGATTACAGCCCGAGGTGTCTCAAGGTGTCTTCGAGCCTCCCGCCGGCGGGCTGTCCACCGCCGGTGGGCTGCCGCCCGGAGGCGCGAGATCCCCCGCATTCATGAGATGGACCTGGATTTCATACTTCTCCGACGGCTTGGCGTCGGTTTGCAGGGTGACCACCGTCTGTCGGCGCTCGCCAACAGGCAGGCCCTCCAGCCTGGGCTTGATCTCGAGACTGAATCCAGGCTCGTTGGGCACGGGCTGCTGCACGACTTCGATGAGACCCCGGTCATAGCTGATCTGAGTGATCTTGAAGGGTTTATCGCGATTGCTGGTGACTCTCACCCTCCCGGTCCGGGGGGGCTGTTGGGCACCCAGCTTGCCGACCATGAGCGTCTGGGGCTGCACGCGGATCTCGCCCTCGATGAACCCGCTCACACGAATCATGATCTCGGGCTTCTGGGCCAGATCCGTCTGAATCTTCACAAAGCCATTGTAGTTGCCCTGGTCCAGGCGATTGGTCAACTTGAGCCGATAGTGCTTGCCTGCCTGGACGGTCTCCAGCTCATGCGCCACCTTGCCTTCCAGGCTGTTTTCGACTTTCTGGACCTGAAAAGCCTGGCCTCCGCTGGCCTTCAGCTCCACAACGCTCGGGGCCAGGGTTTCAGCCAGCCCTCTGAAGGAGACGTTGGGGGACGGCTGAATGTCGATGAGGGTCTTCACCAAGCCCTGCATGGACAAAATGATCTTGGCGTTGTCTGGATCATTGCTGTGCACCACGGCCGTTTTCTTGACATTGCCCTGGTACCCTTTGAGATTGAGCTTCAGAGTGACTTTCCCCTCGCCACCGGGAGGGACCGCCCGATCGAAATGGGCGACGGCGCATCCTCAGCCGGGGCGAACCTGCTCGATCCTCAGCTCCTCGCTTCCCGTGTTCTTCAGCACAAAAGTGTGGGACACTTCCGTCCCTTCGATGGCCTCGCCGAAGTTGAGCGTGGTCTCGGCAAACTGAATGGTAGCCTTCCCCGCGCTGGTCTGGGATTCGGGTCGGGCCACGGCGGGCGTCGAGGCTTGCTTCTCCTCCGCCAGACCGTTGCTCGAAGCCATCATGAAGGGGGCGCACAAGGCCACCACCAGAAACCATTTTTGAACGACTTCTCTCATGGCTTGACCAGATCTCCGTCTTGCTGTGTGATAGGGTACTTCCCGCAAGCCTGCCGGAGCTCGAAAGATCCCCGGCGCGCTTGCTGATCCATTTCGGCTGGATCGATCCCCGGCTTTAAAACGTCACGGGCGGCCCCCCCTCCCCCTCTGGCCCGAAAGGGCCTCATGGCTTCGATGGGAGCGAAAAGAGGAGCTGGCTCGCCGGAACGACGGCCACCTTCTCCCGCTCAAACGCCTGACTTTCCTCCTTCAGCACCTTGATCGTCACCTCGTGCGGATGCCCGATGGCCACGGCCATGCCCTGGACCCTGGCTCTGCGGATCAACTGGCCGATCTGCGCCCGCACGAACGATTCGGACAGCACATGGTCCAGAAAGACATCCCGGCGCAGGAAGGGCACACCGTGCCTTCGGGCCACATCCACGCCGACACTGCGGATCGTGGTGGCACTGTCCAGGAAAAAGAGTCTTCTGTGCCGCAGCTCCTTCATGACCACGTCCATCGACGCTTCCTGCTCCGTGAAGCGGGATCCCATATGGTTGTTGATGCCTCGGACGCTGGGCGCATTCTCGAGAGCCGCCCTGAAGCTACGCTGGATATCGCGGCTGTTCATGGCAGCGAGCAACGCCCCTCGACCGGGGCTCACCTGAGGATACCCCTCGGGCTCCATGGGCATGTGGAGCATCACCTCTCTTCCCCTCGCTCTCGCCAGCGCCATGACTTCCCTGCTTTGGTCCTCGAAGGGCAGCACGGAGAATGTGATGGATATGGGCAGATCGGCCAGGATCCTGGCAGCCGTCAGGTCACGTCCCAAATCGTCAATGACGATGGCCACCCTGGCCAGGGGAGGATGAACCGTCGGCCGTGGCGGGGGAGCTGACACGGGGGCCTCGGGTCGTGGCGGGGAAGCCACGCTCAGAGCCAGTTTTTCCTCGCTGGGGTGCTCAGCCTGCAGATCCTTCTGGGGAATCGCCCGAGGCTCCGACTCTCTGGGCGGCTCCGCAGCCGGCGGCCCCTGTCTGGGTGGCTTCTCAGCACCGTTTCGTGGTGGATGGGGCGGCGGGTCCAGCTCGGTCGACTCAGTGTGCGCTTTGCGCTCCCCGCCAGACGGCGGTGACTTGATCCTGGCGACGGCGCTCTCTGAAGGGTGATGGCTCGCTGAGACCAGTTCCCGGCCGGGTGCCTTGACGCTGGACGAATCCAGCCCCCAAAACACCAGCCCGGCCAGCAGCACAGCCGCCAGGGAGCCCACGGCGGCCAGAGGGAGGAGCATCGCCGTCCTCGGGCCGCTTCCTCCACTCTTCGCGACCTTCGACCCGCCGGAGCCTAGCACCTTCCCTCCGGCGCCCGTGCGCTTTCCCGGCCGTGCCCTGGGAGATGCGCGACGCGCGGGGCCGTTGGGGCTCGTCTTTCCTGCCCTCGCCGAGGGTCTATTCCTGGGGGCGTCCAAGGTCTATTTGAACTGCATCTGGGCCATGATCTTGTAGCTTTTCAGGATATCCAGGGCTCTCCGCAGCTGGTTGTCCTGATCCAGCATCTTCTGAGTTTCCTGCCCAGACCCATTGGGCTTGGACTCCTCGGACTCCTTCTTGTGGTTCTCCATGTGCCGCGGCAGGTCCTTTTCCCGAACCCTTCGCGCCTCGTCAGTCCCCTCGTCTCCGTCCTTTTCCGGCAGCTCCCGCTTGACCACGATGTCGGGTGTGATGCCCTTGGCCTGGATCGAGCGCCCGGAAGGAGTGTAGTACAGGGATGTCGTCAAGCGAATGGCGGACCCATCGTTGAGGGGAACGACCGTCTGAACCGAGCCCTTGCCGAAGGTCTGCTCCCCGAGGATGATGGCCCGTTTGTGGTCCTGCAGGGCCCCGGCCACAATCTCCGATGCGCTGGCACTGCCCGCGTTGACCAGGACCACGATGGGATAGTTGTGGGGCTTGCTGTTCTTGTGAGCTTCAAACCGCATCTGCTGGCTCTCGAGGCGGCCTCCGGTGTACACGATCAAGCCATCCTCCAGGAACTCGTCGCTCACCTCCACCGCCTGGTCCAGGAGCCCACCAGGGTCGTTGCGCAGGTCGAGGACCAGACCCTGCAGGGATCCCGATTCGCTCTCCAGCTGCTCCAGCGCCTTCCGAAGATCGCTGGCCGTACCGCTCTGGAAGCTGGTGATCCGAACGTAGCCATAACCGGACTCCAGGACTCTCGATTTCACGCTCCGGATGGCGATTTCCGCCCGGACCAGCTCGAAATCCAGGGGCTTCTTCTCACCCTTTCGAATGACCGTGAGCCTGACCTTGGTACCCTTGACCCCTCGCATTTTCTGGACGGCCTCCATGAGGGTCATATCCTGGGTGGGCTCGTCATCGATCTTGACGATCTGGTCGCCGGCAAGGATCCCGGCCTTGTCCGCCGGCGTATCTTCCAGGGGAGCCACCACGGTGAGCACTCCATCCCGCAGGGTGATCTCGATGCCCAGCCCCCCGAACTTGCCCTTGGTCTCGATCTGAAGCTCCTTGTAGTCCTCGGGCTTCATGAAGGAGGAGTGCGGGTCCAGCTCCCGGAGCATGCCGTTGATGGCTCCGTACATGAGCTTCTTGGAATCCGCCTTTTCGACGTAGTTGTCCTGAACGATGTTCAGGACATCGCTGAAAAGCCGCAAGTATTGGTAAATGTCGGAGCTTTCCGTGGTTGTCTTCGCCCGGAGCCCCTGCCAGCCGATGAGCAGGAATGCGAAAGCCGCCAACAAGACGATGGAGATTCTCGATTTTGACAACATGAATCCGTTCCTCATTCTTTGGATGTTGTGTCCGCCTTCAGCCAATCGAGAGGATCGACCGGTGATCCATGATGACGGATCTCGAAATACAGCCCGGGCACCTTGGGAGCCCCTGTTTTTCCAACGGTCGCGATCACCTCACCGGCCTCCACGGTATCGCTCACTCCCTTGAGCAGCTGGTCCGCATGGGCAATGAGACTGCAATAGTGATCTCCATGATCGATGATCATAACCCGCCCATATTCCCTGAACCATTCCGAAAAGACCACCGTCCCTCGAAAGATGGCTCGGATGGGCTCTCCCCGGGGGGCCCTGACAAAAAGCCCTCCGTTGTGCAGAATAGCTTCGGCATCCCATCGTGATCCGCCAATGGAAAATGACTCATACTCGCCCGTCAGGGGAAAGCTCAGAAACCCCCGCTGGGAACTGAATCCGGGCGGGGGAGCCCCGATGGGGGCGCGGTGAATTCTGCCCGAGCCCGCCACCCGGCCCCCTGCCTCACCGCCTCCATCCCACCGTGACATGGCCTCGAGGGCCTTGAAATCCATGGACCGGCGGATGGCCACGTCCGACAGGGCCCCCCGGCCACCTCCCCCCGCGTGAGCCCGGGAGAGCAGCTCATCATCGGACATGAGGAGGCTCAGGGTATTCCGAGCACCGGAATGGAGACCGGAGAGTCCCTCCGAAGATATCAAAGGGATGAAGTATCCCAAAGCTCTGTACTTCTGGAGCGTGTTCAAGCGATCCTGGATCTCCCCCCGGTGCCATGATGCCGCTTCGGTTTCCGCGGCCCGGGGAGGCTCGCCGGATCCAGCCGCCTCGCCGATGCCCAACGAGCCCCTCCAGCCGATCTCCAAAACCTCCAGGACCAGTCCGGCCAGACACAGGAAAATCAGGAGCACCACCCGTCCGAGCACAATCGCCTCATATGCCCCACGGTAAGCAATACGCCCAGGGAGCCCAAAAGCCATGCGACGGCGGTCAAGCCCGTGGCCAGAAGAAGCCACTCGCCACCATCGATGGCAAACAAAGCCGAGAGTGGCAAGGGAAGCGATGCTTCAAGGAAGTGGGCGGTCAGGGCAAAGAGGGTCAGCGCCATGATCGCCCCCATGGTTCCCGTCGCCCAGGATGAAACCAGAAAAGGCAGACGAATAAGCCACTCGGGGGCACCCACCCACCAGAGAGCCTCCAGCTCGTCCCTGGAAATGGAGATCCTGCCGATCGTCTCCCCCCAGTGGGCATAAGTGAAGAGCAGGATGAGCAGGCAGGATAGACCCCACAGACCCCGCTCAGCCCAGCTCAGAATCGATTCTAGCTTGTCTCCTTCGCCATTTCCATAAAGAATTTCAGCGACATTAGGCAGAACGCGCACTCGATCGAGGAGTCTTTCCCGGAGCTCCCCATCGCCGAGGCTGGCCTGGAAAGTCAGCTCCACGGAAGGCTGAAGGTAATCCACCCCCATTCCCGCAAGAATTCCCTTCCAGCTCCCCAGCTGCTTCTGGAGCCTCCGATGCGTTTCCTCCCGGGTGACGAGGTGTATGGAGGCTATCTCGGGCCACGCCCTGAGCTCCTCCCCGATCTTCTGCTCCTCCGCTGGCGTCACCGACGCTTTCAGATAAACCACCGCATCCGACGATGCCACCCAGTCGGGCAGAACCTGGGGCGCCCTCAGCAGGGAGAGCCCGATCCAGGCGAGTCCATACAGGCATGCCGCGGACAGCAGCACCCACACCAATGAAGCCAGCGGCCGACGTGAAATGGGAGCAAGCGATCGAGTCAGGACATGCTTCGGAAGCACTCCGGTCATTCAGCCTCCCCCGTCCAGAGTCAGGGCCCCGAATGCAGCCGGGATCTCTCCCGAGGGCAGGCCCTCGACGAAAACGCGTTGCGCGATGCGAACCCGCCGGCCCCTCGCGGCACCGAGCGTTTCGGCAGGCTCCCGCGAAAGGATGACGATGGTGCTGCCGCCGACGCAAAGGCCCTCGAGGAGAGCCGCGACGATGGGCCTTTGACTGGGCTCCAGCCCTTGAAACGGCTCATCGGCCAGAAGGATCAGGGGATGGTGGACCGCCGCCCGGGCTATTTCCACCCGCCGTTTCTCGGAGGTTCCCAGGGCGTGGCAACGAAGATGAGCTTTCCCTTGCAGGTTGAGACTCGCCAGCACCTGATGAACACGCTTTTGGATGAACCACCGGTCCTTTCCCGTCAAAATCAGCGGCAGCGCCACATTGTCGAAAACCGTCCATTCGGGAGCCAGGCGGCCGTTCTGGGCCACGATCCCCATCCTGCGCCTCAGGGCAGAAAGCAGCCGCCCGCTCATCTCATGCACGTTCCGGCCCTGGATGAGGACCTGACCGGCATCGGGGCTTTCCATCGCCATCAGGATACGCACCAGGGTGGTCTTTCCGCAGCCGGCCGCCCCCGAGATCGCGACGATCTCCCCCTTCTTCACCCGGAGAGTCGCCCCGCGAAAAAGCTCGCACTCACTCCCGTGGCTCTTGCTGAGCTGCAGACATTCAATCAAGGACCAGATTCCTTCCCCAGCTCACGCGACCGGACGCCGCCCGCTCCCCCGTCCTCCACGGAGCCCACCACCATTCGCGCGTTGTCCCGATGCTGAAATCCATGACGGATGCAGGCTCGAAGGTTCGAGTAGATCCCTTTCCGGCTGTTCATGATGAAGACCGTGTGGCCGATCTGAAAAATCTCCCCCGCAACCCGTTGAATGGACCAGGTCGCTTCACCCCCCAGCAGGCCTCGAAGGGATTCATCGAACAACGGGACCAGCTTGTCAAGCATGCGCAGCTCGGTATCCACCAGAAAGATGGCCATCGATGGCTGCAGGTCCCCAAGGCGATTGAGGAATGCCCTGACCGCGGGCAGCTCCACCCCCCTCGGCGGCGACGATTTGACCTCGACGTAAACGAGCTCGCCGGACAACAATGCCATCACGTCGTAGTCCCCCCCGGACCGCGTGTTCTCCAGCCGGAGGTTGAAAAGGGCGGGTGCCAGAAGCTCCCTCTGGAAGACCTCGCTCACATACCACTCGAGGGTGGGTCCGAAGCTCACGATGCCCTTCGGCAGGAACCGATAGGATGGGCCGGGCCCCACGGCCACATACCCCATGGATTCCAGTCGGGCAAGGTACATGCGGGCGGTCCCGGGGGAGCAGTACCGGGTGAGCGGAGCGATGTCGTGGTGCTCGGGGAAGTGAATGAGATCCCTCAGGAAGAGCCTGAAGGAATATCTCCGCATCAGGCGATACAGCTCATTTCCATGCCGGGCCGAGGAGCCGGGAAAGGGCAGGAATCGCCGGTCCAGGCCGCTGGAAAGGACGGGGAAGCCCCGCTGCTTCAGCACCGTTTCCACGGGATGCCGAAACCGCTCCACTCGCCCGACCAGATCCTCGAGGACCGCGCACAGCCCGGCGACCCGCGCCCTGAGCGCATCCACTTCCCGTTCAAGGCCCTTGATCCTTCCCTCGATATCTCCATCCAAGTCCCGTCATTCCCCGATGGTCCGCATTCCAGCATGACGCTCGACTTCCAAGGGACCATTCCCATAAGATACTTGCATTCTTGACGATTTAGGGGCCTCTGTAACACATCCCGCGGGTGGCAAACAAGCTTCAAACCCGCATTCGCACCGTAGCGAAGTGAAAACGACGCACAGCCGGTGAAAGCCAGTCGGCTCCACTGCCGGCCGGATCAGTGCAAGGGAGGCCAAACGGTCCGACCGACAAGGGCGAAGCATGGGGCCTTCGGGCTCCCGGCGAAGGGCATCCCCTTCCCCGTCGAGCCCGGGGCATCGGTATTGACACAACCATTGGGGAAAGAGATAAACTCCTTTGCTGTGCTTTCGGATCAACCCTCGGCTGACCCTTTTGAGAGGTGGATGCATCATGTCCAGCGAGAATGCTTTCGACGCCAGGGCCTTCCTGCCGGGTTCCGGCAAGGCCGTGACGTACTATCGGCTCAAGGCTCTGGAAGAGGCCGGTCTGTGCCGGCTGACGCGCCTCCCCTATTCGATTCGGACTCTTCTTGAGAGCCTCCTCAGGCAGGTGGATGGAACCGTCATCACCCGCGACGACGTGGAGCGGCTGGCGGCCTGGAGCCCCACGGGAGCCTCCACGGTCGAGATCCCCTTCAAGCCCGCCCGGGTCGTTCTCCAGGACTTCACGGGGGTACCGGCCGTGGTCGACCTGGCCGCCATGCGCTCCGCCATGATCCGTGCCGGGGGAGATCCCCGACGCGTGAGCCCCCTCATCCCCGTCGACCTGGTCATCGATCACTCGGTCCAGGTGGATGACTTCGGTTCGGCCACCGCCCTTCGGACCAATGAAGCCATCGAATTGGAGCGCAACCGGGAGCGCTACGAATTCCTGAAGTGGGGCCAGAAGGCCTTCGACAACTTTCGGGTCGTGCCTCCCGCCACGGGCATCGTTCACCAGGTGAACCTGGAATACCTGGCGGGGGTGGTGCTCATGCGGGACGAGGGCGGGAGCCCGGTGGCCATTCCCGACACCCTCGTGGGCACCGACAGCCACACGACCATGATCAACGGCCTGGGAGTCCTGGGCTGGGGCGTGGGAGGCATCGAGGCCGAGGCGGTCATGCTCGGGCAGCCCCTCTACCTGCTGACACCGCGGGTGGTGGGCTTTCGGCTCACGGGGCGCCTGCCCGCGGGCGCCACGGCCACCGACCTGGTGCTCACCGTGACCCAGATGCTGCGCGCCCACGGCGTGGTGGACCAGTTCGTCGAGTTCTTCGGGCCGGGCCTCTCGAGCCTCAGTCTTCCCGATCGGGCCACCCTTTCGAACATGGCCCCTGAGTATGGCGCCACCGTCGGTTTTTTCCCCGTGGACGAGGAAACGTTGCGCTATCTGGCCCTTTCAGGGCGGAACCGCGAGCAGCTGGATCTCGTGGAGCGCTACACCCGGGCCCAGGAGCTTTTCCGGACGGACGACGCACCGGAGCCCCTCTTCAGCGAGACCCTCGCCCTCGACATGGGCAGCGTGGAGCCGAGCCTGGCGGGTCCCAGGCGCCCCCAGGACCGCGTGGTGACGAGGGATGCGGCCGGGAGCTTCCGCAAGGCCTTCCCCCAGGCGCCGCCGGCCGCCGCCGGGGAGCTCGGTCATGGCTCCGTGGTCATCGCCGCCATCACCTCATGCACCAACACCAGCAACCCCAGCGTCATGCTCGGCGCGGGGATCCTGGCCAGGAAGGCGGTGGAGCGGGGGCTTCAGGTCAAACCCTGGGTGAAGACCAGCCTGGCCCCAGGCTCCACGGTGGTCACCCGTTACCTGGACAAGGCGGGGCTGACACCTCACCTGCAAGCCCTGGGCTTCCACGTGGTGGGCTACGGCTGCACCACCTGCATCGGCAACAGCGGCCCCCTTCCCGCCCAGGTGGCGGCAGCCGTCCGGGACAGGAGCCTCGCCGTGGCCGCGGTGCTCTCGGGCAACCGCAATTTCGAGGGCCGCATCCATCCACTGGTCCGGGCCAACTATCTGGCGAGCCCTCCGCTGGTCGTCGCCTACGCCCTGGCCGGAACGATCCACATCGACCTGGGCAGGGATCCCCTCGGCCTTGACCGGGAAGGACGTCCCGTGACCCTCGCCGACGTGTGGCCCAGCGAGGACGAGATCCGTGAAGCCATCGACCGCTGTGTGGATCCGGATCTCTTCAGGGAGCAGTATGCGGAAGTCTTCACGGGAAGCGATCTCTGGAACGCCATTGCGGCACCCGGAGGGGATGTCTACCGGTTCGACCCCGACAGCACCTACATCCGGGAGCCGCCTTACTTTGCCCGTCTCGCACCGGAGCCGCCGCCGCGGGGAGACATTCTGTGCGCCAAGGCCCTGGCTCTCCTGGGGGACAGCGTGACCACGGACCACATTTCCCCCGCGGGATCCATCCCGGCGGGAAGTCCCGCGGGGCTCTACCTCATCGCGCACGGCATCGCCGAGGCGGATTTCAACCAGTATGGGACCCGCCGCGGAAACCACGAGGTGATGGTGCGTGGCACCTTCGCCAACATCCGCATCCGGAACCGGCTGGTGCCGGAAGTCGAAGGGGGATTCACCGTCTACCAGACCACGGGGGAGACGCTGCCCATTCACGAGGCGGCCATGAAGTACATGGCGGACGGCACTCCCACCGTCGTCCTGGCTGGAAAGGAGTACGGGACGGGCTCCAGCCGGGACTGGGCTGCCAAGGGTCCATTCCTGCTGGGTGTCAAGGCCGTTATCGCCGAGAGCTTCGAGCGCATCCACCGCAGCAACCTGGTGGGCATGGGCATTCTGCCGCTCCAGTTCACGGAGGGCCAGAACGTTGAGAGCCTCGGCCTCACGGGATTCGAGACCTTCGACATTCTCTGCGGCCCCGGCGAGCGACTGAGGCCCCGGCAGCACATCAGCGTGCGCGCCGTGGACGCGGCGGGCGTGGCCAGGGAGATCCTGGTCCTCTGCCGCATCGACACCCCCGTCGAGGTGGAATACTACCGAAACGGCGGAATCCTCCAGACGGTGCTCCGGCGAATGATCCAGAGCTGACAGGACCAGCCATGCGAGAGGGAGATGCCATGGAACAGGATAAGCTCCTCCAACCTTACGATTTAGGACCTCTGGCTCTTCCCAACCGGATGGTCATGGCCCCCATGACCCGGGGGCGGGCCGGGGTTGATGGCACACCCAACGACCTGATGGCCCGCTACTACCGGCAGCGGGCCGGGGCCGGACTCATCGTGACCGAGGCCACGGCCGTCTCGCGCGGGGGAGTCGGCTGGCTGGGGGCCCCGGGTATTTACACGGGCTCCCACGTGGCGGGCTGGCGCCAGGTGACCCTGGCCGTGCACGAAGCGGGCGGGCGCATCTTTCTGCAGCTCTGGCACATGGGTCGCGCCTCACACCCCGATTTCCTGCAAGGCGACCTGCCCGTGGCGCCGTCAGCCGTGGCCGCCGAGGGCTTTTCCCACACGCCCCTGGGCAAGAAGCCTTATGTGGTCCCACGAGCCATGGAGTCCGCCGAGATCCCCGTCATCGTTGGAGATTACGCCGCCGCGGCCGCCAAGGCCCGGGAGGCCGGATTCGATGGCGTGGAGATTCACGGAGCCAATGGCTATCTCATCGACCAGTTCCTCCGTGACGGCTCGAACCACCGCACCGACGCCTACGGCGGAAGCATCGCCAACCGGGCGAGGTTTCTCCTGGAGGTGACGGAGGCGGTGTGCGGTGCATGGTCCCCGGACCGCGTCGGTGTGAGACTCTCTCCCACCGGAGTCTACAACGACATGAGCGACAGCGATCCGCCAGCCACCTTCGGTCATGCGGCGGAGGCACTGAGCCGTCTCGGCCTGGCCTATCTGCACCTCATGGAGCCCCTGCCCGGCCATCCCATGGCCGGAACCCGCGAGCGCATATCCCCCATGCTTCGGAAGGTCTACGGGGGTACCCTCATCATCAACGGGGGATTCGATGCACAGCTGGCGAGCGCGGCCATCGAAAGAGGCGAGGCCGACCTGGTGGCCTTCGGAATGCCGTTTCTCGCCAACCCGGATCTCGTTCGGCGCACTCGCCAGGGGGCCCCCCTCAACGCGCCGGATTATGCGACCCTGTACACTCCCGGCCCTGAAGGCTACGTGGACTACCCGTCCCTGGAGCCCTGACGGGGAGAGTGATGGCGGTTTCAGGCTTCGATCCACAGCCTTTGGTCTGGTCGAAGACGATCATGCCTTGGCGGGTCCCCCGGCCTCATGGATTCCCTGGCAGAGATCAGGGATTGCCGTGAAGGGTCTGAAAGACAAGGGGGGCCACGGCAACCCAGATGGGGATGAGCACCCATACCCGACCTTCCAGAATATTGTAGTCCTGGAGGAGCCGTTTCCAGGAGTGGCCGGCCACGAAATGCCCGAACAGGAATTCGAAGGCCAGGGTCAGCACGAGCCAAAGGAGCCCGACGGTGACGGCCTGACCGGATGTCCGCAAGGGCCAGGCCGCCGTGACGCCCCAGATGTAGACACTGAAAAGCACCATTCCGGACAGAGTCGATACCTGGTGAGCCCGCGGCTCGCTCATGCGCTTCCCATAGGTCGCCTCGCGAAGTGCCCCGTTGATTATGGCGATCGCCACCATGGGCACCCAGGCCAAAACATATGTCCACATACCTTTTCCCTCGTGGGCTTCAACCTGCCGCCGAGCCGGGGCCTGACCCGTCCCTTGCGACCAGCTCATGGATGCCTCGTCGAGATCGAAGACCCATTCCGCTCATATTGTGATCATGGTTTCGCGCCGCGGGTGGTTGTCCAGCGCCAGGGGATCTTGCGCCACAGCTCGCCGCGACTCCACGACTGGTAGGCCCATTTGAGCCAGCCCAGGACCGAGACGGCCAGCCAGAGCGCCCACGCGAGCATGAGGACCCGGTAGGCCAGAAGCGGCACCGACAGGACCCACGGCTGGGGCAGTGCCCCCGTGACCCGGTCCTGGGTCCAGCGAAGCAGGAAGTCGTTGGACTGGTTCCCGGCGATCTGCATGCTGGGGATGCCCAGCAGCCCGTTGTGGACGGCGGCATAAAGGCAGCCCAGGGCGGCCAGGGTCCACAAGGCCAGGAGAACCTGAGCCGCATCGAAGGCGAGCCAGCCGCCGGCCACCGTCGTCCGGGCCCGGACCCCCATGGCCAGGATCCAGCCCACCACCACGAGGGCCACCAGGGGATGCACCTGGGTCAGCCCCAGCCCGAGGAGCAGCCAGTGCCGGGTCCTGAGGGGCGTCCACTCAACCCGGCCCAGGCCCACGGCGGCCAGGACGACCACCACCAGACTGCTCCAGAAGAGCACGGCAGGCCCGAAACGTGGCCCACCGGCCCAAAGTATCCAGCGGTTCCTCTGCACCTTCAGGATGACATCGCCATTGACGGCCGTCTGATCGGGACCGCCCAGGCGAGCTTCACCCACCTCCAGCCAGAAGGACATGGGCCCAGCCTCGCGCCACTCCAGCCGCACCGAGCTCGAGCCGGGCTCCAGCGGAAGGGTGACGCTCCGCTCATCCTGTCGGATGGGCTGGATCTTCCCGTTGATCTGCACCAGCTCCAGGGTGGATTCAGGCGGGAGCGTCACCGGAAAGCGGCTCCCTTCGCTCGCCCGGATGTCGAGGGACAGCCGGGCGCTTCGGAACCTCTCACCCGGCGTGACCTCGAGGACGGCCTGGTCCACCGTGATCCGCTGCCCGTCCACGGCGGCGGGCCGCGAAACCGCGATACTCACCTTCTCTCCCGGCCACGGCCGCCACTCGGGCTTCCAGACGCCCGTCGCGTCCTGATGGTGGATCACGGGAATGCCCGACAGATCGCAGTGCCAGATGGGGCTGGCATCCAGGATCCAGGCTTCCACCCAGGAAGGCCCGTCGAGGGATTGGGGCGCCACCAGGCGAATCTCGGGGGCTTCCTCCAGGACCGAGGTCCAGTGGGCTTCCACGGCCTGGGGCTCCAGGCTCACCACGGCTCGCCGGTCCTCGACGCGCACACCCGAAGCGGTGACGGACTCCCCATCCAGGAGCGGGATGAGCACCGTCACCGGGCTGCCGGGGGGAGTGGCCCGCCTCACCGTGGTCGTCACCTGCCAGGTCAGCCCCAGGGAGATGACCCGTTCCACGAACAGAAATGGCGGCAGCCGCTTTTCGTTCACCGCCTCCTCCGGCGTGTCGGACTTCAGAACGCGGGACAGCCGCAGGCTGGCGTCGGGCCGCCCATCGGCCTGAACGCCCCTCACCTCCCAGCCCGACCCCGACACCGCGACGCGATGGGGACGGAGTGGCAGGGGGAGCTGTACCGTCGGCTCCGTCGGGGACTTTCCCGCCAGGACCAGCCGGTGCGATCCCTTCGCCGCACGGACCCAGAGCTGCCCCTGGTCGTCCCGCAGCAGTCCCTCAACAGGACGATCATCCCACAGAACCGATTCCGGCATCCACGAATCCGCCGTGGCAGGCAGCGGGACCGCCGTCTCCACCGCCGCGTCGACGGTGAGAACGATCCGGAGCGATTCACCCTCGGCGTGAAGCTCCATGCGAGGGATCTGGGCGCAGTGGGGCAGGCATTCCTGGGGCTTGAGGAGCCGCTGCCGCAGCTCTTCCAGGAGCTGCGGCGTAGGGAGGTCCGCCCGTGCCGGCGGGGTCGACCCGCCGAAAGTCCAGGCAAGGAGCAGGAAGGCGGCGGCCGCGGCTCCGCCTCCGGGCGGGAGCCACCGACGGACTGCCGTCCTCCAGTCCATGAGGATGACCACGAGACCGGCCAGGAGAAGCACGCGGGCCAAAGCCAGCACCAGACTCACACCGGGGGAAAGGAGCCAGATCCTCACCTCCTGCTGCTTCGAGACGGGCCCGTTCCAGCGGAGGGGGACCTGGCGCCAGCTCCACCGGGGGAGCCCCGGCCCCGTCTGGATCACGGCCTTGGGGTCCTGAAGCAGCCAGGACTGCTGGGTCACGGCCTGCCCCTCGGCCTTGAAGGTCCTTCTCGTTCCGTACTCCTTCGACGGGGCCGCGGGCATGGCCTTCTGCTCGTAGGATTCCACGGCGGACCCGGCTTCGGGGACCGGCGCCGGGGGCGGCACACCCAGGGACAGGTCCCGCATGGGGGAGGGTCCTCCGTAAACCGGCTCCAGCTGGGGATAGAGGCCCCACCGCACCTGCTGAGCCATGAACGGAACCGTCAGAACCAGGAGGACCACCACGGCTCCCCACCGGTAGAGATCCACCCAGCGGCGCAGCCTCCCCTCGGGGAGGACCCGGAGGAGTGCCACCGCCCCCAGGAGATGCAGCCAAACCTGTCTCGGCGCGTCGGCCTCATGATAGATGAGGCCGAGGGTCGCCAGGGCCAGCAGTCCGAACCCCCAGTTCCAGAGCTTCGCCACCGCCAGGGAAACCACCAGCACCAGGAAAAGATCCAGGAGGGTCCATCGCTCGAACCAGGTTCCGGGAGCCACATCCACACCGCTGGCCGAAAAGAGCCTCCAGCCGGGAGGCAGGTTCAGGACCCCGGTCAGGCTCTGGAAATCGTGGTCCCAGCTGACGGCGGGCAGCCGGTCAGTTCCGCCTTCGTACCGGGATTCGGCCGTGAGGCGCAGCTCGCCCCGGCGCAGCTCCACTCCCGCCTTTTTTTCGACCCCCTGCTCCGTCACGAGCTGATCCACTCCATCCACCGACACCCGCCCAAGCCTGACGGGAGGGTTCATGGCCAGGTACCACTGCCGGCTGAGGGTTCCGCTGACCTGGTCCTGGATGGTGAAGCCCTTGCCGTCGAAGTCCAGCCACCATGTCCGCTGGAGGCCCAGCCGGTCCGGCGCCGGGTCCGGATCCCCCCGGCGCAGCTCCTTGAAGATCATGGTCGATCCCGGCTGGACCAGGTAGGTGGAAAAGGAGGTCCACTCCGGAGGCGCCTCCGTCTGTCGTGGATCGATGCCCGAAACGCCCTCGACCTGCACGAGGCGCAGGGGCGTTCGAGCCTGAAAGGCCCAGATCTCCGGCCCGAAGGGCGCGGCGACGGGGCCGATGCGCTCCACCGGCCCATTGAGCCGGGAAACCACCCTCACGTCGAATCGACCGGGCCTCCCCTGGAGCAGGAGATTCCCCTCCGGCCCCATGCGCACCGGGATGGGGCTCTCGATGCGCATGGGGATGGAGCCCTGAAGGAGCGCGCCCTCGATCCGGACTTCACGCGGCTTCCCCGAAAGGGTCACTTTGAGCAGGCTCGTGGCCTGCATGGGAATGGAATCGTCGATGAGGCGGAAGACACGGATGTCGACCCGGTCCGCCTCATCGGGTCCCGCCGCGCGCTTCCGCAGATAGACGCGCCCGTCCTGGGTCAGGCGCGGCGCGTCCACGGCGCTGCCGTCCAGGGTGAGAGCCAGGAGGCCGCTCGATGGCGGAATGGGCAGGGTCTCGGGAAGCTCTCCCCAGGAAAAAGCTCCGGAAACGAGATGCTTTCCCGGTTTGAGGAGCACGGCGGGAGCGTCCTTGCGGCGCAGCACCGGCACGCCCTGACCGTCGACCTTGACGTCCCCCGGCCACTGAGCCGGACCGCCGGGAAGCTCCACCCAGGATTCCACGGCGACCAGCCATTCCTGCGAAAAGCGGCCCCCTCCTGAGGTCAGCTCCAGCCTGAGCCGCGAGGGCCACCGGCAGTA
>JALOPI010000056.1 GCA_025453975.1 Syntrophobacteraceae bacterium
ACAAAGCCCGGTGCAACGGGTAGCCCAACGGAGCCGAGCTCGCGATTCAGTCTGGCCGCCAAGGTCCAGTCAAGCCGAAAGACGGCGGGGCTCCCTCGCTTCGCGGGATGAAGCCTCGCCGCACTGTCAGAATTCCTTGAGATCCTGGTCATCCAGGGGAAACGCCCTCTCCGGGCGGACGCCCCTGGATGCCCCATTCGCCGCGGACCCATTGCCCCCGGTCATGCTCGAGGGCAGGAGAGCCTGACTGGTGCTCATCACCATTCCCCTGGCCGCTGCCTTGGTCTTTTTTTCCTGTCCATCCCGGGACCCTGGGTCAGCCCGTCCCTCGTGGGCGGAGCGCTTCCCACTCCCGCCCACGAGGGACGCGAGCTCTGCCACGGCATGACTCACGTGCCGAGCCTGGGCCGAAAGCTCCTCCGACGCACTGGCATTCTCCTCGGCACTGGCGGCGTTCTGCTGGACGACCTTGTCCATCTCGGTCATGGCCCGGTTCAACTGCTCGATGCCCTGGGCCTGCTCGCTGGAGGCCGCTGCAATCTCCCCCACCAGCCCGGCCACCTTTTCGGCATTGGCCGCGGCCTGCTGGAACGCATCGTTGGTGGTGCCGACGAGCGCCGAGCCATCCTTGACCTTCTTGACGGTGCCCTCGATGAGCGTCGCCGTATTCCTGGCCGCTTCGGCCGCCCGCATGGCCAGGTTACGCACCTCGTCGGCCACCACGGCGAACCCCGCCCCCGCCTCGCCGGCCCTCGCCGCCTCCACGGCCGCGTTCAAAGCCAGCAGATTGGTCTGGAAGGCGATCTCGTCGATGGTCTTGATGATTTTGGACGTTTCCTCGCTGGCATTGGAGATGTCCGCCATGGAAACGGTGAGGTCGTCCATGGACCGATTGGCCCGGGTCATCACCCTGGCGGTTTCCTTGACCAGGGCATCGGCCTGGGTGGCGTTCTCCGCGTTTTGCCGGGTCATGGAAGACATTTCCTCCAGGGACGAGGAGGTCTCCTCGATGGCGGCGGCCTGCTCCGATGCCCCTTCGGCCATTTGCTGGCTCGACGATGAAACCTGGCCCGAAGCCGATGCCACTTGCTCGGCGCCGTTATTCAGGCTCGCCACGATGCGATGGACGACGCGGGTGATGGACCGTGTGAGGAAGAAGGCGAGCGTGGCTCCGAGCAGCACGGCCAGGGCAAGCCCCGCCTTCGTGACGCGGGAAGCGAAGACGAGCGACCGGAGCGATTGGTCCGAAGTCTGGGTGATATGCTCCAGGGCTTTCTGGGTGACCTGCCCGGTCATCGCCAGGGCGGCGTCTCCCACCTCCCGGCGCTTGTTGTTGACATCGAGAAGGCCCTGCCAGTTTCCGCTGGGATCGGTGCTGGCGGCCTGGTAGGAGCGGGCGGCCTGCTGAATGTCGGCCAGGGTTTTCTTGTCGGCATCCTGGGTGGTCCTGGTCAGGATGGTCGAAATCTTCTCGTCGATCTTGGGGAAATGGACCAGGGCCTCCTGGGCGATCTTCGAATCCCGGAGAAGCTGGGCCTTGAAGTTGGCGTTGGTGATGAGGTTCCCCAGGTCGATGACGTCGTTGATCCAGGTGATCTTGTCCAGTCTCTCCATCAGCCTGGCCGGCTCGGCGCCGGCCTGGATTTCGGCCGCGGTCTCCCGGTTCTGGCCTTCCAGGTAGACGTAGGCGCTTTTCATGAATTGGGCCGAGGCTTCATCCAGCAGCTTGCGGTTCCGGGCCAGGCCTTCCACCTTTTCCTGGGTCTGGTCCACGAGCTTGAAGTATTCGGTCAGCCTGGCCTCCAGGGTATCCAATCCACCCTTGAACTGGGACAGGTGAGGAGAGCTCTCGGCCAGGCGTCTGGCCTCGGTGAGGTTTTTGCGAATTTCCTCCACGGACTTCCGGGCCGCCACCAGAAACTGTGGGTCCGCCGTGTACCCGTAGCCGCGGGCGTGATACATCATCTCCCGGACGTGCTCCTGGAGCTCGACGATGGAGGCGACCTGCGGAACGAATTCCTGCGTGAGGACGGTGGTCTCCTGGCTCACCTCCGTCATGTTCCAGACCGTCAAAGCCCCCAGCAGCACGGTGATGAGGATGACAATGCCGAAACCGCTGGCGATCTTGGCTCCCAGCTTCATGCTCTTGAACATCGGTTTTCCCTCCTGCTCGCTCGTAAGTGGGTTTTGTGCTCGATTCTTGTGGCCATCTTCCGTATCCCTCGAGCACTCACCTCGGGTGAATCGGCCATCCGTCGCCGGAACTGGATGTAAACTTCCATGTCCTGGCCTGTGTCCGGGATGCCGCGACGGCGACGGCATCCTCCGCTCCACCATCCCGACGGACCGGCCCGGGCATGAAGCGGGGGCACTTGGAACAGGCCATTGAAGCCATGCTCGACGAGGTCCTGGAGGTGGATGGAGCCCTTCGGGGCGAGCGCCGAATCGGCACGGCCCGGTGCGGGCTCCTGGAAAAGGAGACCAGCGGGGCCACCGTCCTCTGCTCGAAGGGCATCGAGGCAGTCCTTGACTCCAGGCACATTCTGAATCAGGCAAGATCACGGGAGATGAGTCATGATGGACATGAAACAGCTGGCGACGCTGGTGAAGGAGCTGGAAGACCAGCTGGCCGTCTGCATGCGCTGCGGGATGTGCCAGGCCGTCTGCCCGGTGTATGCGGACTGCCCGGTGTATGCGGAGACGGGCCGCGAAGCCGATGTGGCCCGCGGGAAGCTCGCTCTCCTGGACGGTCTCGTCCGGGAGATGCTCCAGGATCCCCACGGCGTCAGCCATCGCCTGAGCCGCTGCCTGCTCTGCGGCTCCTGCGCGGCCAACTGCCCGAGCGGGGTGAGGGTCCTGGACGTCTTCATCAAGGCCCGGGCCATTCTCAATGGCTACACGGGGCTTCATCCCCTGAAGAAGGCCATGTTCCGTTCCATGCTGGCCCGCCCGGAGCGCTTCGACCGCCTGGTGGAATGGGGGTCAAAGGTCCAGTCCGTGGTCCTGAAGCCGGTGGACGATCTCCTGGGCACCTCGTGCGGCCGGATCTTCGCTCCCGTGGGGGACCGCCATGTCAAGGGCCTGGCGCCCAGGGCGCTTCACCAGCTTGTCCAGCCCATGAGCACGAGCCCGGGCGCATCGGGGCTGAGGGTGGCCTTTTTTGTGGGGTGCGTCATCGACAAGGTTTTTCCCGGCGTGGGTGCGGCGGTGATCCGCGCCCTGGAGCATCACGGCGTCGGCATTTTTCTCCCCGGGGATTTCGCCTGCTGCGGCATCCCCGCCCTCTCCTCCGGCGACACCGTGGCTTTCCACAGGCTCCTGCGCCACCATCTCCGGAGGCTCGGCGAGGAGCCCTTCGACTTCCTGGTCACGGCCTGCGCTACCTGCGCGTCCACCATCCGGAAGCTCTGGCCCCTCATGGCCGGGGACCTTCCCCCGGGAGACCGGGAGCGGGTGGGGGCCATTGCCGCTCGTGCCCTGGACGTGAGCCAGTTTCTGGTTGATCACATCGGCGTCCGTCAGGTAGAGTCCGGGCGTGACGGTCAAAAGGTCGCACTGACTTACCACGACCCCTGCCACCTCGGGAAATCCCTGGGGGTGGTGTCGCAGCCGCGCGCGCTGCTGCGGGCCAGCCCGGCCTGCCGCTTCGTGGAGATGGCCGAAGCCGATCGCTGCTGCGGCATGGGGGGGAGCTTCAACCTCCGCCACTACGACATTTCCTCGGCCATCGGCAAGCGCAAGAGGGACCGCATCGTTGAGACGGGGTGCGAGGTTGTCGCCACGAGCTGCCCGGCCTGCATGCTGCAAATGAGCGATCTGCTGTCCCAGGCGGGAGAACGGGTCCGGGTCCGGCATGTCATCGAGGTGTATGCCGATTCACTGGGCTCGCGATGGGAACGGCCCCCGGGGGAAAGTCGGGAGTCGGTTCCATGCTGAGGCAAATCAAGCCCAGGCGGATGCCCGACCAGGTTTTCGAGCAGCTGAAGGATCTCATCTTTCGGGGCCAATTCAAGCCTGGCGAGCGACTGATGGCCGAGCGGGAGCTGGCTCGGAGCCTGGGCGTCGGCCGGCCGACGGTGAGGGGGCGGTCAATTCGGTATATTTCTTTCGTGATGAGCCATTGCAAGGAGTGGGGCTCGGGGTGAGCCCCAAGATCCTGGAAAGTCCATCCATGCAGCCGAGCGTCACTTCCCGCGAGGGCTATTCGTTTTCCCTGGTGAACATCGATTGCCTCAGGGATTCCACCCACTTCAATATCGTCATGGATCTCGAGGCGTCCATCGAGGAGCTCCTCCCCTATCTGGCGGCCCGGCTCCCCGGGTGCACCTATACCCACGGCACCGGCGTCATCAACGTGATGGACGCCGGGCACATCGTGGGGATTTACCCGGAAAGGATCACCGTCACCGACGTGACCGGCTTCGAGGAGGCCTCGGAGCTGTGTGCCAAATACTTCACGGCCATCCGGGAGACTCAGGCGGATCGATCGTCCATCACGCCGGTTTTGAGGAAGCGGCCGACCATCACGGTGATGGACATTCTCCGGGTGCTTCCCGGAACCAACTGCGGGGCTTGCGGCTCGGCCACCTGCATGGCTTTCGCAGCCGGTGTCTTTCGGCGCGAGTCGATCATCTGGGCCTGCCTGCCCTTGCATGACGGCTCGGAGGGGCTGGAGGGCCTGCTGGATCAACTTCGAGACAATGGGTATCCCGTGCCATGAACGAAGCCGATCATCGATTTGTGCCCGTCCACACCGTTTCGAACCGTTTCGAGGCGGACACCCTCCTCGACGCCCTCGAGCGGGAGGAGATCCCCACCATCCTTCGGAGCTTCGAGGAAACGCCCTACGACGGCCTTTTCATCTCCCAGCGCGGATGGGGACGGATCCTTGTCCCCGAGGAGCTCCTGGACCGGGCCAGGCTGGTCATGGAAGCCCTGGCCCGAGACATCGAAAAGAAGAGCCTCTACACCGACCCCGGGGACGTGGACCCCCTGCTGTGGGAGACTCTTCGGGAAATGGATCCGGCCTTGGTGAGCGCCAACGCCATGGTTCGCTTCGACGAGGCGCGGCGCGCCTTCCGGGTCCCCTTCCTGGATGCCGAGCTGCTGTGCCTGGTCGATGAGGAGACCGTCGAGCTCGCCAGGCCCGCGCAGATCCATCGACTCGGCTTCGAGCTGGTGCTGGCGGTGCTGCACTACCTGCTGGAATCCCGCATGAGCCCCCTCCAGGGGCAATGGGTCAGCGAGAAGGACCTGCCCGGGGGCGAGCTGTTTTTCCGCGGCCCCCATGTCATCCCAACGGATCGGCTCCTGGGCCTTTTCGGGCGGAATCCCGGGCTGTTCCGCGAGGCCGCCGCGCGGCTCGGGGGCTCGCCCGTCCCCATGGCCGACGCGGGCTACCGTTTCTGGGCGTTCCCCAGGGTTCCCGTGCTCTTTCTCCTCTGGACGGGAGACGACGAATTCGAGCCCGTCATGCACGTTCGCTTCGACAGGAGCGTCACCGAGCAGATCCACACCCTGGATACTCTATGGGCGCTCATGAATGTGGTGTGCCGCGGACTGCGCCACGCGGGGCAGCTCGTCGCGGAGGAAGGGGGCGCATGAGATCCCCCACGGGCACCCCCGCCCCATCCACGTCCTGAAGCCCGCAGACCCGTTTTCCCGCCGCGGCCCCTTAAATCAGGCCTTGAGATACCCGAGGATCGTGCTGTGAAAGCGGGAGCCGGCAATGGACGGGCATTCGTAGACCACCTCCAGGGCTTCCTCCACCGCTCCCAGTCGACGGAGGACCGCCAGGTTCTCCCGGATCGATTGGAAGTCTCGCCCCGCCCTGGACTGGAAGAGGTAAAAGAAAAGTCGTCCCCCGGCGGAGAGGAGATCCCAGGCCCGACGCAGGAAGTGCTCGAGCTGGCTCAGGAACGAGGCGCGGGTGCCGCCCCGAGCCCGATGGTCCTGCCGCCAGTAGTCGAGCACATTGGACAAATACAGGATGTCGAAAGATATCCCGGCTCCCCCCACGGCCTGCTGGAGGGGAAGATTGAGGATGGGATAAGGTCCTGAGTGTTTCCGCCACGCTTCATGGGCCGATTCCGACGCCAGGTAGGGAATGTGCTCGAGAAAGCAAAGGCCCGGCAGCCCGCGAAAGCATCGGAACGGTGATGCGCCGGGTCCCGCGTCTTTCAGAAGTCCATCCCAGTGGGCGCGGGCCGAGCGGCTCAATCCCGGTCTCGTCCTCTCGTAGAGCCGCCATCGCTCGTCGGCGGCGAGGGTCGGGGGGATTCCCCTGGCCGAGAGGAAGCCTCTGGCTCCGGCCAGGTCCGAGAGGAAGAAGGCGAGCGATTCCCTCCAGTCCAGCATCCCCAGGGCCGAGCGCTTGAGCTCGCTGAAGAAGCAGGCGTTGAGGGACACGTCGACGGCCACCACGCGCCGGGCGCCCGCGGTGCGGAAAAAGAGCGGCAGGTCGCCGCTTCCCGCGATGGTCAAAACCGACCGGCCCTCCAGCGACTTTTCGGGGAGGACGAGCCAGGGAAGCTCCGTCGCCACCAGATAGGGTGCGGAATCATGATGGAACGTAGCCGGGCCTCCATCGGAGGGCGGAGGCTCATGAGCCGCGCCGCAGAGCCGGTAGAGGTCGTCGGCATCCCGTTGGAGCCAGGATTCATCCCAGGTGATCCCCTCCTTGCGCATGCCGGATCCATCCTTTCAGGCCGGGGAGGGCCTGACGCCCGTCCCGACATTCCCAGGGCACGGTGCCTTGCGTCCTGGCGGTGCTCGCTCCCGGCCGGGCGTTTGCTCCGAAGGGAGCCCGGGCAGGCTCCGGGAGGTCGTTGGAGAACGCCTCCTTGTCAATTCCAACGGAGCGCGGCGAAGAGAGCAATCTCGAAGATTCAAACGGTTGTGAAGATCGAGAGGTCTCGCTGTCGCTCGAGATGACAGTACTCGGACGGCCTCCTAGATGAGGATGCCCAGCTGTTCCAGCATGTCGTCCGCGAATCGGAGAATGTATTCCCGCTGGGCCGGCGTGGCGTAGGCGATGCAGGAGCAGCGGATGATCTGGCGGCTCCGGACGAGCAGTTCGAAGGAAATCTGGCTGAAGTCCAGGCTGGCTGCGAAATAGTGCGGCTGACACTGGGCGTGCTCCTGCTGGATTTCGCTGTAGAGCCGCTCCGGCAGATTGACCCAGTAGATCCCGTCGATGGCGGTCCTGTCGGCTTTCAGGTCCAGGTAATTCATGATCTTTTGGTAGTCCGATTCTCTCAGCTGATCGATGACGTATTGTTTCATGCGGGAGGTCTCTCCAAGGGATTCGAGGATTCAGCTTTTCGCTTCGCTCATGATCCAATCCATGGCCAGCTGCACTGGCCCGACCGGCGTGCTGCCGGACTGGCGATCGTCTTTACCAGACAAGGGAGAGCCAGGTCAATTTGAAGACTCGGCATGGGATTCCGGAATGCCCGGCGGTCATGACGGGACGATCCGGCCTGCGGGGGGCGGGGGGATAGTTGTTGACACGGGTGTTTCGGATTTCTATAGAGTGTCTGATCGGTACCAGGAGGCCATAAGAGAATTTCTTCGTGTCATTTCGAACGGAGCTTAGGGAAAAAGAAATCTCGGAGAAAGCGGATGATCGCATAAATCGAGATTTCCCGCCGCCGCAGGAGATGACGGTACCCGGACAGCCTCCCGGTGTGCTCAATCGCAAACAGGGGTTGCCGAATCCCCGGAGAACGATTCTGGAGTCGCCCTTTGGTGGCCAAACCCTTTGGAAGCGGTCACGCTCTGAACCGAAGCGGATGCTCGAGGCGGGAAGCGAATGGTGAAGCCCGATTACAGCGTGAAGGAGATCCCCACCAATCTGACGGGTCCCATGCTCCAGCTCTTGAGTCACGTTCATGTGAACATGCCCTGGAAGGTCCTGCCCCAGCACCTCCTGACGGTCCTGACCTTGAAGATGAATGTCGAGATTGGGCTCGATGCCATGGCACTGGACACCAGGTCGCCGCGCGAATTCGCGCCGGTGGCCGAGAGGCTCCACGCACGAGGGTGCCGCGTCAGCCTGCACGGTCCCTTCTGGGGGCTCGAGCCGGCGAGCATGGATCCCATGGTTCGCCAGATTTCGAGGTACCGAATCCAGCAGTTCTTCGATCTCATTTCGATCTTCGACCCGGTCCAGGTGGTCTGCCACACGGGGTACGATCCCAGGCACTACCTGAGCCACGAGGAGTCGTGGGTGGATGGGAGCGTCGCCTTCTGGGAGCCTTTCGTCACGCGGGCCGAGAGCCTTCAGACCCCGCTGCTCCTGGAGAATGTGTGGGAAGCCGGCCCGACCTTCCATCGGGCCATATTCGACAAGCTGCCCTCGCCATTCTTTGCTTTCTGCCTGGATGTGGGACACCAGAACGGATTTTCGTCCACCCCCCTGGGAGAATGGCTGAACGTCCTGGGAGACCATATTCAGGAGCTGCACCTCCACGACAACGATGGGACCTTTGACCAGCACCGCCCCGTGGGGAGTGGAAGCGTGGATTTCCAGACACTGTTTCTTTTCCTGCGCGCGACAGGCAGGGATCCCCTCATGACCCTCGAGCCCCACCGGGAAGAAGATCTCGCGGAAACTCTCGAAGGGCTCATCAGGGTCATGGAGGTCTGAGGATGGCTATCGTCGAGGTGAGCGTCGTTCCCATCGGCTGCGCGGGGGTCAGCCTGAGCGAGCACGTCGCCAGGGCTTTGAAAACTTTGAAGGAAAGTGGTCTTCAGCACGAGCTGACGGCCATGGGAACCATCATCACCGGCGAGCTCGACGCAATCCTGGACGCCGTCCGGAGGATGCATGAGAGCTGTTTCGAGGGTGGCGTCTCCAGGGTGCTGACGACGGTCAGGATCGACGACCGAAGGGACCGCCAGGCGACCCCTGGAGAAAAGGTCGGGTCGGTGCTGGAGAGGCTGTCCCGTTGAGAATGAACACTGTGAAAGGTCGCGGATCGTGAAAGAGCTGGTTGAATACCTGGTCAAGTCTTTGGCGGAGCACCCCGATGAGGTCGTCCTGATCTCGGAGGAGACGGATGATGGTGTTTCTCTGGAGCTCAGGATCTCACCCGAGGACCTTGGGAGGATCATTGGGAAGAACGGCAACACGATCAATGCCATACGAACGGTGCTTCAGGCCGCGGCGTCCAGCCACAAGAAGCGGGCCAAGCTGGATGTGCCGACCTGATGGCGCCGCGGCACCCTGCCGCGAGCGGGAGGAGCCAGGCGCCGCCGGCTCATGGAGGAGCACCGGGCGGCAGGGATGACCCAAGGGCTATGATCGACGGCTTTGAACAATTCTAATATGCGTCACCCCCACGGGGAAGGAGCTGATATGAGCATCGAGATGAAGGAATTGTCCCCCGACCAGCTGCGCGCCTACGTTCCTCTGGAAAGCTTTCCGTTTGAAGACACCTCTGTCCTGGATGTCCCGGAAAAGAAGGTGGTCGGCCAGGAACGGGCCATCGACGCCATCAATTTCGGCATGGGGATGAAGGAGCGGGGGTACAATATCTTCGTGGCGGGCCCCGCCAAGGCGGGTCTCACCTACACTGCCAAGACCTTCATCGAGGAGCAGGCCCGCAAGGAGCCCACGCCTCCCGACTGGTGCTATGTCTACAATTTCAAGGAGCCCGACAAGCCCAAGAGCCTGAATGTGTCGGCGGGGCGAGGCAAGGTGCTCAAGAAGGACCTCCAGGAATTCATCCAGACCCTTCTGGCCAAGATCCCGGAAGTGTTCGACAGCGACGATTATCGGGCCAAGGAGGCCGAGGTTCACCAGGCCTTCGAGAAATCCCGCCGCGAGATCATCGACAACCTCTCGCAGATCGCCAAGGAGGAGGGATTCATCCTCCAGTTTTCCCAGGTGGGCATGGTGATCATCCCGGCCAACAAGGAGGGGGAGCCCATGACCCAGGAGGACCTGCGGCACCTGGAGGAGGAGGAGCGAAAGGTCCTCCGGGAGAAGAGCGACCAGCTTCACGAGAAAATGAAGGAGGCCATCAAGAGGATCCGGGTCTCCGAGGAGGAGTTCAAGGAGAAGCACACCAAGCTGGACAACGAGATCGCGCTCTTCGTGGTCGGGCAGCTCATGGACTCCTGCGAGGATAAGTACCAGGATGAGCCCCAGGTGCTGGAATTCCTGAAGGTGGTCCAGGAGGATATCCTGGAAAACATCGACGATTTCAAGAAGAAGCCCGAAGCTCAGCAGCAGCCTCAGCAGGGGGCGCCTTTCCCGGTCCCGCCGCGGGAGGCCACCTTCAGGAAATACGAGGTCAACGTCCTCATCGACAACTCGGAGACCGAGGGGGCCCCGGTGGTGGTGGAATCGAATCCCGCCTATCCCAACATCTTCGGATCCATCGAGCGGCAGGCCTGGTTCGGAGCCCTCTTCACCGACCACACCATGATCAAGCCGGGAGCCCTCCACAAGGCCAACGGCGGTTACCTGGTCATGAAGGCCCTGGATCTCCTGAGGTGGTACATCTCCTACGAGGCCCTGAAGCGCGCCCTGCGGGATGGGGAGATCCGCATCGAGGATCTGGGAGAGCTTTACGGGATGTTCAGCACCCGTACCATTCGGCCCGAGCCCATTCCCCTCAACGTGAAGATCGTCCTCACGGGCGACCCGTACATCTACCAGCTGCTCTACATGTACGATGACCGGTTCCAGAAGCTTTTCAAGGTGAAGGCCCACATGGACAACCAGACGGACCGCAAGGATGATTCCCTGGTGGAGTACGCCAAGATGATGGGCCGCTACATCCAGGAGCGCAAGCTGCGGCACCTGGATCGGTCGGGGGTGGCGCGGGTCATCGAGTACGCCATGGAGGTCACCGAGGACCGGGACAAGCTGACCCTGGAGCTGGGCGACATCGGGGATCTGCTTCGGGAAGCCAGCTATTTCGCGGGTCTCGACGGCGCCGAGAAGACCCGGGCCAGGCACGTCCAGGAGGCCATCGACAAGCGGATCTACCGCTCGAACCTCATCGAGGAGCGGGTCAAGGAGCTGACGGAAAAAGATATCTTCTGGGTCGAGACCGACGGCGAGAAGGTGGGTCAGGTGAACGGCCTTTCGGTCCTCATGGCGGGGGACCACGAATTCGGCAAGCCCAACCGCATCACCGCCGTGGTTTCCGTGGGGCGGGAGGGCATGGTCTCCATCGACCGCGAATCCAAGATGAGCGGGAACATCCACACCAAGGGTCTCCTGACGCTCTCGAGCTTCTTCAGGGACCGGTTCGCCCACAACAAGCCCATTTCCCTCAGCGCATCGATTTCCTTCGAGCAGAGTTACGGCATGGTGGACGGCGACAGTGCCTCCAGTACGGAGCTCTACGTGATCCTGAGCGCCCTGGCCGAGGTCCCCATCTACCAGGGGGTCGCGGTGACGGGGTCGGTGAGCCAGAAGGGCGAGATCCAGCCCATCGGCGGCGTGAACCAGAAGATCAAGGGCTTCTTCGACATCTGCAAGCACAAGGGGCTCACGGGCAGGCAGGGGGTCATGATCCCCGAGAAGAATGTGCGCAACCTCATGCTGAAGCAGGAAGTCATCGAAGCGGTGCAGGAAGGCAAATTCCACATCTGGCCCGTCAGTACCATCGAGCAGGGCATCGAGATCCTGACGGGCATGGAAGCCGGTCAGCGCCAGCCTGACGGGACTTACCCCGAAGGGACGGTCTTCCGAAAAGTGGACGACCGGCTGCGCCAGATCACGGAGATCATGAAGGAGTTCGGAAAGGACTCGGGGGATAACGGCAAGAAGGGCGAGGACAACGAGCCCGCGGGCTGCCCCGGTTGCGGCCACTGACCAACCGGTTTTTCCCCTGCGTCATTCTTGATCCATACCGGGAAATCCCGCGACCTTCGCGGGATTTCCCTATTTTGGGCTGCCCCCGCCCCGCCCTTTTTCCGGCTGGATCACTCAGGATCGCCCTCCCATCGATACCATGGCGTTTGGTCCGGGGGGCTTCGCCATGACTTGGGGGGGGCTGGCACGCCGGCCAGGCGGCCTTCATCGTGCCCTCGGACATTCCCGCATTCATTTCCGGCCAATCCTGGCAATGAGGGGCTCGTCCCGGTGATGGGCGCCCGGAATCACCAAAATCAAGTCGATATCGGTCACATGAGCGCTTTGCACGGGGGAGCTGGTCGTCACTGGACGGTAAAAAATGGACCGTCATGGAGCGATGGCCGCTTTGTGAAGGAGATGCCCCCCTCTTTCTCGCGACGGTATCCATGAAAAGCTCCCCGCCATCCCAACATCCCGCTTGACTTACTGAGCACATCCCCTAAAATCATCCTCGCGATCTCGCTACCAGCCGGATGCGCAAAAGGATGGAGGGTCGGGAGACGGCTTAGGCGAAGGGCCGTTCCCGGCCTCGATCCATCCCGGAGGGGGGCGGTGACCGGCGCGTTGTCCCACCAGGCCGGACGCGCCTGACGTGTCCACGGCTCCCCACGGACGTTCCATCACCCATCGAAGGTCAACCTGCATGAAATACTGGCGAACCCCTCTGGACACGCAAGAGGTCCTGGTAACGCGGGGCATCGTGCACATCATCGAGGAGCGCTGCAAGGGGTGTGGCTACTGCATCGAGTACTGCCCCAAGGATGTGCTGGTCTTTTCCACGCGCTTCAACGCCAAGGGGTATCACCCACCCGAGGTGAAGCGCCCGGACGACTGCGTCAACTGCCACTATTGCGAGATCATCTGCCCGGATTTCGCCATCTACTCGGTGGAGGACCCGTCGGGCCCGGCGGGCGTGGGCGGATAGGTCATCATTTCGGCCGCGGCCTCGAGGCCGCGCCTGAAACCATGGACTCAGTTTGTCGATTCTCCAGAATTCGGACGTGACCCATGAAACCAGCTGTACTGACCGGGGAGCATTTCTTCACGGGTGATGTGGCCTGCGCCGAGGGGGCTCTGGCCGCCGGCTGCCGCTTTTTTGCCGGGTACCCCATCACCCCCGCCACGGAGATCGCCGAGCACATGGCTTCCCGCCTGCCCGGAGTTGGCGGGACCTACATCCAGATGGAAGACGAGATCGCCTCCATGGCGGCCGTCGTGGGGGCATCCTGTGCCGGGGCCAAGAGCATGACGGCGACTTCGGGGCCCGGGTTCAGCCTCATGATGGAGAACCTCGGCCTGGGCATCTGCACGGAAACGCCCTGCGTCGTCGTGAACGTTCAGCGGGCCGGCCCTTCCACGGGGCTTCCCACCCTGGGCGCCCAGGGGGACATGATGCAGGCCCGCTGGGGCTCCCACGGCCACTACGAGATCATCGCCCTGGCGCCCATGTCCCCCCAGGAGATCTTTTACCAGACCATCGACGCCTTCAACCTGAGCGAGACCTATCGCATTCCGGTGCTGGTCATGACGGACGAAGTGGTGGGCCACCTGAGCGAGCGGGTCATCATCCCGGACGCGGGGAAGATCCGGACCGTGAGCCGCCCCCGGGCCAAGGGGAGGAAGGATCGCTTCAAGCCCTTCCAGCCGGGCCCCAACGGCGTGCCCCCCATGGCCATGGCCGGCGAGGGGTATGGCATTCACGTGACGGGGCTCACCCACGACGAGCGGGGCTACCCCGTCATGGCCCCCGAAGCCCAGGTGGACATGCTGGATCGGCTCATCGGCAAGATCCGCAACAATCTGAGCGACATCATCCGGACCGAATCGTACCGCATGGACGATGCCGAGGTGGCCATCGTTTCGTACGGGGTTTCGGCCCGGAGCAGCCTGGCCGCCGTGGACGAGGCCCGTGACCTGGGCATCAAGGCGGGACTCCTTCGGCTCATCACGGTGTGGCCCTTCCCCGAGGAGCAGGTCCGGGAGCTGGCCAGGCGGGTGAAGGCCTTCGTGACGGTGGAGCTCAACCTGGGCCAGATTCACCTGGAGGTGGAGCGCTGCGCCGGCGGCAAGGCTCCGGCCTTCCTGGTGGGACATGCGGGCGGCACGGTCATTCCGCCCGAGCGGATCATTGACGTGCTGAAAAACATTTAGTCCCTCCAGGCAAGGGCGGGCCAACGACCAACCGCACTCCCAAATTGGAATCCTCACCCGCACGCTGCGAGGGGCGAAATGAGATGGGAGGCAAGACGGGAGCCAAAATGGAAAAGCTGAAGACTCGACCGGAGCACCCCCTGGAGGACCTGCTGCGGGCCGACCGCATCCCCCACATCTGGTGCTCGGGCTGCGGCATCGGGACGGCGTTCTCCTCGTGCCTCATGGCCGTCAAGGCCAGCGGGCAGGACCCGAGCAAGACGGTGGTGGTCTCGGGGATCGGCTGCTCGGGGCGCGCGGCGGGCTACATCAAGCTCGACTCCTACCACACCACCCACGGGCGCGCCATCCCCTTCGCCACGGGGATGAAGCTGGCCAGCCCGGATCTCAACGTCATCGTCTTCAGCGGCGACGGGGACCTTTTCGCCATCGGCGGCAACCACTTCATCCATGCCGCCCGGAGGAACATCGACCTGACGGTGATCTGCGTGAACAACCTCAACTACGGCATGACGGGCGGGCAGGCCGCCGCCACCACGCCGCGCCGGGCCAAGACCACCACCTCCCCCATGGGCAACCCCGAGACGCCCTTCAATCTGCCTCTCCTGGCCTATGCCGCGGGGGCGAGCTACGTGGCGCGCTGGACGATCCTCCACACCCGGGACCTGACCAAGTCCATCGAGGAGGCCTTCTCCCGCGGCGGGTTCTCGTTCATCGAGGTCCTGGCGCCCTGCCCCACGGGCTATGGGCGGCGCAACAAGCAGAGCCCCCTGCAGTCCCTGAAGATTTACCAGGAAAAATCCGTCACCAAGCATTACGCCCATCCGTCGGAGATCATCCTGGATCTGGATCGCGGCATCACCCTGGGCAAGTTCGTCGACCAGGAGCGGGCGACCTTCACGGAATGTTACGAAGAAACGTGCCGTCCGCCGGCCTCCCTCTTTAAGGAATAGGTTTCATGGCCACCGCAAAGGTTGTTGCATCGCGCAAGGAGATCCTCATCACGGGCTTTGGAGGCCAGGGCATCGTTCTGGCCGGCCAGATCGTCGGCAAGGCCGCCAGCCTGGGCGATCACAAGGAGAGCACCCTCACCCAGTCCTACGGGCCCGAAGCCCGCGGGGGCGCCTGCAGCGCCCAGGTGATCATCTCCGACGATCCCATTCATTACCCTTACGTGCGGTCCCCCGACGTCCTGGTCTGCATGTCCCAGGGGGGGTTCGACAAGTACGCTCCCATGCTGCGGGAAGACAGCATTCTCCTCACGGACCAGGACTTGGTGAAGACGTCGTCCGTTCCATCGTCCGACTGCTTCGCCATCCCCTCCACCCGCATGGCCGAGGAGCTGGGTCGCAAGATGATGGCCAACATCGTCATGGTGGGATTCCTCACGGCCATCTCCCGGGCACTCACCCTGGATGCCGCCCGCGAAGCCGTCCTGGACTCCGTCCCCAAGGGCACCGAGAAGCTCAACACCACCGCCTTCGGCAAGGGGTACGACTACGGCGTCGCGGTGCTCAAGGGCCGCCAGAAGAAGGCCGAGGGCCGGAAAGGAGCGCAGGGATGAGAGCCCCCAAGGAGAGACTCTACAAGGTTCTCGTGATCGGCGCGACCCCCGCCGGCATCGCCGCCACCAACAAGCTGGGGGAGATGGGCATTCCCGTGACCCTGGTGGACGCGGAGCCCGATCTGGACCGCAAGCTTTCGGGAGACGATTCCCGGCTCGATTCCGGGGTCACCCTCAACTATGCCTGGCGCCCCGGCCTGGTGCGCATCCTGAGAAATCCGAGAATCCGGTGCGCGCTCCCCGGCCGCGTGACCTCCATCAAGCACACGCCCCAGGGGTTCGCTGCGCGCCTGGAGATCGAGCCCACCTATGTCGACGCCCATCGCTGCACCCTCTGCGGGCGCTGCGTGGAAGCCTGCCCCGTCACCTGCGCCGATGGCACCCGGCCCCTCCAGTTCCATGGACGTTACAGTCTGCCGGGCCGTCCCGTCATCGACAAGCGCCAGGATCCCCTCTGCCAGGCCGGCTGTCCCCTGGGGGTGCACGTGCAAGGCTACATGGCCCTGGTGCATGACGGGCGTTTCGCCGAAGCGCTGGAGCTCATCCGGCGCGACAATGTGCTTCCCGGGATCTGCGGTCGCGTGTGCCACCACCCCTGCGAGTCGGACTGTCGACGGGGCGGCGTGGATCAGCCCCTCGCCATCCGGGACATCAAGCGTTTCGTGGCCGACCATGCCCTGTCGGCTGAGTCGGACCGTGCCGGAGGCAGCGCCACCCTCATCGATGCCGCCCCGAAGAGCGGAAAGAAGGTTGCGGTCATCGGGTCGGGACCGGCGGGGCTCGCGGCCGCCGCCGACCTGGTCCGCAGGGGCCACGCCGCCGTGATCTTCGAAAAGGAAAAAGAAGCTGGCGGCCTTCTGCGTTACGGTATTGGCCCCCACCGGCTGCCCCGTGAGATCCTCGACCACGAGCTGAAGATCATCCGGGGCATGGGAGTCGAATTCCGAACGGGCCGGAGCGTCAGCCTGGAGAAGGACCTGGACCGGCTGAAGTCGGAGTTTGACGCCGTCATCCTGGCCACGGGCGTGTGGAATGACCGGAAGCTGGGGGCGATGGGGGAGGACATGGAGGGCGTCGAGGGATGTCTGAGCTTCCTCGGCCGCTTCTACCGGGGCGAAGTGAGCGAAGCTCGGGGCACAGCCGCCGTCATCGGCGACGGCAACGCGGCCTTCGACCTGGCGAGGGTCCTGGTGCGCATGGGGGCCGAGGTGACTCTCCTTTCGTGGTTCCCCCTGGACATGATCCCCGCGGACCCGGAGGAGATCAAGGCGGCCCGGGAGGAGGGCGTGAAGATCGTCGACCGGGTCCAGGTCGTCGCTTTCGAGGGCGAAAACGGCAGGCTGCGGCGGCTCGGGACCGTTCCCACCGAGCCCGGTCCTCCCGATGCCCATGGCATTCCCTGGCCCGTGAAGGTCAAGGGCGGCCAGCCGACGGTGCTTGAATTCGAGCGGGCCTTCGTGGCCATCGGCCAGTGCGGCGACGCCTGCGCCGCCGGTGCGGGCGGTGTGCGCAGGGACGGGCGCGGTGCGTTCGAGGTGGATCACCGGGGCCAGACCAGCCTTCCCATGGTCTTTGCCGCGGGCGACGCCGCCAGCGGCCCCAGCTCCGTGGTGTGGGCCATGGCTTCGGGACGGCGGGCGGCCGCGGAGGTGCACCAGTCCCTGACCGGCGAGCCTTGTGCGTGCGTCGGTTCCTGCCGTCCCATGGATCGAGATTTCTGCGCCATCCCGGCCGAGCTTCCCACGATGCGGCGCGCCAACATGCCCGAACGGCAGGTGGCCGCCCGGAGGGATGGCTTTGCGGAGGTGGCTCTGGGCCTGAGCGCGGCCCAGGCGCGGGCCGAGGCTGATCGGTGCCTCCAGTGCGGCGTCTGCTCGGAATGCCTCCAATGCCTGGATGCGTGCCAGGTTCCCCGGGCCATCGTCCACGACGACCGGCGGAGCGAGGAGATCGAGCAGGCCGGTGTCGTGATCCTCGCCGATCCGGCCGCGGCGCCCTCCATCAAGGGGGAGGACGTCATCCGCGCCTACAGCACCCGGTCCTCCCGGAGCGATCTTTACGCCGATATTCTGCGGGGCTTCGCCGCCGCCGCCGAGGCCATGAGCGTTCTGGGCGGGAAGGCTCAGCAGCTCAAGGGGCATGGCCTGTCCTTCACGCCGCCCGACCCGAGCCTGACTTCGGAGCTGCGGCTGGGGGTTTTCGCCTGCCGATGCAACGACTCCCTGGGCTGGACGCCGGAGCTGGATGCCTACATGGCCGCCTTGACGGACAGGCCCCACGTGGCCCACGCGGAGGTGGTCCCGGCGGCCTGCACCCCCGAGGGGTCCGCGGCGCTCCTGCGGACCATCCGCGAAAAGGGCTTGACCCGGGTGGTCATGGCGTCGTGCGTCTGCTGCCCCCTGGATTTCGTGTGCAGTGCGTGCACGGATCAGAGGAGCCGGCTCAAGGACGCCCTTTTCAACGGAACGGGGGTCAGTCGGGCCATGGTGGAGACGTGCAACCTTCGGGGAGAGGCGCTCCGCCTGCTGGCCCACCACCCTGAAACGGCCGTGGAGCGCTTCACGGGCCTCATGGACCGCTCCATCAGCCGCGCCGCCCGGCTCAAGACGATGCCATCCCCGGCGCGTCCCTACAATTTCACGACGGCCGTCATCGGCCAGTCCGAGGCCGCCCTGAGGAGCGCCCTGACCCTGGCGGAATCCGGCATGGACGTGTTTCTTTTCGGGAGCGGCGACAAGCCCGTTCCCATGAGCCTCGACCACCCCAACATCCACCTGTTCCAGAGCACCCGGGTGAGGGGGATTCGAGGTACGGTGGGGAACTTCCAGGTGCTGGCCGAGGTCGAGGGGGCCGAGCAGGTCTTCCATGTCGGGGCCATCATCCTGGGCGAGCAGGCCCGCAAGACCATCCCCTACATGCCTTCGGCCGACCTGCCGCCGCACCTGGTGGAGTCTTCCATGCAGCGGCGGGGGGTGGCTGGCGTTCCGTTCTTCAACCCGGGGGCCACTTCCATTCCGGGTCTGTTCCTGGCCAACCCGCCGTCCATTCACGCATCCGAGAGGGTCAAGGGGGCCGCCTCGGCCATCCTGGCGGCATCGGTCATGCCGCGCAAGCCTCGCCAGAACAAGGGCTACACCGTGGTGGTGGATGAAAGCCGCTGCCGGGGCTGCGGGCGCTGCCAGGAATCGTGCCCTTATCAGGCCGTGAGCTTCCGGGCCAACAGCATCGGCGGCTGGTCGGCCGTCGTGGATGAAGCCCTGTGCAAGGGCTGCGGCAACTGCATCTCGGCCTGCCCGTCCAACGCTGCGGACAGCCCGTACCGCAACCGGCTGTATCTCGAGCAGATGATCGACGAGATTTTCGGGTGAGGAGCAGCCCCCGGCTTATGGCGCTCAGTCTTTCGAAAGAAACATGATGAACAAGCTGAACATCGTCGTTTTCATGTGCAACTGGGGTCCTCACGCGGCGTTTCAGGCCCTGCAGGACAACGGGGCCGGGATCCCCCTGGAAGTCCGCATGGTGCGGGTCCCCTGCAGCGGAAGGATGAGCAAGTCCCTGATTTTCCGGGCCTTCGAGATGGGGGCCGACGGGGTGGCCCTGGTCGGCTGTGACGGGGGATCCTGCCGGTACGGAAGCGGGACCCTCATCGCCTCCCACCACGTGGAGGATACCCGGGGCATCCTCGATCTGCTCGGCCTGGGCAAGGATCGGCTCCGCTGGGTGACCTTCCTGCCCGAGGAGTCCGAGGCGCTCCTCGCCTTTCTCGAAAGTTTCCGGGCGGATATCGAGGGCATGGGGAAAAGCCCCATTGTGCCCCATCCCCGCGGGCCCGTGGAGCCCGTGGACGAGGCCGAGGCCAGGCGCATCGTGGCCGCCCACGACGTCTACGCATGCCAGGACTGCGGCAAGTGCTCCTCCGCCTGCCCCCTCACCCTGGCGGGAAAGCCGTTCTCACCCCGGGCCATGGCCAACGCCATCATCATGGGGCACCTGGACTCGGCGGCCCTGGAGCGGGATCTCTGGTCCTGCCTCACGTGCGGGCTCTGCTACGACCGGTGCCCTTCCGCCGTGGATTTCCCGGATTTCGTTCGGGACATGCGGGCCCTCCAGCGATCCTGCGGGTCCACCGGACAGCAGGCCCACGGCGGCTTTTTCCAGTCCCTCATGCGGAGCATGACCTCCCCGGACCTCCAGACGGACCACTGGGGATGGCTCCCCGAAGGGCTCAAGACAGACCCGGAGAGCAAGCTCCTCTTTTTCGGCGGGTGCGCCCCCTACTTCGATCACTATTTCCGTCAGCACCTGGGGCCCGGCACTCGGAACATCCTGGTGGACAGCCTTCGCGTCCTGAACTTCCTGGACATCACGCCGAGGCTGCTGGCCGACGAGCGATGCTGCGGCCATGATCTCCTCTGGTCCGGCGACAGGGAGAACTTCATCCGGCTGGGCAGGCTCAACGTGGCGGCCATCGAGGCGGCGGGGATCGAGGAGGTCGTCACCACCTGCCCCGAGTGCTACCGCACCTTCGCCCACGATTACCCCGAGCAGGGGATCCCGGTGGGCTTCAAGGTCACGCACCTCTACGATCTCGTGGAGCGCGAGATCGACAAGGGGGCCATCGGTTTCGAAGAGCTGGACCGCTCCCTCACGTTCCAGGACCCCTGCCGCCTGAGTCGCCTCGAGAACCGGCCGGACCTCCCCCGGAAGCTCATCGCCCGGCTCAAGCCGCGCCGTTTCGAGGAAATGAAGGAGAGCGGCCTTTCGGCCCTGTGCTGCGGCAACTGCGCCTGGACGGGCTGCGACAGCTACACCAAGGCCCTCCAGGTCAAGCGGCTCCAGCAGGCCCACGAGGCCGGGAGCGACCTCCTGGTCACGGCCTGCCCCAAGTGCCAGATCCACCTGCGCTGCGCCATGCAGGACCCCTTCCGGGGCGAGGGGCTTCAGATTGAGATGAAGGATCTGGTGTCCCTGGTGGCCGACACCATCCGCTGGGAATGAATCACTGCAAACGACCAGGAAAAGAGAACGGACCATGAATCAGTCAGAACTTCAGGCCAGTCGGCCCCGCATCGGGGTTTACGTGTGCCATTGCGGGCTGAACATCGCCCGGACCGTCGACTGCGGAAAAATCGCCGAGATGGCTTCGGGCATCGAGGACGTGGTGGTGTCCCGGGAAGTGAGCTACGCCTGCTCGGAGCCCGGTCAGCAGGGCATCCAGGAGGACATCGTCGAGCAGAAGCTCGACCGCATCGTGGTGGCCTCCTGCTCCCCCCGCCTCCACGAGCCCACGTTCCGGCAGATGGCCCGGTCGGCCGGGCTCAACCCGTATCTCATCGAGATGGCCAACCTGCGGGAGCACTGCAGCTGGGTGCACATGAACGAGCCCGAGGCGGCCACGCACAAGGCCATGGATCTCACCCGCATGGCCGTGGCCCGGGTGCGTGACCTCGAGCCCCTGGAGCCCGAGACGCTCCCCCTCACCCGGCGGACCCTCGTCATCGGCGGCGGCGTGGCCGGCATCCAGGCGGCATTGGATCTCGCCGACAACGGCTACGAGGTCGTCCTGGTGGAAAAAAAGCCCTCCATCGGGGGGATGATGGCCCAGCTCGACAAGACGTTCCCTACCATGGACTGCTCCATCTGAATCCTCGGGCCGAAAATGACGGATGTCGGTCGACATCCCCGAATCAAGCTCCATACCCTGAGTGAAGTGGTGGACGTCAAGGGCTACGTGGGTAATTTCGAGGCCAGGATCCTCAAGAAGGCCCGGTACGTGGACGAGAAGGAGTGCACGGCTTGCGGCGACTGCGCCAAGGTGTGCCCCGTGGTGCGCCCCGACGAGATCAACCTGGGGCTTTCGTCCCGCAAGGCGATCCATTCGCCCTTTCCCCAGGCGGTGCCTTCGGCCTACGTGCTGAACGCCCACGAGTGCTTGGGCCACAACCCGGCGGTCTGCTCCAAGTGTGTCGATGCCTGCCAGAAGGGCTGCATCCACTTCAACATGTCCGACGAGGAGATCGTGGAGAAGGTGGGGTCCATCGTGGTGGCCACGGGGCTCGAGCCCTACGACCCAACGGTCATGGACGAGTACGGCTACACGCGGTTCGAGAACGTCCTCACGAGCCTCGAGCTGGAGCGGCTCGTCAATGCCGGCGGGCCCACCCGGGGCGAGCTCATTCGCCCGACGGACCACAGGCGGCCCCGATCCATCGGCTTCGTCCAGTGCGTGGGCTCCCGCCAGGCGCGCAAGGGCGGCTCCTACTGCTCCAACGTCTGCTGCATGAACACCGTCAAGAGCACCCTGGTGCTGAAGGAGCACTACCCCGACCTGGACATCAAGGTGTTTTACATGGACATCCGGGCCTTCGGAAAAGGCTTCGAGGATCTCTACACCCGGAGCCGGCGCCTGGGGGTGCAGTATATCCGGGGTCTCCCGGGGTCCGTCGAGGAGACCGGGGACCGCGGTCTGCGGGTGGCCGTCGAGAATGGCGCGGGAGGGGCCCTGGACTTTCACACTCTGGATATGCTGGTCCTGGCCGTGGGGATGCAGCCATCGGCCAAGACCCAGAAGCTCCAGGAGATGCTGGGCCTTCAGCTCAGCCCCGACGGCTTTTTCCTGGAAGCCCATCCCAAGCTGCAGCCCGTGGATGCCGCCACCCGCGGGGTGTTTTACGCCGGCTGCGCCGAGGGGCCCAAGGACATCAAGGAGAGCGTGACCCAGGCCTCGGCCACGGCGGCCCGGGCCATCCGCCTCATGCACCGGGGCGAGATCCAGACGGAGCCCATCACGTCGCGGGTCCTGGCGGAGCTTTGCAAGGCGTGCGGCAAATGCGCCGAGGTCTGCCCCTACAACGCCATCGCCGTGGACGTGAAGAAGAAGACCCCGGCGGTGGTGAATACGGCCTCCTGCGCCGGGTGCGGGACCTGCGCCGCCGAGTGCCGGTTCGGCGCCATCCACATGAATCATTTCAGCGACGCTCAGATCAACAGCCAGATCGACACCCTCCTGGCCCAGGACCCCCGGGAGAAGATCCTGGCCTTCGCATGCACGTGGTGCTCCTACGCGGGGGCCGACTACGCCGGAGTGTCCAGGCTCCAGTACCCGCCCAACGTTCGGCTCATCCGCACCATGTGCTCGGGCCGCGTGGACGAGGACTTCATCTGGCGCGGGCTCGAGCAGGGGGCCCCCGTCGTCCTGGTGAGCGGCTGCCACATCGGCGACTGCCACTACATCGACGCCAACAAGTGGACGGAAAAGCGGGTGGAGAAGGTTCGCAAGAGAATGGAAAAGCTCGGCATCCGGCCGGAACGGCTCCAGCTGGAATGGATCAGCGCGGCCGAAGGAGCCCGTTTCGCCAGGACCATGCAGCGGATGGAGGAGATCCGAAGGTCCGTCACCCCCGAGGAAATCGCCGAAACCGTCCGCATTCTGACCGAAAAGACGCAGCCGGAGAGCGTCGAGCCCCTCCACTGATCCCTCCCGGTCGTGGCGGCGACGGCGTCCGGGGTCGCCGCCCCTTTCGTATCCGGGGAAACCATGGATCATGAAAGCCTGCCCCGCTTCGCCCTCTTCCCAACCCGGGGAAAGAAGGCCGGGAATCCATTCCCTGCGGCTTCCTTCATCCTCTCCCGCAACTCGTCGTCATACGGTAGGGCCGGGCTGCGCCCCGGCCCCTCATGATTCCACATGGATCCCGAATTGCAAGGTGAACCTGTCGCGCATTTGCGATATCATCACCACGTCATTATGCCTGTAAGGAACCCATGAAAGGAGAGAATCATGCAAAAGGGTTTGCGCGTTTTGATCGTGGGCGGAGTGGCCTGCGGCCCGAAAGCGGCCTCCCGGCTGAAGCGCCTGCTTCCGGAGTGTGAGGTCACCATGATCGACAAGGGGGGCCAGGTTTCCTATGGAGCCTGCGGACTGCCGTACTACGTGGAAGGCATGTTTCCCGACGTGGACATGCTCAGCCAGACCCCCGTCGGCGCCACACGCAACGCCGAGTTCTTCCGCAAGGTGAAGGGCTTCCAGACCCTGGTCCGCACCGAGGCGGTGGAGATCGACCGGGAGAAGAAGACGGTGAGGGTGAGGAACGTCGATTCCGGCGTCGAGGATCGTCTCTCCTACGACAAGCTGGTGCTGGCCACGGGGAGCCGGCCCATTCTGCCTCCCATCTCCGGCCTGGATCTCGGGAATGTCTGGACCATGCGGCTGCCCGAGGATGCCGCAACCCTTGTAGCGGAAATCGAAGCCCAGGGGCTGCGGAAGGCGGTGCTCATCGGGGCCGGCTACATCGGGATCGAAATGGCGGAGGCCCTGCGCCGGCGCGGCCTGGACGTTGCCATGGTGGAGATGTTCGAGCAGATCATGCCCCAGTTTCTAGACCCGGAAATGGCGATGCTGGCCGCCAGGCACCTGCGCCAGAAAGGTGTCGAGCTGGTCCTGGGCCAGAGGGTGCTCTCCATCGAGGGGAACGGCAAGGTCCAGGGCGTCCGGACGGATCGGCAGACGCTTCCCGCCGACCTGGTCCTGGTGGGGGCCGGCGTGCGCCCCAACGACGAGCTGGCCCGCAATGCCGGCATCGCGTGCGCGCCCCGGGGGGGCATCCTCATCAACCATTACTGCCAGACGAGCGACCCCGATGTCTACGCCGGCGGCGACTGCGTGGTGAATCCTGCCGTGGACCCCATCACGCGATCCCCCCTGTTCGTCCCCCTGGGCTCCACCTCCAACAAGCACGGGCGGACCATCGCCGACGACATCGCGGGTCGGCCGCACCCGTTCATGGGGATCACCGCCACGGGAGTCTGCCAGGCCTTCGACTTCACGCTGGGACGCACGGGACTCACGGAAAAACAGGCCAGGGAGCTGGATCCCGACATCGAGTCGGTGATCTGGGCCGGGCCGGATATGCCCCACTACATGCCCCGGAGCAAGCCGCTCATCATCAAGCTGGTGGCTTCCAAGCGCTCGCGGAAGCTTCTGGGGGCTCAGGTGGTGGGGCCGGGAGGCGCCGACAAGCGGCTGGACGTGGCCGCCAGCACCCTCTATTTCGGGGGAACGGTGGACGACCTGGCCGGAATCGACCTGGGATATGCTCCGCCTTTCGCACCGCCCATCGATCCCATCGCCACGGCTGCCCATGTGATGGCCAACAAGCTGGAGGGCATCGCCCGGTGCGTTTCGCCCCTGGAGGCCAGGCGGCGCATCGACGCCGGGGATGATTTCATCTTCCTGGATGTTCGCACTCCCGATGAATTTCAGATGATTCGCCTCCCCTACCCCAACGTGATCCACATCCCCCTGGGCGCCCTCCGGGACAAGGCCGGCACCCTCCCCGGAGACAAGGACATCCTGGCTTTCTGCAAGGTCAGCATGCGGGGCTATGAGGCCCAGCTCATCCTCAACGGCATGGGACTCCGGAGGGTCTGGTTCCGGCTCCTGAAAGCCGGTGCCGCACCGGCCGGGCCCGGGGGAAAACACTTCAGCGGTGAGAACGCCCCCCTCGAGGGGGGGCTTCGTCCATCATGGCGGGAAAAAACCTTCGGTCGCTCGGGGCTGGCTGGCCGCGCCGGCAAGGGAGGGGCTCCGGGCCCTG
>JALOPI010000088.1 GCA_025453975.1 Syntrophobacteraceae bacterium
GAGGAGGACCGCATCGAGATCGCCGGCCGCTGCACCGTCTGCCACCCGGAAGATTACTTCTCGTACCGGGGCGAGAAGACCACGGGTCGCATGGCAGCGGTCATCGCCTGGAAACCCGAATCCACCGACGGTTGACGTCCCGAGGCTGAAAGTCAACCGCTCCATCCGGGAGCCCATCATGGCAAAGCACCAGGAGACGGCACGGCTCATCGAGCAGGAGGCCGTGGCCCACGAAACCTATCGCATGAGCCTGCACAGCCCCGCCATCGCCCGCGAGGCGAGAGCGGGACAGTTTCTGATGCTCCAGGTCCGGGACGCGACGGACCCGCTCCTTCGCAGGCCGTTCTCGTTCCACCGCATCCGGCGCGAGTCGGGGACCGTGGAGATCCTCTACCGGGTGGTGGGGCGCGGGACGTGGCTGCTTTCGCGGCTGCAGCCGGGGGCCATGCTCAGTCTCATCGGCCCCCTGGGCAACGGATTCTCCCTGCCCCCCGCCGGCGACGGGCCCATCTTCCTGGTGGCCGGCGGCATCGGCATCGCGCCCCTGGCGGAGCTGATGGCGGGCCTCCTGGAGGCGGCTCCATCGGACGCGAGCCACGGGATTCACCTGTTCTACGGGGCCCGCACCGCCGTGGAGCTCCTGGGAGCCGAGAGCCTGGACCACCCGGGGCTGCGCATCCACTGGTCCACCGACGACGGTTCCGCCGGGCTTCAAGGCTACGTCACCCAGTCCATGGAGGGGGTGACGGAAGGGGAGGGCATTCGGCCGGTGCGGATTTACAGCTGCGGCCCTCTCGCCATGCAGTACCGCCTGGCCCTGTGGGCACTCCGCCAGGGGATCGAGGCCCAGCTCTCCCTGGAGTCCCTCATGGCCTGCGGCTTCGGAGCCTGCCTCGGCTGCGCCCTTCCGGCGACTGGCCCCGGCGGCTCCGCATCCAGCGGCTACCTCCACGTTTGCAAGGACGGACCCATCTTCCCCGCAGGATCCATTCAATGGGACAGGATACGACAGCAGCAGATCGCCCCGCCGATCTTTCGGTGCATCTAGGCTCGCTTCACCTTCGGAGCCCCGTGATGGTGGCTTCGGGGACCTTCGGCTACGGGCAGGAATACGAGGATTTTCTGGATCTTGGGAAGCTCGGGGCCATCGTGGTCAAGGGGATCTCCCTGGCACCGAGACCGGGAAACCCGCCTCCGCGCATCGTGGAGACTCCCGCGGGGATGATCAATGCCATCGGGCTGGAGAATGTGGGGCTGGAGACTTTCCTCGAGGCCAAGCTCCCGTACCTGCGCGACCGGGAAGTCCCCGTCATCGTGAACATCTTCGGGAACACCGTCGACGAGTATGGCGAGCTGGCCCGGAGGCTGGACGGGCAGCCCGGGGTGGCCGCCCTGGAGATCAACATCAGCTGTCCCAACGTCAAGCAGGGAGGCATGGTTTTCGGCACCGACCCGACCCTAGCCGCCGAAGTCGTCTCCCGGGTGCGGGAGGGGACTTCGCTGCCCCTCATCACCAAGCTCACCCCCAACGTGACCCGCATCGCCGAGATCGCCCGCGCGGCCGTCGATGCCGGGAGCGACATGCTCTCGTGCATCAACACCGTGGCCGCCATGGCCGTGGACATCCTCTCTCGGCGGCCTCGGCTGGCCAACCTCATCGGGGGGCTTTCGGGCCCGGCCATCAAGCCCATCGCCCTGCGGTGCACCTACGAGGTCCTGCAGGCCGTCGACTGCCCGGTGATCGGCATCGGGGGCATCGCGTCGGCATCGGACGCCCTGGAGTTTCTGCTGCTGGGAGCCCGGGCCGTTCAGATCGGGACGGCCAATTTCGTCGACCCGGCCGTGGCCGCCCGCGTCGTGGAGGGCATGGAGCGGTTCCTCCAGGTGGAGGGGATTCCGAGCATCGGGGACTTCATCGGCTCCCTGGACCTCCAGTGCACTTACCCCTTCGCCGAGGCGTCCTGCCGGACCCTGGACCTGGACTGAGGGGGGGGGACTCGGCGCCTCAGGCCGCCGGCGGCAGCACGAACTCCCGCCCCGCCCGCCGGCAGTCGTCCAGGGCCAGGGGCTGCAGGAGGATGGCGCCCTTTTCGTCCAGCTCGCGCAGGCAGAGGTCTCCCACATAATTGTAATTCAGGGCATCGAAGAAGTAGCGCACGGACAGGATGGTGCACTCGAAGAGCCGCTTGCCGCGCGTGGCTCCCGCGGCGAGGAGATAGCCGCTCCCCGACGTGCCTTCCCCCGGGTCCTTCCCCTGCTTCTTGTCCAGCTCTCGCCTCATGAAGCACGCCTGGGAGCGGTCGATGAGCAGCTTGAGCTGGCCCGTCACCCCATAAAAGTAGACGGGGGAGGCCACCACGATGTGAGTCGCCCGGTCCATGAGGGCGTACACCCGATTCATGTCGTCCTTCTGAATGCATTTCCCCTTGCGGTCGCAATGGCCGCAGGCCAGGCACCCGTTGATGTCGAGGTCGCGCACATAGGCCCGCTCGATTTCCGAAGCCGTCTCCGCCGCCCCCTCCAGGAACGCATCCAGCATGAGATCCGTGTTTCCGCCTTTCCGAGGAGAACCGTATATCCCCAAGACCATCATCGCAGCAGGCTCCTTTCGTGTGGTGAGCTCCCTGGGGCCATCCTTTACAGCCTCAGCCTTCTTTGCTAGTCTAAACTTCAATGGAGTGTCACCGCAACCCATTGTTTTGCCATGGGAGACGGCTTGCGGACCGCCATGGGTCGGGACGGGAGCCGGCGGCAGTCGGGTCAACCATGCGTCAGGGGAGGGGCGTGCATGTCGGATTGCATTTTCTGCAAGATCGTGAGAGGCGAGATCCCGTGTGCCAGGATCCTGGAGGACGAGCGCATCCTGAGCTTCGTGGACATCAACCCCATCAACCCCGGGCATGCCCTGGTGATTCCCAAGAAGCACTACCACACCCTGTTCGACATGGATCCGGAAGATCTGCGGGCGTGCATCGTCGCGGCCCAGAAGGTGGGGAAGGCGGTGTACCGGAGCGTTTCCGCCGAGGGGGTGAACCTGGTCCAGAACAACTACCGGGCAGCGGGGCAGCTCATCGACCACGCCCATTTTCACCTGATTCCCAGGCACTCCGGAGACGGCTTTCTCACGGCGTGGCCTGGCAAGCCCTATCCGCCGGGCAGCCTGGACAATCATCTCCGTAAGATCGCCGACGCCCTGAGCCACGGCTGAGGGTTACTCGCCGGGGAGACAACGATCCGCGGGGGACGAGCCGACACGAACGGGCCGTCCCCCGCGGGAACGGTCCGGCGGTCAGGAACCGAGCACCGGGAGCTGATCCCCCCATGGGGTCAGTATCCGTAATCACCCACCTCGATGTCGATGAGCCGGTTGTTCTCGAACCGGAGCACCCGGATGAACCGTGAGGGCCCCCGGTTGTAGACCCACTCCTCCACCCAGACGTGGACGTTCGCCAGGAAGGGAACCCTGGAGGCGTAGTAAGGGCTGCCGTCGAAGTAGGGGATGCCGCCGACCCGCTCCAGGCGCTCCTCTTCCCACGCATCCCGCCAGCTGGGCTCGCCGCATTTGCGGAGGACCTCGTAGCGGGAGTCCCCCACGGAGACCAGCCGCGAGCCGCATTCGAACCGATTGACGGACCGGGTCCAGCTGGATGAGCCCTGGGCCGGGCTCAAGCCTGCGAGCAGGCACGCCATGAGGACCAAAGTTACCACCAGAGCCCTTGTCACGGGATTCCTCCCTGCCCATCACACGAGGTCCACAAAGTCGTTCCCCACCTGCCTAAATTAAGTACGCCCGGGCCCGGGTGTCTATTCCCCTGGAGGATCTCCATCGGCACAACGTGATCCCCGGCGGGCTCGGAGGGATGCGCTGGTACCCCGTCCTTCCGGGAGAGGGGCGGGAAGATCGGTTCCGCAAGCCCCCTCACCCCCAGCTCCCGCCCGTTCAGCACGCCTTCCGGAGGTCGGTGCGCCGCAGCAGCCTGGGGCTTCCCTTGAGCTTATGCCAGTCGATCTGCATGTGGCGGGGCAGGAGGAGCACGCCCCGGGCCATCCTCGAAGAAACCCTCAGCGCCACGGTCACGGGACCGTCCCCGGTGGCGATCTCCACCAGGTCGCCATCGGAGCATCCCATTGCGGCCGCGTCCGCCGCATGCATCTCCAGAAGAGGCCTGGGCTCCACCTTGCGAAGGAACGGGGAGTACCCCGAAAGCTCCTCCGTCCCGAAGGTCTGGTCCACCAGGAGCAGCAGGAGCTCATGGGCGTCGGGCACTGGCGTTCGCCGGGCCTGAGCCCGGGACGGCTGCCCGCCGGAGGTGGGGGATATGCCCTCGAAGGATTGGGCGGCCCATCGCCACCCGTGGCCGTCCGGGTCCTTCGGGAGGCATTCGGCGATCCCCGGAAGCTCGGCCTCGAGGATCTCCCAGGGCCCCAGGGCCTCGGCTTCACCCGGGCTCAAGGCCGCGCGAAGGTCCAGCAGAAAGCTCCAGGCGGGCACGGGATCCCCGCCCGGGACCTCCGCCCGAAACTCCCGCACCGGGTGGCTGCGCCCCGTCTCCTGCCAGATGGGCAGGCCGACCTCGTGGACCGCGAGGGCCCTCTGGATGCGCCCTTCCTGGCTGGCAAAGGCCGCATCGGCTTCGAAAACGGTCGTGGTGGGCACGAAGGCATGGGATCTCCAAGCCGTCTCCGTGGGAAGGTAGTCCAGCACCAGAAGCAGACGCAGCTTCTGCAGGGCCCGGTCCAGTCGCGCCCGGTCGGGAGCCTCCCGGAAGAGATCGCATTCAGCCACCACCAGGGCCTGAAGCGAGCCGTTCTCCATGGCTTCCAGGGTATCCTCGAAGGAGGGCCCGGCATCGCCCGAGAGCCACGAGGCCCCGGAGCTGTTGGGGCCCGGCAGAACGAAAAAGAGCCCCGGCCGCTTTCCGGCCTCCAGGAGCCTCAGGGCGGCATCGGCCACCGCGTCGATGGTGGCCGGGTCCGCGACGGAAGTGGAGCAGACCAGCACCGGGCGCTCGCTCCGGCTCAGGCGCTCCCGCAGAAAGGCCAGATCCTCCGACCATTCGCCCGAAGGGGAATCGCCGGGCTCCCTGGCCGCCCCCGCGTCGGGGGATCCCGTCACCGCATGGAGCAGCGCTTCCAGCCGCCAGGGCGGGGCGGGAACGTGTCGAAAATCGAAAGGCAGCGAGACGGGGCGGGGATCCAGGACACCCACCACCGCACCCCCCCGGTGGGCCTGCCGCATGGCCAGGGCCAGCATGGGCGCTTCATTGAGGGCATCGACTCCCACGGCGAGGATGAAATCAGCCGACCCGACGTCCTTCATGGAGGCCGCCAGGCGGGGGTCCAGCCGCGATACCGCCCTTCGGGTCGCCTCCCCCTGGGCGTCGTCCACGAAGAAGTGTGGCGCCCTCCAGTCCAGCAGCTCGGACAGGTTTTTCAGGACCGCCAGGGTCTCCAGGGACGCCCGGGCCGATCCCACCGCCGCCACCGACCGGGTCCCAAACTCGTTCATGATGGATCGGAGCTGCCCCACGGCCCAGTCCGCGACTCCCGGCACGGGGAGCCCCTTACCCGCGGCCCGAGCCTGGCGGGGCCGCTTGGGATGGCTCGCGTAACCGTGGCCGAACCGCCCGCGATCGCAGATGAAGTAGCCGTTCACCCCGGGGCTCAGCCGGGCTTCCACCCGAAGCACCTCCCGGTAGCGGGCGTTGGCCACCGTCGCGCATCCCAGGCTGCAGTGGACGCACACGGAGGGCGCGCGCTCCAGGTCCCAATGGCGCGCGCGGTACCGGGCCGCCTTGTCGGTGTAGACCCCCGTGGGACAGAGATCCACCAGGTTTCCGGCGAAGGGGCTCTCCAGGGCCCCGTCGGCGTGGCGCCCGAAGTACACCCGGCTCCCGATCTGCATGACGCCGAGATCCCGATACCCGGTGTACTCCTGATAAAACCGGGCGCACCGGTAGCAGTGGATGCAGCGGTTCATTTCGTGGGCAATGAAGGGGCCCAGGTCCTGGTCGCGGTAAGTGCGCTTTCGACCCGGGTAATTCCGGATGCCGTGCCCTCCCGAGACCGTCTCGTCCTGAAGGAGGCACTGCCCCCCCTCGTCGCACACCGGGCAGTCGTGGGGATGGTTCAGCATCAGGCACTCGATGACGAACTTCCGGAAGGCCACGGCTTCCTCGTCCGTCGTCGAGACGACCATGCCGTCCCGAGCCTCCACCATGCAGCTCATCTGGATGCCCCGCACGGGGCCCTCCAGAAACTTCACGGCGCACATGCGGCACGCCCCCACGGCCCCCAGGGCCTCGTGGTAGCAGAACCGGGGGATCATGATCCCCAGCATCTCGGCGGCGTCGATCACCCTGGTTCCGGGGGGGACGTCGATCTCCAGGTCGTCTATGATCAATCGGGGCATGGGATTACCTTGATATCACTCATGATATTGGCGGAAAACCGCTCCCGCCGAAAGGGCACTGCTTCTGGCTGATGTGCTCGCGGACCTCATCCTCGAAGAAGGTGAGGAGGCTCTCGACCGGAGACGCGGCGCCGGGGGCGAAGGCACAGTAGGCATTCCAGAGGTGACGGCACATCTCCCGGAGGCGGGGGATGTATTCCTCGCGGCCCTCGCCGTTCTCGATGAGCCGCAGGAGGTCCCGAACGTAGGGGACCCCCTCGCGGCAGGGCGTGCACCACCCGCAGGACTCCCGGGCGAAGAACTCCATGAGGTTGAGGGTCACCCCCACCAGGCAGGTCCGGTCGTCGAAGACCATGATGGCGGCCGTTCCCAGCCGGTGTCCCACGGCGGCCAGAGGGTCGAAGTCCATGGCGATGTGATAGTGCTCCGGCCCCATGTAGCGGGTCGATGCGCCTCCCGGAAGGCACGCCTTGAACCGCCGCCCCGCCGGCAGGCCGCCGGCGTGCTCCTCGATGATCTCACTGAGAGGCGTCCCCATGGGGAGCTCATAGCAGCCCGGCCGGTTCACCCGCCCGCTGACGCAGTAGAGCTTGGTTCCCGAGCCGCCTTCGGTCCGGGCGAGCCCCTTGAACCACTGGGGTCCATTCCGGACGATACCCGGCACGTTGGCCAGGGTCTCCACGTTGTTCACCAGGGTAGGGCGTTCCCAGAGCCCTTTGTCCGTCGGGAAGGGGGGGGCCTTGACGGGGTTCGGACGCCTGCCCATGAGGGCCTTGAGGAGCGCCGAGGCCTCCCCGCAAATGTAGCGCCCGCCGCTCCGGTGGACGATGACGTCGAAGGAAAAGCCCGACCCCAGGATGTTCCGGCCCAGAAAACCCGCCTCCCGGGCCCGCATCACCTCGTTTTCCAGAATCCGGGCGCAGTTTTCGTACGAAGGCCGGACGAAGATGTATCCTTTCTCCGCCGATATGGCGAAGCCCGCCATGACCAGTCCCTCGAGAACGGCATGGGGGTCCGCGTGGATGAGCACCCGGTCCTTGAACGTTCCGGGCTCCATCTCGTCGGAATTGACGGCCAC
>JALOPI010000089.1 GCA_025453975.1 Syntrophobacteraceae bacterium
GCCCTGGATGCAGGCTTCGATGTCACCTTCGGCGGGCTGAATCTTTCGGGTGAGTTTGTGTATGAGTTCGGCAACGCAGGCTCCATCGGCGACCAGGATCTCGATCGTGACGCCTTCGGCGGCTTCGCCTGGGCGCGCTACACCTTTGACGTCCCCTACAAGCCGTTCATCGGCGCCCGCTACATTTATTACTCGGGAGACAGCAACCTGGAGGACGACAAGGCGGAAGACTTCGACCCCATGTTCAACGGCTTCATGGGCTGGGGGCAATGGATCATGGGCGAGCTGGTGGGAGAGGCCCAGCTGGCCAACACCAACAAGCAGGTCATCGTGGCCGAGCTGGGCTGTCAGCCCATGGAGAACGTGAAGGCAACCTTTCTCTACCTGCACAACACCCTCAACGAGCCCTACATCGGAGTCCCCGGCGTCGGCAGGTTCCGGCTGGAAGACAAGAGCTGGGCCGACGAATTCAACCTTTTCTTCGACGTGGATGTGACCAAATGGCTCTATGTCCACGTCGGGCTGGGGTACGTCACCCCCAACGATGCCGCCGAGGAGGTCTTTGGCGACAACAACGATGCGTTCTTCACCCAGGTCTGGCTGTGGTTCAAATTCTAGAACATCCCATGGGAGGAGGTTTGGAATGAGCGGAAGGTGGTTCAGGATTACAGGGCTCCCATGCCTTGTGGCGGCTCTGGTGCTGGGTCTGCAAGCCTCGGCCCTGGGTGGGACGCCTTTTGGCGAGAGCACGGTGGTGCGGCAGAAGTGCACCGCCTGCCACAAGCTCGACGAGAAGGGGCGCGTGGACGTCATCGAGGAGACGCGCAAGACACCGGAGGAATGGATCAATGTGGTGGACCGTATGGTCCGCCTCAACGGCGCCGTGGTGGGCGACGCCGAATTCCACCCCGTCATCAAGGAGCTGAGCCGGCACCTGTGCCTCACTCCGGGGGAGATGGCCGCCGTCGCTTACATCAACAGCGACGAGAACAGCCAGTATCGCGAGATCCCCGCCAACGACCAGGAAAAGCGCATCTTCCAGGCCTGCGTCCGCTGCCACACGTATGGAAAGATGGCCTCGCACCGCATGACTCCGGCTCAGTGGGCCGACATCCGAAATCTCCACCTGGGCTACTATCCGACGGTCATCGGGCAGATGAGGGAGATGAACTGGCAGATCGAGTCCAAGGAATTGAGCGAGATCATCGCCAAAATGTTTCCCATGGACACCCCCGAGTGGCAGGCCTGGATGAAGAGTCGCAAGAACCCAGACCTGAGCGGCAAATGGGTTGTGGCCGGCTACCAGCCGGGACTCGGGACCTATGGGGGGACGGTGGCCATTGCCGCCGATGCTTCCCGGGGCGAGGACGAATACACCCTGGAGCGGGAGATTCACTACGACAACGGGATCACGCTGAAGATGACGGGAACGGGGACCCTTTACGGCACGTACCACTTGAAGACGGCGATGACATCTTCGGTGACCCGTCGGATGGAAGGGGTTTTCGACCTGAATCCCGAGACCTCCATCTTTGAGGGCAAATGGTGGAATGTGGTTCAGGACACCAATTCCTACGGGAATGAGCGGTTCGCGCGGGTGGGCGGAGCCCCCGCCATTCTGGCCGTCTTTCCCTCATCGATGAAGAAGGCCCCGGGCACCCAGCACACCGTGACCGTCGTGGGCGCCAACCTGCCCCAGGGGCTCAAGGAAGGCGACCTCCAGTTCGCCGACGCCAACGTCAAGGTCCGCAAGATCGAGAAGAACGAGGGGTCCAGGCTGGTCTGCAAGGTGGAAGTCGGGAAGGACGCGGCCGTGGGTCCCTGTGCCCTCACCATCAAGGGGACGGCGGGCGGGTCCGTCGTCGTTTACGAGAAGGTGGACGGCATCCGGGTCTTTCCGGCCATCGGTCGCGCCCGTGTGAGCTCGGGACCGGCCTATCCGCCCCAGGGGGTTCAGTTCGTGGCCCGGGCCGTGAGCAAGGGGAAGGACGGCATGGTCGGAACGGCGGACGATCTCATCCTGGAGCCCATGAATGCCGGGTGGACCCTGGAGGAAGCCCCCACCCGCGACAATGACGATGACCTGAAATACCTTCAGGCTCCGGTGCCCAACGGGCTCTACACCCCCTTCACCACCTACGGGCCCATCGAATCCCGTTTTCAGCGCAGGGAAGGTACGGGGCACATCGCCATCGTCGCCACCGTGACGGAGGGCGGGCAGGAGCTCAAGGACAGGGCTCAGCTCGTGGTGACGGTCCCCGACTTCATCACGCACATCAAATAGGCTCGGCGGCCATGAGGCGGTTCGGCTCGGCACAGCACAGAATCTTTCAGGCCGACGGAGAGGATTTCCTTTTCCTGGCCGGGGAGAGCGCCATCTTCCAGCTGGACCCGGTGACCCGGGCCCTCCTGGATGGCTGCCCGAAGGACGGCCTTTCGAAGCGGCGGACGGGATCTCTACCCCGCCCGTTCCCGTCAAGACCCTGGTCCTGCAGCTGACCGACCATTGCAACATGCGGTGCGGCTACTGCTACCACGGGACGGGCCAGGGACGGAACGGCGAGGGAAACGGCCGGATGGATCTCGCGGTGGCTGAGCGCGCCGTGGACTTTCTCATCAGCCACTCTGGCGACCAGAAGGATCTGACGCTGGTGTTTTTCGGAGGGGAGCCGCTCCTTCAGTTTCCCCTCATGGCCTCCCTCGCTCCAATGGCCCGCCGGAAGGCCGCCGAAGCGGGAAAGACCGTCGAGCTGGCCATCACGACCAATGGGACGCTCCTCACGGGGGAGATCATCTCCTTCCTGGACGAGCACCGGGTCGGGGTGACCCTGAGCATCGACGGGGGGGCCGAAGCCCATGACCGGTTCAGGCGACTTTCGGACGGTTCCGGATCCTATGGAATCGTTGCCCCCAACGTCCGGAAGATGCTCCGGAACGGCTCCGGCAAGCCGGCCGTGGCCCGCGTGACGCTGGCTGGCTCGGCCGGGGACGTGGTGGGGCGGGTGGAGCACCTGCTGAGTCTCGGCTTCACGGAGGTGGGGGTGTCGCCCGTCACGACTGACGACCCCGCCTTTCAGCTCGACGAAAAGGAAATGGACCGGCTCCTCCATCAGTTCAGGCTCCTGGCGGAGCGCCTGGTGGAGGCGGCAGGCCAGGATCGGCTCTATGGATTCTCGAACCTGATCGATCTCCTGGTGGCCCTTCACCAGGGAGAGAGGAAGCACCACCCCTGCGGGGCGGGCCAGGGGCTCTTTTCCGTGAGCCCCCGCGGGGAGCTGTACGCCTGTCAGCGCGTGACCGGAGAGAGCGACTTCCGCATGGGGAGCGTTTTCAATGGCGTGGACCCGGAGCGGGCTCGGGCCTTCCGAGCCGCCGCCCATCTGAATCGAAAGGAAGCGTGCCGCGAGTGCTGGCTCCGGATGCTCTGCGCCGGAGGCTGCTACCACGAAGCGTGGGTGAGACAAGGCAGCCCCTTCCTCGCCAACTCACACATGTGCCGGTGGATCGAGCGGTGGATCGAGCTGGGCCTCGAGGTTTACGGCCGCATCTTCCTGACCGGCCCGGCCTATCTGGACAAGCTCGCCGTCTATCGAGGACAGACGGCGGTATTCAACCATTTTTATGATTAGCGAAGGAGACCCCATGGATGAAAAACGGCTCAGGGCCGCCAATCGGCGGGCGAAGGAGCTCGAGGACCAGGAGGTTTTCGGCATGGCCGAGGGTGATCTCATGACGAGCATGCCCATCGGGTGCACCACCGTTTTCGACACGGGCTGGGAGACGAATCCCCGTCCCGACTATCCCGTGGGCAACTGCGTCTCCAGCGCCCGGGACTTCACCAGCTGCTCGGGTCCGTGCTGGTGGCCGGCCCAGACCCCGGACAACATCTCCAACTTCCCGGATTTCCAGAACCAGTGCCGCGCCATCGAAAGGGACTGGAGACAGCTCAACTTCGTCATCAAACGTTAGGAGGGGAACATGCTGGATCGCAGACTGTCCAGAGCCTTGATCTTCCTGGTTGCTCTCAGTGTCCTGGCCGGCATGGCCTCCCGGGCCCTGGCCAAGGACTACATCTTCGCCGCCGTCTCCAACGCGCTTCAGATCATCGACTGCGACACGGACACGGTGGTGAAGACGGTTCCCGCCTACAACGACTACATCGTGGGGGCCGCTCCGTCGGCCGACGGCAAGCGCTATTATCTCAATGCGTTCCACACCATCTATGCGTTCGACACGGCGACCCAGCAGCTCGTGGACGCCTATCGGCTTTCGGCGGAGCTCAACAAGGTGACCGTGCTGGGGTTCGCCGTCTCCGAGGATGGTAAGAAGCTCTACCTCAGCACGTCCATCGTGAAGAAGAAACAGAACGTGCCGCGTCTCGACGTGCTGCCGCCGCAGCTCCTGGTCTTCGACATCGCCACCCGCCAGGTGACCGGCTCCTTCGAGATTCCCTACGGGGTCATGGGGGTGGTCTCCCTGAGGAACGATCCCGACAAGCTCGTGCTCATCGGGCTCGATATCCACACCATCAGCCTCAGGGACGGCAAGCTGGAGCTGGCCATGCCCCTGCTCAATGTGCCCAAGGATGCCGAGCCCATCAACAGCCTGGTCATCTGGAACAACATGAGCCCCGGCGACCACGGGATTTTCACCAATCCCACGTACACGCTCTCGGGGATGGCCTATCTGGTCCTGGACCGCAACACCGGCAAGCTCGGCTCCCTCAAGGGCGACACGGTGCATCTCGAGTATTCCACCGTGGTGTCTCCCGACAAGAAGTACCTCTACGCGGTGATGGATGAGCTCGTGAAGGTGGACATGGAGACGGGAAAGACCCTCAAGGCCGTGCCCGTGGAACGGGGCACCAGCTACGCGATCTCCATCACTTCCAACGGGAAGAAGATCTACGCGGGTCCCTCGGGCGCGGACATGTCCGTTTTCGACGCCGACACCCTGGACCGCCTGGGCGTCATTCCCCTGGAGGCTGACGGCGTGGTGGCCCATCGCATCTCCCTGGCGCAATGATCCAGCGATGACAGCGGTTTCCAAGCGGCGAAGCCTGTTTCTTATTCGACGTGCGTGCGGAGGTTCTCTCTCTTGAAACGGAAGAAGGTATTCTGGATCGCTGCCATACCTGTCGCTTTCGTCGCCCTCGTGGGTGCCCATGAAGTCTCGGTGAGGCACTTCCAGGACGTGACCTGCGTGGTCTGCCATGAAATGAAGGAGCCCATCCGGCGGTGGCGGGAGTCCGGCACGGCCAAGAGCCACAACAACTGTGCCGGATGCCACTATGACGCCAGTTTCGAAGGCTGGATGGCCATGAACAAATCGGCCGTCCATCAGCTGGCTCAGCACTTCAAGCGGGACCCCAACGAGCCCATCAAGGCCCCGTCCGAGCCCGTATTCATCGATGCCACCAAGGAGCCGGGCTACTGGAGCATGGTTCCCAACCGGCGGTGCTTCCAGTGCAAGGACGCCAAGAACCACCAGCCCATCGACCAGCCCAAGATCCACAGCAAGCTTCTCAAGGACATTTCGCGGCAGCCGTGCAAGGATTGCCACAATCATGACATGCGCAAGGGCCAGAAGTTCCACGAGAAGGTCCTCCAGGAGCCGGGTCAGGGGGCTCAGTCCTGACCGGCCCGGCCCGTACCCCCGATGAGCCCGGGGCGGGCCGTCCGCCTCTGGCCAGACTGACGGGGCAGGCCTTGGCCTTTCAGGTCCACCATCATGTGCGAGCCATCCGACCCTTCCGATGAGGTTCTCCCATGGAGCTGGCGTTCCACCTGAGGGATTGGGGTGAGCAGGACGACGGGGAGAGAGGGCTTCTCAGCCATATCGCCCCCTCCACGATGGACATCGACGGCTGCCTTCCCGCCCCTGTACGGCAGCGGCTGGCCAGGGGCTGGGCCGGTCTGGACCGGATCTACGTGGGGGACGAATTCTGCTTTCACCGCCTCCCGACGGTGGGGGAGATTTCCTCTGTCTGTCGATGGGCCGGGCGGTATGGGCTTCCCCTGACCCTGCTCACGCCGGTCATGAGCGATGCGGAGATCCAGCGGGGGCTCCGCCTGGTGGAGCTCATGCTGCTGGAGTGTTCGGATCTCGAGGTGGTGGTCAACGACTGGGGGGTCCTTCAGGCCTTTCGGGGGAGTTTTCCGCTCCTCGGACTGTGCGCGGGAAGGGTTTTCAACAAGGCGTACAAGGATCCCCGGCCAGGGGGAAGCGGGAACGGGGTCGCCTCGGACCCTGCCATGAGCGAGGTGACGAGCTACTCCACGTTTCGGCAGCCAGGTTTCAGGAGCCTGCTGGATCGATTTGGGGTCACGCGGCTGGAGAGGGATCTCCTCCCGCATGAGACCACCTTGGAAGACGGTCCGCCCGGCTTCGCCTCGAGCATCTACTTTCCCTGGGGCTATGTGACCACGGGCCGCATCTGCTGGTCGGCCTCGTTTCGGGGGGCGGCATCGGCCCGTTTCGCCCCCCCCGCGGCGTGTGCCAGGCCCTGCGGGGACTTCAGCCTGTCCCTGAACCACGAAAGCTTCGGCCTCGAAATCGTTCAGAACGGGAACACGGTCTACTACCGATACTCCGACGCCATGCTCCGGGGAATGATGGAAGCGGCGGGCCGGGGCTCCCTGCGGCTGGTCTGCCAGGCCCCCCGGTTTTGATTCCACATCCCCTGGAGCCTGTCAAGGCCGACCCCATGCGCATCGTTGCCCCCATCAGCTCCCTCGAGGAGCTTCCGATGCTCCTTCATTGCGGGGCGGATGAGCTTTATTGCGGCCTGGATCTTTCGGAGTGGAGGGAGCGATTTGGGCTGCACTGGTGGATGAACCGGCGCCATCCCCTGAGGGGAAGCATCGCTTCGACCCAGGACCTCCGGACCCTCGTGGCGACGGCTCACGACCACGGTGTCCCGGTCCATGTCGCTCTCAACACCCCGTTTTACACGCCGTCCGCTTTGGAGACGCTTCTGCGTCTCGTGGAGCGGCTGGTGCAGGTCGTCCAAGTGGACGGCCTCATCGTGAGCGACCTGGAGCTCCTGATGCGCCTCGCCCGGGAAGCCCCTCCCCTCCGGATTCACCTGAGCAGTCTCGGACGATGCTTCAACTCAGGCTCGGTGGAGCTGTTTCGCTCCCTGGGGGCTCGGCGCATCATCCTGCCCCGTCAACTGCGCATATCGGAGATCCAAGGGCTGGCTGAAGCCCATGGTGCATCCGTGGAGCTCGAAGTCTTCGCCGTGAACGACGGCTGCTACTTCGAAGAGGGATTCTGCCAGACATCCCACGCCCTGGGCCCTTTCTGCATGACACCATGGAAAGCAAGCGTGCTCCGGCGCGGGGAGCGTGGGCCATCCGACGGACAGCTTGCCCTTCGGATGAACGAACTGCGTGAATACCTTTGGTATCAGAACAACTGTGGATCGACGCACACGGCGTCGGGTCTTCCCAACGGTCCGTGCAGCCTCTGCTGGCTCGGCCATTTCAGGGACTGGGGTGTCGCGGCGGTGAAGATCGTGGGTCGCGAGGGCTCCTTCTTGAGAAAAATGGGGAGCCTGCAACTGGTGAAAGCGGTCATGGACGAGGTCCGGGGCGGCGCATCCCCCGAGGCCGTGGCCCGGACGGCGCGGTTTCTTCGCGCCACGCCCGAATACTGTGAGAGGGGATACATGTGTCTCTTTCGGGATCGTTGAATGGGGAAGGCTCGTTCTGGAGCCAGGCGCGCACCCTGGGGCCTTACGTGCACCGCCATCGAAAGGCCCTGGCCCTCTCCTCGATGCTCAGCATCCTCAGTACGGCCCTGGGCTTGATTCAGCCCTATTTCGCCAAACTGCTCATCGATGACGTTTTCCTGGCCGGAGCCTACGACAGGCTGGCTCCCCTCCTGGGGGCAATGATCCTCCTGCTGCTCCTGGGCTACGCCATCCGGGTGGGCAACAGTTACACGTACACGCTTTACTCGGCCCGAATCCTTTTCCGGATGCGCGAAGACCTGCTGGCGCACCTGCAGCGAGCCCCCCTGAGCTTCTTTTCCAGGAACCGCATGGGCGACATCACCTCGCGCATGGGCTCTGACATGGCCGATATTCAGCAGATGTGCACCGACACCCTCCCCGTGCTCATCTTCAATGGATTGACCTTCGTCATCACCTCGGGAATCCTGCTGTGGCTGAACTGGCCGATGGCCCTCATGAGCCTCGCCTTCCTGCCCGTGGGCCTCCACGCCGTCTATCGTCTGCGTCCGAAGCTGACGGCGCTGGCCCGCGAGGTGGCCGAGAGCAACGCCGACATCTCCCATTTCCTCCTCGAGTCTCTCAGCGGCACGGCGGTGGTGCGGGCCTTCGGGGCCGAGGACCTCGAGTGCCGGCGGCTGCGTGACAAGCATGCCGGTGTTCTGGATTGTCTCATGCGCTACCAGTTCCTGGGGGCTCTTTCGGGGCTGGCTCCCACGGGCTTCGTGATCATCAACACCCTGGTGGTCTTCGGCTTCGGAGGATACTCCCTCCTGCGGGGAAGCCTGAGCGTGGGGGGGCTGGTGGCCTTCTCCATCTACCAGGGCCGGGTCTTCGCCGTTCTTCAGGGCATGATGGACGGATTCCTGACCTTGCAGAAATCCAGGGTGTCCCTCAGGCGGGTGAGGGAGGTCCTGGACATCCCGACCTCCGCCGCGGGTCATGGGGATCGGGTCATCGAGGATGCGAAGCTTCGGGGGGAGATCGTCTTCGAGGACGTTTCCTTTTCCCACGACCCCGGGCAGCCGACTCTCCAGCACCTGACCTTCAGGATTCCCGCCGGCCGCACGACGGCCCTCGTGGGGCCCAGCGGCGCCGGCAAATCCACCCTCTGCCACCTGATTCTGGGTCTCCTGGAGCCCGACTCCGGCAGGATCACCCTGGACGGAGTGGACCTGAGGCACCTGCGCCAGGACTGGCTGCGCCGGCAGATGGCCCTGGTGTCCCAGGACACCTTTCTCTTCCACACCTCGATCCTCGAGAACATTCGATTCTCCAAACCGGAGGCCACGGACGGGGAGGTGGTGGAAGCGGCCCGGGCGGCCTGCATCCACGATTTCATCGTCTCCCTTCCCCAGGGCTACCAAACGATGGTGGGAGACCGGGGAGTGCGGCTGTCGGGGGGCCAGAAGCAGAGGGTGAGCATCGCCCGCACCCTGCTCCTCAAGCCGAGAATCCTCCTCCTGGATGAAGCCACCGCGTTCCTCGACACGGCGGCCGAGGAGCGCCTCAAGGAGACCATGACCGTCCTCATGGAGGGCCGGACCACCCTGGTGGTGAGTCACCGCCTTTCCACCCTCCGGGGTGCGGGGGACGTGCTCGTGCTGGAATCCGATGGTCAGCTGCGGCTGAGCAGCTTCGAGGATCTCCGCACGGAATCGGAGCGGGCTGCCTGGCAAAGCCTCTGAGGGGCGTGGAGTGCGCGGACGTGAGTGTGGAGGTGGCCATCATCGACAGCGGCATCAACCCGTGGCACTCCCACGTGGGGGGA
>JALOPI010000090.1 GCA_025453975.1 Syntrophobacteraceae bacterium
TCGGGAAAGGCGTCGCCGAGGCCGACTTCAATCAATACGGGACGCGACGCGGCAATCACGAGGTCATGGTGCGCGGGACCTTCGCCAACATCCGCATCCGCAACCGGCTGGTGCCCGGGGTGGAGGGCGGATTCACCGTGTACCAGACGACGGGTGAGACCCTGCCCATCTTCGAGGCGGCCATGAAATACGCGGCCGACGGCACTCCGACCGTCGTGCTGGCCGGCAGGGAATACGGGACGGGCTCCAGCCGGGACTGGGCCGCCAAGGGGCCTTTTCTCCTGGGGGTGAGGGCGGTCGTTGCCGAGAGCTTCGAGCGCATCCACCGGAGCAACCTGGTGGGCATGGGCATCCTGCCGCTCCAGTTCCTGGAGGGTGAAAACGTCCAAAGCCTCGGTCTCACGGGATTCGAGACCTTCGACATTTTGTGCGGCCCCGCCGATCTCCTGCAGCCCGGTCAGACCCTCAACGTGCGCGCCGTCGACCCCGCGGGCGAACCGAAAAGCTTTCGGGTGGTCTGCCGCATCGACACGCCCGTTGAGGTCCAATACTACCGCAACGGAGGCATCCTCCAGACGGTGCTCCGACAGATGCTCGGATGAGGATATTCTTTGAACGGACCCGTGGTGCGGAGCGGACTTGAACAGCGGGGTGGGGCATGGAATCTATGCATTCAGAGCCAGTTGGACACGGATGGCCTGCTCCACCTTTCGCATCTCCGTGGCGGAGAGACGTCCCACAAAGTCCAGCAGGCGGGCTTTGCTGACGGTGGTGAGTTGATCCGCCATGGCTTTGCTCTGTTTTCCATCGACCATTACATAAGCTTCACTGGGGTAGAGGCGGTGGATGTTTGTTGTGAGAGGCACGACCTGTACGCGATTGAGGAATCTGTTCGAGGCGTTGTTGCTGACGATGACTGCGGGCCGTTTTTTCCGAATCTCTCCGCCTGCGGATGGGTCGAAATTCACCCACCAAACCTCACCTCGGTTCATCACTGACATCTCCAACGGTTGCTTCAGCCCATTCCAGGGCTTCGGACTCACGGGATTCTTCTTGAGCCATGAGCCGATAGTCTGATTCCATGTCTTCTTCCAGGACGTGTGGTCGCACGAGGGATTCTATGAACTGGCTGATATTTCTGCGTCCAATGACCCGGTGCAGCCCTTCATAGACTTGCTCATTCACTGTAATCGTGAGCTTCTTCTGCATGATTTGTCTCCAATGCGTGTTTATGACGTATTTTATGACGTATTATATTCCAGTCCCAATGGAACACAAGTCGGCAATCAGGAATCGGCATCCAAGGGTTTACAGCAGGTCCTGCAGGGTGCCTCCCATGAAGCCTTTACCCATTGACCGAGGCACCCGGAATTTTCAGGAGATCGCATGAAAGAGAATATCCTGTTTGAACCCTATCCACTGAAAACGATGACGCTCCGCAACCGGATGGTCATGGCTCCGCTGACCCGGGGTCGCGCCGAGGCCGACGGGACCCCAAATGATCTCATGGCCCGCTACTATCGGCAGCGGACGGAAGCCGGCCTGATCGTTTCCGAGGCCACGGCCATATCCCGGGGCGGTGTCGGCTGGCTGGGGGCTCCGGGCATCTACACCGATGCGCACGTGGCCGGCTGGCGCAAGGTGACCGAGGCGGTTCATGAGGCTGGGGGACGCATCTTCCTGCAGCTCTGGCACATGGGCCGGGCCTCGCACCCCGATTTCCTGGACGGTGAGCTCCCCGTCGCCCCTTCGGCCGTCGCAGCCGACGAATGGTCCCGTACACCCCTCGGCAAGAAGCGCTACGTCGTCCCGAGGGCACTGGAGCTGGACGAGATCCCGGGCATCGTGAACGAGTATGCCGCCGCGGCCGAGCGGGCTCGGGACGCCGGCTTCGACGGCGTGGAAATCCACGGAGCCAACGGGTATCTCATCGACCAGTTTCTCCGGGATGGGTCCAACCGGCGCACCGATGCCTACGGCGGGAGCGTCGCCAACCGAGCCCGGTTCCTGCTCGAGGTGACGGAGGCCGTGTGCGGTGCCTGGTCGCCGGACCGCGTGGGCGTGCGGCTCTCCCCCACCGGCGGCTACAACGACATGCGGGACGGCGACCCGCCCGCCACCTTCGGCTATGCCGCGGAAGCCCTGAACAGCTTTGGGCTCGCCTACCTCCACCTCATGGAGGCCCTTCCGGGACACCCGCTGGCCGGGACCCACGAGCGTATTTCACCCATGCTTCGGACCATCTACCAGGGAGCTCTCATCATCAACGGGGGATTCGACGCCCAACTGGCCACGGCAGCCCTGGCGAGAGGCGAGGCCGACCTGGTGGCCTTCGGCATGCTGTTTCTGGCCAACCCGGACCTGGTGCGACGCTTCCGCGAGGGCGCCCCCCTCAACGCCCCCGATTACGCCACCCTCTACACCCCGGGCCCCCAGGGATATGCGGACTACCCGGCCCTGGAAGCCTGATGGGCCGCGATGAACTTGAGGAGGTGCCATTGACCAGCAAGAAAGCAGGAACGCAATTCCTCCACCACTTTGGTCCGCTACTGGATGCACTCCGGGCTTTGGGCGGCTCGGCAACCCCCGACGAAGCCACCGACAAGATTGCGGAATTGTCGAACATCTCGGAGCGGCAGCTCAACGAAGCACTTCCGTCCGGTGGACCACGTTTCAAGAACCAGGTGGCCTGGGCACGTTTCTACCTTAAACGAGAAGGCCTGCTCGATTCCTCGAAGCGAGGCGTCTGGAGCCTTACGGAAAAAGGCGCCAAAACGCACCTCACTTACGCGGATGCACACGAGATCTTCAAGAAGCAAGTCCAGATCGATACCGCAAGGCGAAAACAGAAGCACAAGGCTACGGACACCGACGATGCCGGGACACCTGAAGAGCTCGATATCTCAGCCTCGGCGAACTATAGAACCCAACTGCTGGACGCAATCTTAGCCCTTCCCTTTGAGGGATTCGAACGCCTTTCTCAGCGACTCCTCCGGGAGGCTGGATTCCAGCAGGTGTTGGTTACGGGACGCTCCGGAGACAACGGGATTGATGGCGAGGGGATTCTCGAAGTCAATCCCTTCGTCACATTCAAGGTGCTCTTCCAGTGCAAGCGATACAGGGGAAGTGTAGGAGCACCGGTGATCAGGGACTTCCGCGGAGCCATGCTGGGGCGGGCCGACAAGGGAATCATCCTCACCACGGGCAACTTCACCCAGGACGCAAGGCGGGAAGCCCGTCGAGACGGTGCGCCCCCCGTTGAGCTCGTGGATGGGGACAAACTCGTGGAGATGTTTGAAAAGCTCGAGCTCGGCCTGATCCCTCGGATCACATTCGATGTTGACCAAAAGTTCTTCGATGAATTCAGAGTCCGATGAGCCCTGACATGCATTGAAGGCAACGATTTTTCTGCTGAGGCCATGGTCAATCAACGGGCTGATTCAATGCGGCAGCCCACCTTGCGCACAGTGTCCCAGAGTGATCCCAGCTGAATTCGGAGTCACATCCTCAAGACCCGACCCGCAGGTCGAACAGCATCACGGCAGGAAATGCGGCTCGTCTCTGATGGCCGCCAGGCAATCGTCGAGGGACATGTCCCGGTAGAGCTCGAACCATTTCTCGGTGTGCCGCATGTAGGACGGGTTGTAGCGATCCGGACCGGCGCACTCCATCCTCGCGAACTTGAGCTCTAAAAACTCCATGATGCATTCAGGGGCCGGGCAGCGGTACTTGGCGCGGAAGTAAAACGATCTCCCATGCCACCGGGAATGAATGTCCACGATGTAGTTGAATCGCCCGTCAGACGGAGGCGGCTTCACATGCTCCGGCTTGAGCACGGACTCGATGAGCTCATCGGCCCGCTTTTGAACCTGCGCCTTAACCTCTGCGGATGCCTTGGGCTTGGAGGCTTTCGCCGGCAATTTGACCCATGTTCTCCCCTTCATGCTCTCGAGCCTCCTTCTCGAACCAACCGATTCATCTTCCTGCCAGGTAAAACACATACGGAGCGACGGCAACCCAGGTGGGGATGAAGACCCAGACCCGACCGGCCAGGACGTTGTAGTCCTGAAGCAGACGGCTCCAGGAATGGCCGGCGACGTAACGCCCGAAAAGAAACTCGAAGGCCAGGGTCAGCACGAGCCACATGATTCCGACGGCGACGGCCTGGCCCGAGGTCTGAAGCGGCCAGACCGTCGTGACGCCCCAGATGTAAACCGTGAACAGCACAATCCCCGAAAGCGTCGACAGCTGGTGCGCCCGGAGCTCGGTCATGCGCTTCCCGTACGTCGCCTCCCGAAGCGCGCCGTTGGCTATGGCGATGGCCACCATGGGCACCCAGGCCAGAACGTACCTCCACATCGAAAGCCCCCCCGGTTCGAAGCACCGCTACACACCGTTCAATTCCACAATAGCAATGTCGTTCCCGCGAAGGCGGGACTCCAAATGTCTATGAGCGACTGGATCCCCGCCAAAGGCATGCGGGGATGACGTGCAATGAAGACGCAGAATATGAAGGCCCTGTTGTCTGGGCCTGTACCAAATCACCCCGCACTCCCACGACGCTGCAGACGAGGCCAGGGGATTTTGCGCCACGTCTCGCCGTGGCTCCAGGACTGGTAAGCCCATTTGAGCCAGCCCAGGACCGACAGGGCCAGCCACAGGGCCCAGAGCAGCATGAGGACCCGGTAGACCAGGAGCGGGACCGAGAGGACCCAGGGCCGGGGCAGGAGGCCGGCGAACCGGTCCTGGGTCCAGCGCAGGTGGAAGTCCGTGGAGTGGTTTCCGGCGATCTGCATGTGGGGGATGCCCAGCAGTCCGTTGTGGACGGCCGCGTACAGGCAGACAAGGCCGGCAACGGTCCAGAGGACGAGGAGCAGTTGCACCGCATCGAAGGTGAGCCAGCCGTCGGTCACGGTCTTTCGGGCCCGGACGCCCATGGCGAGGATCCAGCCCACCACCACGAGGGCGACCAGCGGGTGCACCTGCGTCAGCCCCAGCCCGAGAAGCAGCCAGTGGTGGGTCCCGAGGGGCGTCCAGGATATCCGGCCCAGCCCCAGGGCCGCCAGGATGACCACCACCAGGCTGCTCCAGAAGAGCACGGCGGGGCCGAGCCTTGGCCCTCCCGCCCAGAGAATCCAGCGGTTATGGGGCATGTTGACGGTGGCGTCGCCATTCACGGCCGCCTGGGTGTCAGACCCGATGCGGACTTCACCCACCTCGAGGAGGGACGACATGGCGCCGGCCTCCCTCCACTCCAGGAGCACCGAGCGCGACCCCGGCTCCAGCGGAATCGTCACGCCGCGATCCTGCTGACGGATGGGCTGCAGCTTTCCGTCGATCCGCACCTGCTCCAGCGTGGACTCCGGAGGCAGCATCACCGGGAACCGGGCTCCCTCGCTGGCTCGGATGTTGAGCGTCAGCTTGACGTTGCGGAACCGCTCCCCCGGGGTGACCTCGATACCAACCTGGTCCACGGTGATCCGCTGCCCGTCCATGGCGGCGGGCCGCGACACCGATATGGTGACGCTCTCCCCGGGCCACGGCCGCCACTGGGGCTTCCAGATTCCCGAACCGTCCTGGTGGTGAATCACGGGAATGCCCGATAGATCACAGTGCCATATGGGGCTGGCGTCCAGGATCCAGGTCTCCACCCAGGAGGGTCCCTCCAGGGATTGCGGAGCCGCCAGGCGAATCTCCGAAGCCTCCGCAAGGGCCGACGTCCATTGAACTTCCGTGGCCTGGGGCTCCAGGCTGACCACCGCCCGACGGTTCTCCACCCGGATGCCGGGAGTGGTGACGGATTCGCCGTCCAATAGCGGAACCATGGCGGTCACCGGGCTTCCCGGAGGGGTGACCCGGGTCACCCGGGTGGTCACCTGCCAGCTCAGTCCCAGGGAAATCACCCGCTCCACGTTCAGGAACGGCGGAAGCCGCTTCTCGCTGACCTCCGTCTCCGGTGCGCCCTCCTTCAGCTTGCGCGACAGCTGCAGGCTGGCGTCGGGGCGCCCGTCGGGCTGAACGCCCCGGACTTCCCAGTCGGAGCCCGAAACGATGACGCGATGGGGGCGCAGGGGCAAAGGGATCTGCACGGTGGGCTCCGCCGGCGCGCCGCCCGAGAGGATCACCCGGTGAGACCCCCGCAGCGCCCGGATCCAGAGCTGCCCCTGGCTGTCCCGCAGCAGTCCCTCGGCGGGGCGATCATTCCACGACACCGACGACGGCATCCACGAGCCCGCGGTGGCGGGCAGCGGGACCGCCGTGTCCTCGGCCGCATCCACCGTCAGGGTGATTCGAAACGTCTCCCCTTCCGTGTGGAGCTCCATGAGCGGGATCTCCGCGCAGTGGGGGAGACACTCGGGGGGCTTGAGGAGTCGCTGCCGCAGCTCGTCCAGGAGCTGCGGCGGGGGATAGTCGGCCATGGCCGTGGAGGCTGCGCCTCCCAGGGCCCATGCAAGCAGTGCCAGGGAGGCCGCCGCGGTGCCGCCGGACTTGAGCCATCGCCGGCCGGCCGTCTTCCAGTCGATCAGAAGGGCGACGAGAGCGGCGAGGAGAAGGACCCGCACGAAGGCCAGCACCAGGTTCATGGCAGGGGAGAGGAGCCGGAGCTTCACCTCCTGCTCCTTGGACACCGGGCCGTTCCAGCGGAGCGGAACCTGGCGCCAGCTCCACCGGGGGAGACCCGGTCCCGTCTGGATGACGGCCTTGGGGTCCTGAAGCAGCCAGGACTGTTGAGACACGGCCTCGCTGTCGGCTTTCGGGCGCTTTCTCACGTCATATTGCTGGGAAGGAAGCGCCCTGGGCATGGCCTTTTGCTCGTGGACCTCCATGGAGGCTCCGTCCTCGGGCGGCGGAGCGGAAGGCAGCATCCCCAGCATGGCGCCCACCCTGGGGGAAGGCATTTCGTAAACCGGCTCCAGCTGGGGATAGATGCCCCAGCGTACCTGCTGCACCATGAACGGAACGGTCAGGACCAGGAGGACCACCACGGCGCCCCACCGATAGAGATTCACCCAGCGGTGGAGTCTCCCCTCGGGCAGCACCCGCAGGAGGGCCACGGCCCCCAGGAGATGCAGCCACACCTGCCGCGGCGCGTCCTGCTCATGGTAAACGAGGCCGAGGGTCGCCAGGGCCAGCAGACCGTACCGCCAGCCCCAGAGCCTGGCCACGGCCAGGGAAGCGATGAGAGCCAGGAAGAGATCCAGGAGGGTCCAGCGCTCGAACCAGGTCCCCGGCACCACGTCCACGCCG
>JALOPI010000020.1 GCA_025453975.1 Syntrophobacteraceae bacterium
GGGGGGCCGAGCTTCCCGCATCCGGACAGTCTCCTCGAGCCAGGGAAAGGAGCATCGACATGAAAGTAGCTGTATCAGCCGTTCAGCCCTCCATGGACAGCGCGGTGGATCCCCGCTTTGGCCGGTGTGCATGCTTCATACTCATCGATACCGAGACCATGCAATGGGAAGTGCAGGAAAACCAGGATGCTGCCATGGCCTCGGGCGCGGGAGTCGGGGCGGCCCGGCTGGTGGCACGACAGGGCGCCAGGGCCGTGATCACGGGAGTGGTGGGCCCCAAGGCCGCTCAGACCCTGAGGGCGGCGTCCATCGAGGTATTCACCGTCCCCGGCGGAACCGTCCGGGACGCCGTGGAAGCCTTAAGATCCGGCAGACTGCGGCCTGTCAGGGACAGCTTGCCACAGACAGCGCCGGTATCCGTCGGCCCCGGTCGACCCATGGGCATGGGACGAGGGCGGGGTGGGGGGTGCGGCATGGGATCTGGCCAGGGTCGAGGCCAGGGTCGAGGCATGGGCGGAGGCAGAAACCGCTGATGACGCACCCCTTCACGACACGTGAGTGTGAGCGTCCGGGCGCGACGATTGGGCCGGGCTCTACCCCAAGGGGTCGGAGCCCGGCCCATTTCACCTTCTCCACTAGATCCCGGGCCGCTGATTGACGATGCTGTCGAACCGGTCCCGCGGAAGAACCCGCGGTATGTAAGGCTCCGCCAGGGCTTCCAGCTGTGCCGCGAACGCCCGGAGGTGGTTTTCGGAGGCCGCCAGAAGGCTCCCGTACATCCGGGCCAGGTCGGCATGTGTCGTCTGCCCGATGGCTTTCTCCAGGTCCGCGATGTCCGTTTCCTCGATGAGTGCGCCGGCCCTCAGTGCATCGGGAAGCGACTGGGCGCCCGATTCGACGAGACCGCCGTAGAGGGCCTGAAGGTCTGCGTCGTCAAAGGTCCCATCGGCGTTGCCCGCCATGGGATCCGGGAGTCCATACCTGGCGAGCATGCGCGCCACCTGCCGGACATGTCTCTCCTCGGATGTCATGATGCGCCGGAAGACGGGGGCTCCCCAGGTTTCGTGCATCAGCCGGTAAACCTGCCAGGCCAGGTCTTCCTCCTGGCGCATGAACTGAAGCCACTCCATCTCCGTCGTTGACAGGGGCTCTGCGGGGGCTCGTCGAGCCCTTTCACGCCTGGCCTCCAAATCCGCGCACAGCACGCCCGAAACCATGACCAACGTCAGCAGCGCAACAACGATCCGTTTGATGGATGGCATGTGATCTCTCCTCCTGTATGTACACCGTTGTGCGGTGCTGGTCACACAAGGGTCCGAGAAATCTCCATCCCCGGCCTTCTCCGGCGATGGGGAAGACACACGATGGATGGGCCCGTGTGTATGACGTTCAACGGGAAGGCGGCAGGACCGTGGGAGCTGCCGGGCCTGCTCGAATCGGTTGACAGTCTCAGGCGAATGCCTGATTAGTGAGCCCTGACGGTATGAATCAGGTGGGCGCCATGACTGAATCCATGCGGAAACGACCCGAGCTTTCCCCCCAGACGGAGATCATCCTCAACAGCATCGCCGACGGTGTGTTCACCGTGGACCTGGAGTGGCGGATCACTTTTTTCAACCGCGCCGCCGAGGTCATCACGGGAGTGCCGGCATCCGAGGCGCTGGGGAAGCTCTGCTGCGAGGTCTTCCGCGCCACGGTCTGCGAATCGACTTGCGTCCTGAAATTCAGCCTCGAGACGGGTCGGCCCGTCATCAACAAGTCCGTGGCCATCCTGCGCTCGGACGGGCGTGAGATCCCCATCAGCGTGAGCACCGCGCTGCTTCGGGATGAGAACGGGGAGGTCATCGGCGGCGTCGAGACGTTCCGGGATCTCAGCCTGGTGGAAAATCTGCGGCGGGAGATCACGCGCCAGTACCAGTTCGGAGACATCATCTCCAAGTCGCCCCGCATGATGAAGCTTCTGGCCATTCTGCCGGAAGTGGCCCGCAGCGAGAGCACGGTGCTCATCCAGGGGGAGAGTGGCACGGGCAAGGAGCTCCTGAGCCGCGCCGTGCACAGCCTGAGCCCCCGGGCCAAGGGGCCTTTCGTGGCGCTGAACTGCGGGGCGCTTCCGGACACGCTCCTGGAGTCCGAGCTGTTCGGCCACGTGGCCGGGGCCTTCACCGACGCCAAAAAGAGCCGGCTGGGGCGTTTTGCCATGGCCGAAAAGGGGACCCTCTTCCTGGACGAGATCGGGGACATCTCCCCGGCCCTGCAGGTCCGGCTCCTGAGGGTCCTGGAGGAGCGCGCCTACGAGCCCCTGGGATCCTCCCGGACAGTCAAGGCCGATGTGCGCATCGTGACGGCTACCCACCGCGACCTGGGGGTCATGGTGGAGGAAGGCACGTTCCGCAAGGACCTTTTCTACCGCATCAACGTCGTGAAGCTCGAGCTGCCGTCCCTCGCGGAGCGCAAGGAGGACATCCCGCTCCTGGCCGAGCACTTCATCGAGCGGCTCAACCGGCTCAGGAACCGGAACATCCTGGGGCTGAGCCACGAAGCCCTGGCCATATTCATGCGCCACGACTGGCCCGGCAACATCCGGGAGCTGGAGAACGTCCTGGAGTACGCCTTCATCCTCTGCCGTGGCGGGCTCATCGAGCCGGCGTGCCTGCCGGAGAGCCTGCGGGGAGAGGTCCCTCTCCAGGCTGGAATCGGGGCGGCCGCCACCCTTCAGGAGATCGAGAAGCAGGCCATTGGCCAGGCGCTGGCGCGGAATGAATGGCGCAAAATGGCCACGGCGCGGGAGCTGGGGATCGACAAGAACACCCTGCGGCGCAAGATGATCCGGCACGGCATCACCGGCCCCGAGAGCTGCGGTATGCCCCCCGACACCAGCCCGGACGACTGAGGTCACACTCATATTTGTCTTGACAACTTGGCCAATTTGAGGCCAACTGACCTCGGGTGCAGGGTGGATTCTCCCCCTCAGGGGCATCCACCAGTGACCAGTGACAAGGGCTATAGACTTTCGTAAACGTTACCCGCCGCCCGCGGCGCCGCGCCGGAGGGTCCCGGCACCGGAGGCTTCAGGCATGAACGATCGAGGCTACTACGGCGGATTCGGGGGTGCCTTCATTCCCGAGATCCTGACGGCCACCTTCGAGGAGCTCGTCGATGCATTCGACGGCGCCCGGAGCGACCCCTCGTTCTGGACCAGCTATGTGGATCTCATGTCCACGTACTCGTGCCGGCCCACGCCCCTCACCTTCGCCGAGAACCTCACGAGCCATTTCGGCGGCGCCAGGATCTACGTCAAGCGCGAGGACCTCAATCACACGGGGGCTCACAAGGCCAACAACGTCATGGGCCAGGGGCTCCTGGTCCGACGCATGGGCAAGACCCGGGTCATCGCCGAGACGGGGGCCGGTCAGCACGGGGTCGCCACGGCTACCATGGCGGCCAAATTCGGCTTCGACTGCACCATTTACATGGGTGAGGTGGACGTCGAGCGCCAGCGCCCCAACGTTTTCTGGATGAAGCGGCTGGGGGCCGAGGTGGTGCCCGTCCGCGAAGGCACCCGCATCCTCAAGGACGCCATCAACGAAGCCTTCCGCGACTGGGTGACCCACATGGACTCCACCCACTACGTGCTGGGCACGGCCTGCGGTCCCCACCCGTTTCCCCGCATGGTGTCCTACTTCCAGTCCATCATCGGCCAGGAGGCCCGCCGCCAGATCCTGGAGCGGGAGGGGCGGCTGCCTGCGCGGGTCTATGCCTGCGTTGGGGGGGGCTCCAACGCCCTTGGCATTTTCAGCGCCTTCCTGGATGACCCCGTCGAGCTGGTGGGGGTGGAAGCCGGGGGCCGCGGTCTGGATTCGGGGCAGCACGCATCCCGTCTATGCTCGCCCGACGCCAGCATCGGGGTGGCCCAGGGCTACCGGACCTATTTCCTCCAGGACGACGACGGGCAGATGCGGGAGACTCACAGCGTGGCGGCGGGCCTGGATTACGTGGGCGTCTCGCCCATCCTGTCGGCCCACCGGGAAACGGGGCGCATCCGCTTCGAGGCGGCCACGGACCGGGAAGTCATCGATGCCGTGGCCCTCGCCATCCGCAAGGAGGGGCTCATCCCGGCCCTGGAATCCGCCCATGCCTTCGCCCAGGCGTTCAAGGAAGCCCCCCTGCTTACCCGGGACGACGTCATGGTCATCAACCAGTCGGGACGGGGCGACAAGGACATCTTCACGGTGGCCGACGCCTTCGAGGATCCCGAATGGCGGCAGTTCATCATCGCCAAGGGGGAGAGATACCGTGCTTGAGAACGTCCTGCGCCGGAAGCTTCGGGAAAGAGACATCCTGCTCATGACCCACATCGTGCTGGGCTACCCGAGCTTCGAGGCCTCGGCCCGCATCGTGGAAGCCATGGTCGGGGCCGGGGTGGATCTCATGGAGCTGCAGATTCCTTTTTCGGAGCCCATCGCCGACGGCCCCGTCATCCTGCGCGCCAACCAGGAGGCCCTGAACCGGGGGGCCACCGTCCGGCGCTGCATGGAATTCGGAGGCGAGATGTGCCGGGCCTTCGACATCCCGTTTCTCTTCATGACCTACTGCAACATCGGCTTCAAATACGGCATGGACCGGTTCGCCGGGGATGCGGCGCGAGCGGGGATGCGGGGGATCATTCTGCCCGATCTGCCTCCCGAGGAGGGGCGGGAGTACCTCGAAGCCATGGCTCGTCACGAGCTGGCCCCCGTCTTCATCTTCGCCCCGACGACGGGCCTCGAGCGCATGCGAGCCATCGCCTCCCACGGCAGGGGACTCATCTACTGCGTGGCGCGCAAAGGGGTGACGGGGGCCGAGACGAGCTTCTCCCGGGAGCTGGACGACTACCTGGCCCGATGTCGCGCGGCCACGGACCTTCCCCTGGCCGTGGGGTTCGGGGTCAGGGACCGGGCGGACGTGGATTTTCTCAAGGGCAAGGCGGACATCGCCGTCATCGGCACCCAGACCCTCCGCGTCATCGAGGAGAAAGGGGTCGAGGCCGTGGGGGATTTCATCGCCGGACTGCGCTGAGTTGCCAGGGGAGCTTAAAACAGGCTGCGTACCCTGCGCCAGAGCGTGTGGGGCGAGAGCTGGTAGCGCACCTGGCTCGCCACGGTGGAGATGGGGTGAGGCGGCGGAGGCTGAGCCTGTGCCACGCGCGTGGCCCTGGGCTGGACGGGGGTGAGCCTGGCCTCGATGGACCGCTCATCGGCCCGTGCCAGCACCACCTCCGTCTGGTAAGTCTTGAAGCGCTTGTGCTGGAGCTTCACCTTGTGCTTCCCGGGCGGAAGCTTCAGCGTCGAGGGGGTCTCGCCCCGGGGAGCCCCGTTGACGAGGATCCTGGCCCCGGGGGGCTCGCTCGCCACCGCGAGGACAGCTTCCTTTTTGGCCGGCGTCAGCGCCACCTCGAAGGGATATTCCTTTCCCGCCTCCACCTGCAGGGTCCGCTCCCATGGTGCATGATCCGTCGATCGCACCGTCACCCGCCGCTCACCCGGAGGCACTCGGGAAACGAAAGGGGTGACCCCCGCGGGCTCCCCATCCACCAGGACCTCGGCCCCCGGAGGGTCGCTCACGATCTCGAGGATTCCCTTCACCTGCACCGGGGGCAGCGGGCGCTTCACATCCGCAGCTCCCTCCACGTCAGGGTCGTGCGGCTCCCTGCCCGTTGAGCTGCGGGCCAGGGCGATTCGCTCCCCTCCGGGGATGTGAGTCCCGTCCCTCTCGCCGGACTGTCTGGTGGCGACCTGGGCCTGAGTGAAAACGGCTCCAGAGGGCTCCTGGGTGACGTCGGGCACCAGGGCGTCGGCCAGTGAAGGAGCCGTTGGGCCAGACACCATGGCGTTCCCGGCGGCGGTTTTTTCCGGCCATTTCGCCACATCCGCCATGGGGGGCGGCGTAAAGGTATAAAACAGGGTGGCGGCCAGGGAGAGGGCGACTGCCAGAAACACGTGAACGAACCCGACGGCGGACGCCTGGCGCTGGAAGGCACTGCGCAGGCGGCTCGCGAAGCCCGCCTGCCCGCCACGGCGGCATTCCCGGAGGGCATCCGCCAGTGCCGCTCCCGTGGGGTAGCGGTCTTCGGGCTCCTTGCCGAGGCATCGCATGATCACCCGGGAAAGCTCCGGGTCTACGTCGGCGTCCAGCTCCGACGGCTCGGGCGGCGATGCGTGGACGATGGCATGGAGCATCGAGGCCAGGGTGGATCCCTGATGTCCGAAAGGTCTCTGGCCCGTGCTGAGCTGGTAGAGGATGACTCCCACGGAAAAAAGATCGGAACGGCCATCCACGGGCCTGCCCAGGACCTGCTCGGGGGACATGAAAGCCGGTGTGCCGAGGATCTCGCCCTGGTGAGTCCGGAGGGTGCACGCCGAATCCTCCATGTGGGCGATGCCGAAATCCGTGATCTTGATGGTGCCGTCGGACCGCACCACGATATTGCTGGGCTTGATGTCCCGGTGGACTACCCCCTTGCCGTGGGCATGGTCGAGGGTCTCGGCCATCTGAATGCCGAGGTCGAGGGTCTCCCCCGTGGTGAAGCGTTTTGCCTTCATCCGGGTGTTGAGGGGCTCTCCCTCCAGGTGCTCCATGGCGATGAAGAGGGTCCCGTGGTCCCCTCCGATGTCGTACACCGTGACGATGCGGGGATGGGACAGTCGCCCGATGGTCTGAGCCTCCCGCAGAAATCGCTGAACGGACAGCTCGTTGACGCAGGCCTCCGGGCGGAGGACCTTCAAGGCGACGGTGCGGTCGATCTGCGGATCATGGGCCTCATAAACGATGCCCATGGAGCCCCTTCCCAGCTCTCTCAGGGTTTCGTAGCGGCCATATCTCATGGGTGCGCACCCTCCTTGGGGAAGCTCGCGTCAATGCGGAAACCGCAACGGTCTCCCGTGGGAGATGCTCCCGGCGTGCAAGCCCGGGGAGTCTTTCCCAATGGGCTGGAATCTATCACTTTTGGATGGGGCTCCTCAACGGGTTTTAGACCCGCCCCGATGTTTTACCTCTTCATCCCGACAGAAGGCTTACCAGGGCTTCCTGGAAGGTGGGGTGGCGGAAGCGGAAGCCCGCCTCCTGGAGACGCCTCGGGATGGCGCGCTGGCCCTTGAGGAGGACGTCTCCGAATTCCCCCATCACGGTCCTGAGGACGAAGCCGGGGACCGAGGGCAGGATGAGGGGGCGGTGCAGCACCCTGGCCAGGATCTCGGTCATTTCACGATTGCGGACCGGGTTGGGGGCCACGCAGTTGACGGGGCCCGAGATTTCGGAATGCTCAAGCACATACGCCATGATTTCAGCCAGGTCCTCCTCGTGAATCCACGGAAACCATTGCCTTCCGCTTCCCAGGGGACTGCCCATGAATCGCCGGAATGCCGGCGCCATCTGGGCGAGGGCGCCGCCATTCCGGCCCATGACGATGCCGAGCCGGCAGATGACCACCCGCGCGCCGGAATCCCGGGCCCGCAGCGCTTCCGCTTCCCACTGGACGCCCACCTCCGAAAGGAAGTCGCTGCCGGGAGAGCTCCCCTCGTCCAGGATCGTGTCGTCCAGCCGCCCGCCGTAATAGCCCACCGCCGAAGTGCTGAGGAGCACCCTGCCCCCGGGTGCCCGGGCCAGGGCGTCGACGACATGCCGTGTCGTGAGGACGCGGCTGTCCAGGATCATGCGCCGGGCCCTGGAGGTCCAGGGCGTGAAGATGGAGGCCCCGGCGAGGTTGATGACGGCATCGTGTCCCCCCACCTCGTCCTGCCACGGTCCGGGCTTCATGGAATCCCCCTGGACGAACCGCATGCCCTGCCGCGCCTCTCCCCGAGGTCCGGAGCGCGTGAGGATGGTGATCTCATGACCGCGCGCGGCCAGGAACCTTGTCAGGGTGGATCCCACGAACCCCGTGCCTCCCGTGACGAATACTTTCATGCTTTCCTCCCTCCAATGATCATGAGGCGCTCCCTTGTCACTGGAATCACCGCCTCCCGTCCCATTCGCTTCCGCATCGACCGGCCAGACTTCGGATCTGAACGAGGTGAAGCCGCTCGTCCTCGTAGAGCTCGATCTCGGTCTCGTCTTTGAGAAGAGCCTCCAGCATGTCCCGGGGGATGGGCGCATGAACGAAGCCCAAAGCCCAGAGCGCATGCCCCCGGTGAATGGGGTCCCGAGACCGCAGGTAGGGGAGCAGGTGGCATTCGCAGCCCTCCACCCCCTCGGGTCTGGCCTGGGCGAGCCGGCCGATGCCCCAGAGCACCCCGCGCTCGAGGAGCGGGTTTTCGAGGGGGTTCCCGTGCTCCTGAACGTAGGAGAGCAGGATGCAGTGGAATTCCTGGGCCAGGGTATCGCTCCGCGCCATGATCTCGCCCATGGTCTCGGCGGATCCCCACCCGATGCCGCCCGATTCGTCGTTGAGGCTCCACATGAGCCGCCTCATGATGTTGCGGGCCGACTCCAGGCTGTTCTCGGCCATCCGGCTCACGACCAGCCCCAGGGCCGTCACCGCCCTCCATTTCACCCACGAGCTTCGATGAAACAGAAAGCTCAGGAGGTAGTTGACCAGTTGGGCATCCGGGAGGCGAGGCCATTGCCCGGAGCCGGCCAGGGGCTCACGAAGCTCGAGGAGCCTTTCCACGCTGGATCGCACGGCGAACATGGACCTTCTGGGCTCGCGGCTCAAAGCGTCATCCTCTTTCGATTCAAGCATCAGCCGGGGGCGAAGGGCGGTCGGACCGCCCCACACCCCGTACCACTCTTCCCGCTCACTCCTCCCAGACGATGCAGTCCGTGGGGCAGCTCCGAATGGCGTCCTCGACACACACCTCGGGGTAGTGATCCAGGTCTTCCACTTCGATGTACCCCGCGGGATTACGCTTGAACACCTCGGGGCACATCTCGATACAGCCTTCGCAGTCCGTGCACTCGCTCAGGTCCAGAACCGGTCGCCGTGCCATTTAGTCTCCTTCCGCCCTGGCGCCGCGCAGGCACGGACGCCTGATCCATGCTATTCATTCAATCAATGTCAGAACGATTCACGGAATGTCGCACCCAAAACATACAATAATCACTCCGGCAGGCTGGGGAGGGGGGGCCCCGGTCAAAGGGCGCCCCCGCGGCAGGCCCCCTCGCGGAAATTTTTCGAGCATATTTCTGGTGACCAATTCATGTGCGGGAGTGTAACGCGGATAGACGGTCAGGAGTGTGGATGGTCAAACAACCAACAGGAGAAGCGCGCATGCGAAAGATTCTGAAATGTGGATTCATCGTTTTATTGGCCTTGGTGTGTACCTCGGGACTGGCTTTCGCCGGCAATGGAAAGGGCAAAATGAAGGGGCAAGGCGGCGGTGACCGTGATCGGGTGAGAGACGGTTCCTGCCGGAGTCATCTCATCGATGCGGGCGCTGCCGTGCGGGTCGCCCACGGGGCTCACGGTCCCGGTGACGGAACGGGCAACGGCGGCAGCGGTCCCGAGGACGGCAGCGGGTATGGCTCCCCCGATGGCGCCGGCGTCTGCGGGTAGAGAACCGGGTCGGGTAGCGATCCCGGCCATCGGCTGATCATTTCAAGCCTGCATCCATTCTCTCCGTCACCCGAAGGGCAGGGCCGCGGCCCTGCCCTTTCACCGCTCCTCATGACCCGGAGGGGCACCAGCGCTCAATGGTCCCTCGGTATCGAGATCGCCCAGGAGGAGCTTCATGAAGGCGGTCTGGTACGGTGCCATCACCTTGTCCTTTCGCGTGACCAGGGCCACGTGGTCCGCCTTGAAATAATGGCCGAGTGGCAGGAAGAGCAGCTGTCGCCCCCGGAGTACCGGCAAGTCCCTCACCACGGTCGCCAGGGATATCCCCAGCCCGATTTCGACGTAACGGGCGCTCAGCTCGACGTTGGACGATTCCATGACCACGCGGCACCGGAGCCCGAGCTTCCCCATTTGCTCCTCCAGGACCGCCCGTCCTGAATGGGCCTGATCACGAGGGGGCAGAATCAGCGGATACGATGCAATCTGCTTCCAGGTCACCCTCGCGTGGCCGACCAGTGGATGATCATGGGGCACCATGAGTACCGTCTCCACGGGCTTCCATCGGATCGATGCCAGATCCGGGGGCACCGACGATTCCCCCGCCACTCCCAGGTCCACCTCCCCTTCCCGCACCAGCCTCAGCACCCCCTTCTGGGGACGGTCCAGCAGGGTCAGCTCGACGTGGGGAAACCGCTCCGCATAGACTTCGATCCTCTCGGGGAAGAGGTGATAAAGCGTGGTGAAAGGCGCGGCGATGCGGAGTGGTCCCTTGTGCAGCCCCCGAAGCTCGTGCAGGTCCTCCCGAAGCTTCCGTTCGCCCCTGAGCACCGAGCCGCAGAATTCGAGGAAGCGCTCCCCCGCCGGAGTGAGCTTGAGCCCCCGGGCTCCGCTCCTCTCCAGGAGGCGGCAGTCGAGCTCAAGCTCCAGCGCCCGGACCTGCTGGCTCAGAGCCGACTGCGTCCGCAGAGTGGCTTCGGCCGCCCGGGTGAAGCTTCCCAGCCTGGCCACCTGGTAAAAGCCCATGATCTGCTGCCATTCCATGAGTCATTAGCCCGTCTGATGGGAGGCATTAAGACTATTCATTGGACATTTCAACCGGTTATGGCGAATCATGCCGTCACGGCCACCCGCCGCGAGCCGGGAAGCTAGCGGCGGTGCAACGTTCAAGGGCAGTGATCGCATCAGCCAGGGAGGTACACGATGAAAGATTCATTGCAGTCCGGGATCGATTTTCAGCACACCTTCACCGTTCCCGAGGAGAAGACCGTTCCACACCTCTATCCAGAAAGCCCCGAATTCCAGCTCATGCCCAGAGTCCTGGCCACGGGCTTCATGGTGGGGCTTTTCGAGTGGGCCTGCATCCGCGCCGTGAACCCACACATAGACTGGCCACGGGAGCAGACCGTCGGCACCGCTGTCCATTTCACCCACCTGGCGGCCACGCCACCGGGGCTCACCATCACCGTGCGTGGCAGGCTGGAGAAAGTGGAAGGACGGCGGCTTTCCTTCTCCCTGGCGGCCGAGGACGGGGTGGACACGATTTCCGAGGGAACCCACGAGCGGTTCATCATCGACGCCGAACGGTTCAAGGCCAGGGCCGCGGCCAAGGCCGCCGGGGCCATCGAAGCCTCGGGCGGGTGATTCCGCTGCCGGCCTGGACCCGATGCTCCAGGGGGCTCACCGCGCCTTCCAGCGGGGTGGCCGCTTCTGGGCGAAAGCCAGGGGGCCCTCCTTGGCGTCCTCCGTGAGGTTGATTCGCTCCCAGGCCCGACCGCTCCTGGACCAGAGCTCCTCCTCGGGAAGATCCTGCGCCGCCCGCGCCAGGGCCAGGGTCTCCCGCACGGCGAGGGGAGCGTTCTGGCAGATGCGCCGGGCGAGCCCCCGCGCGGCGTCCATCAGCTCATCCTCCGGCACCACCCGGTTGACGAGGCCCAGCTCCAAGGCCGTCCGGGCATCGATGGGCTCGCCCGTGAGCAGCATCTCCATGGCCCGCATCCTCGGGATCATCCGGGGAAGCCGAAAGCACCCGCCGGCCCCCGCGAAGATGCCGCGCATGACCTCGGGCTGTCCGAAGATCGCGTCCTCGGCCGCCACCACCAGATCGCAGGCCAGGACGATCTCGCAGCCGCCCCCCATGGCCGCTCCGTTGACGGCCGCGATGAGCGGCTTGGTGCGGGGATAGCTCACCACTCCGGCAAAGCCTCCCCGGGCATCGACGAGGTCGGGCCCCTGCCCCGCGGCGAAGGCCTTGAGATCCATGCCGGCGCAGAAGGCGCGCCGGCCGGCGCCGGTGAGAATCCCGACCCAGGCCTCGTCGTCGGCTTCGAAGCGGTCCATGGCCGCTCGCATGGCCCGGGCCGTTGGAGCGTCGATGGCGTTCCGCTGCTCCGGTCGATGGATCACCAGGGTGGCGATATGATCCGAAACTTCGTAAAGCAGGGTGGATGGCGATTCAGCCATTTTCGGTCTCCTTCCGTGATCCTTGCCGCGCGGCTCGCCTAGGAAAGAAACGAGCAGACGTAGTCGGTCACCTCCAGCACCTTGATCTGGAACGATGAATTCCCCTCCACCTCGAAGTGCTCGCCGGCGGCGTAACGTCTCCAGCCCTCGGCTCCCCTCGACCTGACCTCGACCACCCCGGCGGTGATCTCCATGCGCTCCGCCGCCCCGGTCTGGAACTCATATTCCCCCGGCAGCATGATCCCCAGAGTCTTGCGCGAGCCGTCGGCGAATTCCACGGTGCGGCTGGTGACCTTTCCATCGAAGTAGACGTTCGCCTGGATGACTACATTGACCTGCTCGAAAGCTCTCATTCCCGCTCCTCTCCATGGCTTCCGCCAGAACCGTGTACGCATGATCCCATCCCAAGGACAAACCGCCAAGACAATACGGGACGGGCCCCCGCAAGGCAAGCCAAAGGAGGCATGCCGGTACATCCCCGGCTCGTCGATCCCCGGCCGCTGGCGGTCGTGCTCGGCATGCATCGGGGTTGATTGTGGCGTTTTTTTTGCTATTGTGCCCGATCGATTCGTTCTGGGTACGTCCTGGTTATGCATCCGTCGCGAGACTCGGGGTGCGAATGATTGACGCTTATGGAATACAGCCCTTCGAGGAGGGGATCATGCCAAATGTCATTCAATCGTGGATGGGGCGCATCCTTTTCTGCGCATGCCTGACCGTCGGATTTCTGGCGGGCTGTGACAGTTCCAGCCCTCCTCCTGCTCCGGCCGGCGCTCCCACCCAGGAGCCATCTTCGGCGGCCGTCGAGCTGGTACTCTACAACTGGGTGGACTACATGCCCCAGTCCGTGCTGGACGCTTTCACCCGGGAGACGGGTGTCCGTGTCAGGTACGAGGTCTATGAATCCCAGGAGGAGGCCGCGGACAACATCGAGGCGGGCAAGGTGTACGATATGGTGGTCATGCCTTCCGAGCAGATCCCCCGGCTGACCAAGGCCGGAAAGCTGGCCGCCATCGACTATCGCAACGTTCCAAACTTCAAGTACGTCTCCGCCAACTTCCGCGATCTGACCTTCGATCCCGGCAACCGGTACTCCATCCCCTATCGCTGGGGAACCACGGGGCTGCTGGTGAGAACGGACCTGGTCCAGCGCCCCGTCACTCGCTGGAAGGACCTCTGGGATCCGGCCTTCGCCGGGAAGGTCGCCCTTTGGCCCATACCCCGCTCGGTGATCCCCATTGCTCTTCGGACCCTGGGATACTCCGTCAACACGACGAATCCCGCCGAGCTGGAAGAGGCCCTGCGGGAGCTGTTGAAGCTCAAGCCGAGCACCTTCCTGGTGGGCAACGACAACACCACCGTCGTTCCTTTTCTCCAGGATGGCCGCGCGGTCATCGCCTTTGGATGGGCCTACGATGCCCTGACCGCACAGCGGCAGAGCCTGCCCATCCAGTATGTCATTCCGGAAGAGGGGACCGTTTTGTGGGGTGACCATTTCGTGATTCCAGCGGCGACCCGGCACAAAAGGGAAGCCGAGGCGTTTCTGAACTTCATCCTACGTCCCGAGATCACCGCCCAGATTGTCAACGAAAGTTACTACCCCATGCCGAACGACGCAGCCACCCCTATGATCAGGCCCGAGATCCTCGACAACCCCCTCATTCTTCCGCCCAACGAGGAGCTGCGGAAGGCCGAGCTGGTCATGCCGGTGGGCGAGGATGGAGAATCGCTCTATCGGCGCACCTGGGAACGGTTTCTGGCGGATGGCCAGTAGGAGCCATCCATGAAAATGAAGGGGCTCGGGACGGTTCTCACCAGTCGATATGAGGAGCATTGGCGGGGCAGCCTGAGGATGCAGCTGCTGACCGTGCTCGGATCCGCCCTGCTGGTCGTGCTGCTTTCCAGCGCGGTGGGAGTCGCCCACCTGGTGAAGCGCACGGAGGAGGCCGGCTGGCGAGGGCGTCAGGAAGAGGCCGCCCGGCGTGCCGCGGAGACCGTCGGGGCTTTCCTGAAGAGGGAGCAGCGGGTCCTGCAGCTGATGGATCTTTTCGGGCATGACGAACTGGCCGCGGGTCGATCGGAGGAGATCGAGGAGCTGCTGCGGAAGAATCCGGCTTTCCTGGAGATCGTGATCCTCGATGCGACGGGGCAGGTCGTGTCCCATGCTCCCCGGGAGGGCGCCGTGCTGGCCAGCCTCTTCACCATCCCTCAATCCACCTGGTTCGCCCAGGCCCGCCAGGGTCGAAGCTATCTGGGCGACGTTCAGATTGCCGCCAGCGATGAAGCCTACCTGGTCCTGGCCATGCCCGCGGCCCGGGGTGGTGTCATCGCCGCCCGCCTGCGGATGCAGGTCTTGCAGGAAGTCGTGGCGAGCCTCCAATTCGGCGAGACGGGCGCATCCTATCTGGTCAACCCCAACGGGCGGATCATCGCCCACTCGGACCCGCGAATCGTGCTGGCCAACACGCGGCTGGACGACCACCCCGAGATCATGGCCCTGGTGCGCGCGGCCACGGATGTGTGGGGGGGAGAGTACCGGAATCTCCGGGGCAGCCCGGTTGTGGGAACCACGGAGCCCGTGCCGGGGACACCCTGGGTCATGGTCACGGAGGTGGCCCAGGCCGAGGCTTACCGGGCGAGCCGCACCGCCTGGTGGGTGCTTTCGGTTGGTACTCTGGTCATCGGTCTCATGGTCAGCCTGGGGGTTTCCTCCCTTCTGGAGCGCCGGTTCCTGAGACCGGTGCAGCGCCTCCGGGAAGGTGCCCTCCGGATTGGGCAGGGAGATCTCGGCCACCAGATCAATCTGGAGACGCGCAGCGAGATTGGCCATGTGGCGGCGGCCTTCGACGACATGGCGGCGCGGCTTCGCGATCGCGAGCGCGAGGTGGCGGCGCAGACCGCCGCGCTGTCCGAAAGCGAGGCGCGCTACCGGGCCATCGTCGAAGATCAGACGGAGCTGATCTGCCGTTACTCGTTGGATGGAGCCATCACCTTCGTCAACGAGGCCTACTGTAGGTATTTCGGAAAGACTCGCGACGAATTGATCGGCCACGGCTTCATGCCCCTGATCCCCCGGGAGGATCACGAGGAGATGACCGCCCACATTGCCGGTCTCGACTCCGGCAAGCCCGTGGCGAGCATCGAGCACCGGGTCATCATGCCGGATGGGGAGATTCGCTGGCAGCAGTGGACCGATCGGGCGATTTTCAACGCCGAGGGGGTGCTCACCGAGTACGCCGGAGTGGGGCGCGACATCACCGCCCGCAAGCGGGCGGAGGATGCCCTGCAGCACGCCAAGGAGGCCGCCGAGGAGGCGAGCCGGGCCAAGTCGGAGTTCCTGGCCGTCATGAGCCATGAGATCCGGACGCCCATGAACGGAGTGCTGGGCATGGCGGAACTGCTGCGGGGCACGTCCCTGAACGAGCAGCAGCAAAGGTTTGCCAGGACGATACTGAGCTCGGGGCGGGCTCTTCTCGCCATCATCGACGATATCCTCGATTTCTCCAAAATCGAGGCCGGCCACATGGAGCTGGAGTGCGTGCCCTTCGACGTGCGGGAGCTGGTGGAGGAGTCCGCGGCACTGCTGTCCGGGCGTGCCCATGAGAAGGGCCTGGAGCTGGGGGTCGACCTGGCGCTGGATCTGCCCTCCCTGGTGCGCGGCGATCCCATGCGCTTGAGACAGATCCTGGTGAATCTGGTGGGCAATGCCATCAAGTTCACCGAGCGTGGCGAGGTCATGGTGCGGGGTAGTGTGCTCGATTCGGAAGGCGCCGCTCAAAGGATCATCTTCGAAATCAGAGACACCGGCCCCGGGATCCCGTTGAAGGCCCAGTCCCGTGTATTCGACTCCTTCACCCAGGCCGACGGATCCACGACTCGACGCTATGGGGGCACGGGGCTGGGGCTGACCATCTCCAGCCAGCTGGTGCGATTGATGGGGGGAGACATCGGCGTGGACAGCACGCCTGGAGTCGGTTCCCGGTTCTGGCTCACCCTTCCGCTCCGGGAAGGGGCTGCCGTACCTCCATCGCCCCCGGAAAGCGGTGGGCATTTGAATGGCTTGCGGATCCTGATCGTGGATGACCATGACCCCAGCCGTGAAATCCTCCGCCGGCAGGTCAGTGCCTGGGGCATGGTGCCCGAGGAGGCCAGGGGAGGCATGGAGGCCCTGGCGCGCTTGCGGGCCTCCGCCGAGGCCGGGCGGCCCCATGACCTGGCGCTGGTGGATCTGCGGATGCCCGGCATGGATGGGGTCGAGCTGGCGGGGAGGATCGGTGAGCATGACCATCTGGCTTCCCTCAAGCTGATTCTCATGACCTGCGGTGCCGTCGACTCCCTGGCGACCTCCGTCCACGTGGCGGGCATTCACGGAACCCTGGATAAGCCGGTTCGGCGGATGGAGCTCCATAAGGCGCTTTGTCGCGCCCTGGGCCTTGAGGTGGATTCGGATCGGCAGGGTCCGGCCGGGGGGCCCCGCTTGCGGCCACCCAGGTTTTCGGGCAGGATCCTGGTGGCCGAGGACAATCCCGTCAACCAGGAAATGGCCCTGGCCCTTCTGGAGCTCATGGGCTGCCGGGTCCACTTGGTGTCCAACGGTCTGGAAGCTGTGCAGGCCGTCCATCGGTCGGAATACGATCTCATCCTCATGGACTGCCAGATGCCGGTGATGGACGGTCTTGCGGCCACGGCCGAGGTGCGTCGCCGGGAGCAGACCCGGGGCCTTCCGAGGATCCCCATCGTGGCTCTCACCGCCAACATCGTCAAAGGCACCCGCGAGAAATGCCTGGCGGTGGGGATGGACGATTACCTGAGCAAGCCTTTCGGGCAGGAGCAGATGAGCGCGATGCTGGGCCGCTGGCTGCCCAAGGCTCGCGGAGCCGGGCTCGATGCGAGGACCCCCCCACCTCGGGCGACGAAGCCTTGGGAAATGCCCGTCGGCGAGTCACCGGCAGTCCACCTGATGGTCGGCACGGGGAGCGAGCCGATCCCCGAGCCCCCACCCCAAGAGCCCGTGTCTCCGTTGGATCCCGAAGCCCTGGAGCGCATACGATCCATTCAGAAGCCCGGCATGCCCGATCTGCTGACCCGGCTCATCGGTCTGTACCTCGACAGTACTTCCCAGCTGGCCGACCAGATGCGGACGGCGGTGCTGGCAGGTGATGCCGATGGCTTGCGGCAAGCGGCCCACAGCTTGAAATCGAGCAGTGCCAACCTGGGGGTGAGCCGGGTGGCGGCCTTGTGTCGAGAGCTGGAACAGATGGGGCGCGAGGCGCGGATGGACGGCGCCTCCCAACTGCTGGAAGAGTTTGAGTCCCAGTATTTCCTGGCGCGGGAGGCCCTCAAGGCCATGGCTTCAGAGAAGGCTGACGACGGTCTCCGCCAGGCCTGATTCGCTGCCCATGGCACAGGCCTGCTCCTTGGGGCCTCCATTCCGGAAGCTGAAGGAAAGGCCGAAAGAAATGCATTGCGGAATCGTGACCTCTCCCCTATCTTTGAAGCCGCTCCCGATCAGGAAGAGGCTCATGCGCCGGCTCCCCTCGATGGGCACGCTCCTCCGTGCCGCCCCATGAACGCTCCCACCATCCCCTCGTGACCCTGTCCCGACCCCTCGATGGTCGAAATCCTCCATTCAAGGCGGGCGTCCTCCAGAGTCCCGCCGATCTGCCGTGGACCCCATCAGCCTGGGCCGTGCCGCCCTGCCGACCACCCCGTGGGAGGTGTCGCGATGAGCGTCAGGAACCTGTCCTGTTTGATGCACCCGTCCAGTGTCGTTCTCATCGGGGCCAGCGAGAAGCCGGGCTCCGTGGGAGCCGTGATCACCCGAAATCTGCTGGGCTCGGGATTCAACCGGCCGGTCTACCTGGTCAACCGGAACTACAGCTTCATCGGGGGCGTCAAATGCTACCCCGGCGTGGCCGCCCTGCCCGAGGCTCCCGACCTGGCGGTGGTTGCCGTTCCCCGGGACAGTGTGCCGGGCGTCATCGCCGAGCTCGGGGATAGGGGCACCCGGGGAGCCGTGGTCATCACGGCGGGCTTCGGGGAGGGAGGGGACGAGGATGGCCGGCGGCTTTGCTCCAGGATGGTCGATGCGGCCCGTCCCCATCTCCTGAGAATCGTCGGTCCCAACTGCCTCGGCATCATGGCGCCCGCGTCCCATCTCAACGCCAGCATGGCCCACATCGTGCGGCCTCCCGCCGGCTCCATCGCCCTGGTCGCCCAGTCCGGCGCCGTGCAGACATCGGTCCTGGATTGGGCGGTGGCCCGGGGCATCGGTTTTTCCTGCTTCATTTCCCTGGGGGACATGGCCGACGTGGACTTCGGGGACATGCTCGACTATCTCGCTTCGGATTTCCAGACCCGGGCCATTCTTCTTTACATGGAGACGGTGACCCAGTGCCGCAAGTTCATGTCCGCGGCCCGGGCGGCGGCGCGTGTCAAGCCCGTCATCGTGGTCAAGGCCGGCCGAAGCCGCGAGGGGGCCCTGGCGGCGGCCCGTCACACGGGAGCCGTCGAGGGGGACGACGCCGTTTACGATGCGGCCTTCCGCCGGGCCGGCATGCTGCGGGTCCTCGAGATGCAGGCCCTTTTCGATGCCGTGGAGACCCTGGCCATGATGCCCCGGAGGATCACGGGAGACCGGATGGCCATCCTCACCAACGGGGGCGGGGTCGGCGTCATGGCCACCGATGCTCTCATGGATCGGGACGGCCGCATGGCCGACCTTTCCCCCGAAACCCTCCGGCGTCTGGATGGGCTGCTCCCCCCCACCTGGTCCCGGGGTAATCCCGTGGACATCATGAGCGACGCCTCGGCGGAGCGCTATGCCGAGGCCCTGGAAGTGCTTCTCCAGGACCGTCAGGTGGATGCTGTCCTGGTCCTGAGCTGCCCCGTGGCCGTCATGTCGGGAGCCGAGGCCGCGAGCGCCGTGACCCGAGCCTACCAGCAGCGGCTCGGGAAGCCCAGGCCGCCCGTTCTCCTCACCAGCTGGCTGGGTGAGCACACGGCGGCGGGGGCGCGCCGGATCTTCGCGGAGCAGCGCATCCCCAGCTACAAGACCCCGTTTGATGCGGTGCGGGCCTTCATGCACATGGTGCGCTACCAGAGCAACCAGGAGATGCTGATGGAAACGCCCGCCAGCATCCCGGAGTCCTTTTCCCCCGATGTGGGCTCCGCCCTGGACATCGTGGGGGAGGCTCTGGCCGGCGGCGCGGAGTGGCTCAGCGAGGATCAGACGCGCTCCATCCTGGCCGCCTACGGCATCGGCACCACCTGGACCTCGACGGGTGACGCCGACCCCGGCCCGCCCGGACCCGCGGACCTCCTGCCCCCATCCGGGCTCCCGGATCCTCCCGTCTCATGCCCAGCCCCGGGGCACGAGCTCCTGATCCACGTGGTGGAGGACGCCCATTTCGGCCCCATCATCCGCTTCGGCCATGGCGGCCCCCATGCCCCGGAGATCCGGGACCGGGCCGTGGCCCTGCCGCCCCTCAACCTGCACCTCGCCCGGGAGGTCATGAGCCGGACGCGCATCTGCGGGCTCATCAGGCGGGAGAGCGACACCGCCCCCGCGGTCCTCAAGGAGGTGGCCCTGACCCTCGTCAAGGTCTCTCAGATGGTGTGCGACATCGCGGAGATCGCCGAGCTCGAGATCAACCCGCTCCGGGTGGAAGGATCGTCCATCCGGGTCCAGGGGGCGCGCATGCGGGTGGCCCGGTCCCCCATGGCGGCGTCGGAACGGCTGGCCATCCGACCTTACCCCAAGGAGCTCGAGGACTGGGTGACCCTGCGGGACGGGCAGGTCCTCCAGCTTCGGCCCATACGGCCCGAGGACGAGCCGGGGTTTCTCGCCATCGTCGAGAGCCTCACTCCCGAAGCGCGACGCATGCGGTTCCTTCACCCCGTGGAGGAGATGTCCCACCAGGAGGCTGCCCGTCTCACCCAGATCGACTATGACCGTGAAATGGCCCTCGTCGCCGCCTCCGGCAACCGCGCCCCGGGGGGTGCTCAGGAGCTTCACGGCAGCGTTCGCATCATCTGCGATCCCGACAGCGAGCACGCCGAGTACGCCATCCTGGTGCACAGCAAGGCGGCGGGCAAGGGACTGGGCAAGATCCTCATGCGGCGCATCATCGACTACGCCCGGAGCCGGGGCATCAGGGAGATCCAGGGCCAGGTGCTCTACGAGAACGGTGCCATGCTCAAGGTCTGCAACGCCCTGGGCTTCACGTCCCGGCGCGACATGGACGATCCCGGCGTCGTCGTCGTGTCGCTCAAGCTGTGAGCATGGGGGGTGCGAAAGCCTGTTGGCCTGCGTTTTCCGGTGGGTGGCGCCAAGGGCTCGGGAAAGGATTCCGTTGGGGTGGGAGGCAGGAACGGGAGGGCGTTTTCGTCCGCGCCTCCGCGCCAGGCGGGGTTCTGGACCGGTCCCGCACCTCGATGTCACAGCCGCTTGAAAACCAGGAGCCAGAGCAAAATGAGAAGAAAAAAGACGAGGGAGAGCCCTTCGGCCACGACGACGAAGAACACGGTTCGCCTCCCCGAAGGACTCATGCTGAGCCACACCCGGTCGATGAACCATTTCCAGAGGCGGCTCTTCAGGCTAGCGCGGCTGGAGACGAGCACGTAATTGGCGACGGCGCTGAGCCAAAGGCTCAGCTCCCGCTGCTCATGGACCGAGGGACTGGAATCCCGGACCTCCCGGTACTTGAGGAACGAAAGGTCGCCGGCCGGAACGACCTCGATGGTGATCGTCCTGGGCTCGGCCCCCGTCAAAACGACGGTGAGGGACCGTCCCGTAATCACCTCCTCCACCGTCCCCCCATGGATGACCCGGGCTTCCGACCGGTCGTACTCCACCTCCAGCTCGAATGTGGCCCCGGCCTCCAGGAGGCCGTCCCAGCGAAAGGATCGGACGTTCCACTGCGGATTGAGGCGGAACCACCGCTCCAGGTCGTGGAAGAAGGGGAAGATCTGGCGCGGGGGGAGGGCGACCTCCAGGGCGTGGCGGTATTCCATGGGGCTCACCTCACGAAGAGGACCGGGACGGGCGCCGACGAAAAGATCTTTCGCGGCAGGTTCACCGATTCCAAGCGCTGCCTCCATCCCTTGAGCACCCGCGAGCCCATGACCACCAGCCCATGGCCGCCCTCCTCGATCTCTTTCAGGATCTCGTCCTCGGGCGGGCCGTGGCGCACAAGGGCCGTGAATCGGACGCCGGCCTCGGCAGCCCGCCGCTCCAGGGATTCCAGGGCCTGACGGCCCTGCTCCACAAGCTGCCGGTCCAGGTGGTCGCGGCAGGCTTCGCGGTTGACGGCGTAGATCTCGTTGGTGAACTTCTTGAGGAAGGGATCCACCACGTAGAGGCCCACCAGATCGGCATGAAGACTCCTCGCCAGGTGCAGGGCGTGATCCTCCGCCTTCCGGGTGTGCTCCTCGCCGTCGGTGCAGAGCAGAATCTTATCCAACACCGCTGTCCCCCCACAATATGAATGGGCATATTCCCTTTCGGGGGAATATGCCCACGTCGTCCCACCCTGGCAACCGGTTTATTTGACCGTGAAGGCATCCGCGCCGATGAGCATGACGGCCGCCGCGGCCAGCACCGCCTTCAGGGTCGCCGCGATGAAGCCGATGGCAAACGCCTTGCCACCCGCTTTCCTGAGATCGCCGAAGGAGATGTTGAGCCCGACCCCCGCGAACCCGACGGCGAAGAAAATCTTGAGAAGATCCTTACCCAGGATGTCCCGGTGGGCCTGGGTGAAGAAGCCCAGCTCGTTCAGGCTCACCATGACGAAGAAGCCCAGGATGAAGAGGGGGAACTTCTCCTTCACCACCTGGAGCACGTTGAGCTTCTGGGGGTTGCACTCCTCGGAGGTGGCCGGCTTGATCACGTAGAAGTAAATGGCCCACAGCACGATGAGGGGGATGAAGCCCACGCGCACGATGTTGATGATGTTGGCCGTGAGGAGGGCGTCGTGGCCGTACCAGGTCGCCGCCGCCACCAGCTGCGCCGTGTTGAGGATGGCCGTTCCCACCCAGGCGCCGAAGACCGGCTGGCTCATGCCGAGGGCCTGCCCGATGTAGGGGAAGGTGAAGAGGCACAACGTTCCGAAGAGGAGTATGGTGCCGATGGCATAGAAGAAATCCCTCGGCTTGGCATTCACCACGGGGGCCACCGCCACCGCGGCGGAAACCCCGCACACCCCCGCCCCGGCGGCCATGACGCCGGCCAGCCCGTCATCCACCTTGCCGCGCTTGCCCCAGATGGAGATCAGGATGCAGGTTCCCATGACGAAGGCCACCACGAGGAGCAGCCCGATGACGCCCACCCGGAGTACGTCGGACCAGAGATAATAGGCCCCCAGGATGACGATCCCCGGCTTGATGATGGGGCGCGCCGCCATGGTCCCCGCCTCCAGGATTCTCGGGATCCCCACCGTGTTCCGGATCAGCATGCCGACGAGGAGCAGCACCGCCACGTAAGTCATCTGGAACTGGATCATGAGGGCCGAGAACCGGAACCTCAGAGGCTGGGCCGAGGCGGCGGTCACCTGCTCGTAATCCCGCTGTTTCAGGAGGTATGGCTTCCTGGGCTTTTCCTTCTCCAGCCCCTGGTCATACCTGGCCAGGGAGGCTTGGTACTTGTCTTCCCTGGCCTTCTTGTACTCCGCGTAGCCGGGGAAAGCCTGGCCTTCCCTGGCCCCCTTCAGGACCGACGCCGCTTCCTTGTAGTCCCTTTCGTAGCTGTGCATGGTCGCATCCCACTGAAGAGCAAGCCATCCGAAAGCGATGCAGAAGATCAGCCCGGGGAGCATCCTGGGCAATCCCTTGAGACTGTAATCCACGCTGATACCGCCACCAGCCATGTGGTTCTCCTCTCGATGGGCCGTGAGTCAGCCCGCCGCCTGTTTTCGTGGTTTAAAAGAACAAGGATTTGAAAAAATCGGTCCCGATCATCCCCGACCAGACCAGCACCACCGTGATGGCCGCCAGCACCAGGACCACCGTGTCTTCCCTGCGCTCGGCCGAAAAGGTCCTGCACGCCCGCTCATCCCAATCTTCCCGATTCTCTTTTCCGAGATCCGCCATTCCGCTCTCCCTTTCTTCCAGCCTTCTCCCGGCTGACAATGTGGTTCGACGATCGATGCAAAATGGCACCGTCGCTCGCTAGCGCCCTGCATTCGGGAGCAGTCATGAAGCAAAGGGTCTGCCATTTGTATTATACTAGTAATCTCATTAAGTTAAAGTTAGTGCGGGTTTGAGGTGCCAACAAGGCTTTGCACCCGTACGAGCTTCAGACCCGGGGTGAGCCCTGAGACGCCTGCCGCCGCACCGCCCCACCGGGTGCCAACGGAGGTTTGCACCGCAATGCGGAGTTAGCGCCGCCATGGGCGATCGTCCGTCCAGGGCGCCGGATGCCCAATGGTGCATTGAGCCCCCGTGGGCTGGCGTCCGGCGGTACCGGGAGGCGGTCCAGGAGCTGTCATTTCGAGGGATGGCCAGGGATCTCGCTCGCGGTAAAACTTGGAGGTTTCGGGATTTCTCTCTTTGCCGCGCTTCCCTCGAAATGACAGGGCAGTGCTCCCGGACAGCCTCCTAGGGAGGGATGGAATCCTGTGTTATATATGAGCGAATGAATGAAGGAGCGCTGATGTGGCGTGGGGGGCGGGTCTGCATTCCGTAGTGTTCAGGGGACGGGGGAGATCCCCGTCTGGAGCGAGGTGCCATGAAATGGAGTCATGAGGTCCCGGGCCAGCGTTCTTCCGGCGGTGAACGGCGGACGGGGATTCAGTCCCTGAGTCTCCGGGTGCGCTTCTTCCTGGGCATCGGCCTGATCCTGCTCGGTTTCTGCCTCGTCTGCGCCTACGTCATCTACCGCCAGGGGCGGATGCTCCTGGAGAGCGCGGCGCACGCCAAGTCGGAGATCGTCATCAATGCCGTCGAAGCCAGCCAGAACTATGTGCGGGATGTGCTTCGACCCAAAATCTACGAAGTCCTGGGCCGCGACGCCTTTGTGCTCGAGGCCATGTCCACCTCCTTCGTGGCCCGATCCGTCATGGACAGGTTCAACGCCTCCATGCCCGAGTATCACTTCCGGCGCGTGGCCATCGGGGCGCGCAATCCCTCGTCCGAGGCCAACCCTCATGAAGTTCGCATGATCCAGCACTTCGCCCGGCACCCGGAGGAGAAGGACTGGCGAGGCATCGTCCAGGAGGGTGGGGAGTCGCAGTTCATGCGTTTCCGCCCCGTTTACTTTCGCCAGTCCTGCCTGCATTGCCACGGGGCCGTGGAGAGCGCCCCCCCGGCGCTGCTGGAACTTTATGGCCGCGAGAGGGGCTTCGGCCGCCGGGAGGGTGACCTGGCCGGGGTCATCGCCGTGGGGATCTCCATGGATGTGGCCCTTTCGGAGCTCAAGGGGAAAGCCTTTTCGGTGTTCATGTCGAGCCTTTTCGGTGCCGTCCTTCTCTTTCTGGCCATCAGCTCCCTCTTCAACCGGCTGGTGGCTCACGACCTGCGCGGGATCCTGAATATCTTCAAGGAGGGACTGGGGGACGTGGACACCGGCCAGGGGGAGTCCTCGGCCCATGCCCGGCCCGCGGACCTGGGGCTGGGGACCGTTCCCGGGGACCTGCGGTGGGCCGACGAGCTCCGGCATTTCGAGGAGCTGCGGGGGAAGGATGAAATCGAGGTGATCTCCCAGGCGGCCCGGGGCATGGCCGACAGGCTCCGGGAGAACCAGGCCCGGCTGCGCGGTAATTTCGAGATGCTTCAGTCCATCTTCGACAGCATCACCGACATGGTCATTCTCCTGGATCGGGACTTTCGAATCCGCATGGTCAACAAGGCTTATCTCAAGCGGTACAGTTTGGGCGAATCCGATGTTCTGGGCCAGCTCTGCAGCGCCATGCACCTGGCGGACGGCTGTCCCTTTCACAGCTGTGGCATGCGAAAGGCCCTGGAGAGCCGGGAGCCGGTCCTGGAAGAGGTGAGGACGACGGCGGGGGAGATCTTTCTCATGCACTTTTACCCGGTGGTGGACGAAACGGGCAGGGTCGTCAGCATGGTGCGCTATGCCCGGGACATCACGCAGCAGAAGCGCATCGAGGAGCAGATCCGGAATGCCGAGAAACTGGCGTCGGTGGGCCAGCTGGCGGCGGGCATCGCCCACGAGATCAACAATCCCCTGGGGGTGATCCTTTGCCACACGGACCTCCTCAAGCGGCAGCTCCAGAGCGAGCCCCAGGCCCTGAGCGACGTGGGGACCATCGAAAAGCACACCCTGAATTGCAAGCGCATCGTCTCCGACCTGCTGAAGTTCGCGCGGGGCGAAAGCGGCAGCATGCAGCTCAAGGCCGTGAACCATGTCATCGAGGAGGCCGCGGGCATGCTGGCACACCAGTTCAGCCGCCAGGGCATCTCCATCGACCTGGATCTGGCTCCCGACCTGCCCCTCCTTGCCATGGACGAGGAGAGGCTCAAGCAGGTCTTCGTGAACCTCCTGGTCAATGCCCGGCAGGCCATGGAGGAAGGGGGAGTCATGGGCATTGCGAGCCGCTACCTTCCGGCTTCGCGGCAGATTGAGCTGCGTTTTCGCGACACGGGAAAGGGGATCCCCCCGGAGATCCAGAAGCGCATCTTCGATCCTTTCTTCAGCACCAAGGACTCCAGCGAGGGTACGGGAATCGGGCTTTCCGTGAGCTACGGGATCGTCCGGGACCATCGGGGCGAGATTCTGGTCCAGAGCGAGCCCGGGCTGTGGACCGAATTCACGGTGCTCCTCCCCGTGAGCGAGGGGGCCTGATGGAGGCCGCCGGCCGGGAGAGACTGCTCATTGTGGATGATGAAGTGGACATGCTGGAAGGGCTTCGACGCATCCTGGCCCTGGAGCTGGACGGCGTGGACATCCTGACGGCCAGCCGGCCGGGGCAGGCCCTGGATCTGGCGCGCCGGCAGCCCATGGACGTCATCCTGGTCGACATCCGCATGCCGGAGATGAACGGACTCGATGCCCTGGAGAAGCTCCTCGGCATCGACCGCGGGCTCACCGTGATCATGATGACGGCCTACGGGAGCATCGAGACGGCGGTGGACGCCATCAAGCGGGGGGCCTACGATTTCATCACCAAGCCCTTCGAGAAGGATGCCCTTCTGCGCACCCTCCGCAAGGGGCTCGAGCGCAGCCGTCTCATCCGCGAGAACGTGAATCTGCGCCGGAAGGTGTGCGATCGGAAGGGCTTCCAGAATCTCGTGGGGCAGTCTCCGCGCATGCGCCAGCTCTTCGAGACCATCCAGTCCATTGCCCGCAGCGGATACACGGTGCTGGTCCGGGGACAGAGCGGGACGGGAAAGGAGCTGGTGGCCCGGGCCATCCACTCCCTGAGCCCCCGCCATCACCGGCCCCTTGTCACGGTGAACTGCCCGGCCATTCCGGAGCATCTGCTGGAAAGCGAGCTGTTCGGCCACAAAAAAGGTGCGTTCACGGGGGCCGACGCCGATCAGACTGGGCTTTTCGACGAGGCGGACGGCGGCAGCCTCCTCCTGGACGAGATCGGGGACATCCCCGTGGCCGTCCAGACCAAGCTTCTGCGGGCGCTCCAGGAGCACGAGATCAAGCCCCTGGGGGTCAACCGGGCCCACCGGGTGGATGTGCGCATCATCGCGTCCACCAACCAGGACCTGGAGGAGAAGATCCGGGTGCGGACGTTCCGGGAAGACCTCTTCTACCGCCTGAACGTGGTGACGGTCTGGACCCCCTCCCTGGACGAGATCCGCGAGGACATACCGGCCCTCGTCAGCCACTTCACCCGGATGGCCTGCGCGGAGCTGGGCATCGCGCCCAAGCATTTTTCCACGCGGGCCGTCGAAGTGTGCATGACCCGGGACTGGCCGGGCAACATCCGGGAGCTGCAGAACATGGTCCGACGGGCCGTCATGTTCTGCCCCGATACCGTCATACGGCCGGAGGACCTGGACGGACTGGGGGCGCCGCCCCGGAGCTCTTGCGGCCCCGAAGACGACGAGGGGCCGCACGGGGTGGCCACCGAGCCCTACAAGGACGCCAAGGAGCGGCTGATCCACCGCTTCACCCTGAAATACGTTTCGGATCTCCTCGAAAAGACGGGGGGCAACGTGACCCGGGCCGCCGAGCTGAGCGGGCTCAGCCGCGTGGCCCTCCAGAAGATCATGCGGCGCCTGGATTTCAAGTCTGGATCGCCCTCGGACGGCGATGCATCCTGAAGCGGGGCCATGGGCACGGACGGCACACGCCGGATCCGCGCCGCCGGAGGACTCGTTTCCGGGAAGATCGATGCCTTGTCCCGACGCAGGGGCGCCCCCTTCAGGGGGAACCTTCGGGGGCGCTCAAGCAAGGCAGGGTGGGGTGAGAGGGTGGGCCAGGAGTCACTGTCAGGCCGGTGCCGTCAGGGTGACGGATCCCGTCACCGTGGGCTATGGGGCATGAACCAAGGCCGGGTCCAGGTCATAGGTCCACGGGGCGGGGGAGTTCTTCCAGCCGTTGAACATCCGCTTGCCTTTGTAAAAACTTTCCGGGTCGGCGACCTTGTCCCCCTCGAAGCCGTCCACGATGTTGAAGACGTTGGTGAAGCCGGCCCTGGCCAGGCGGTTGACGGATTCGGCGCTGCGATGGCCCGAGCGGCACATGACGAGGATGATATCCTCGGGAGCGAAGCGCTTTTTAACCTGAGCCTCGAAGTCGGGGTTCTCATCCAGTACGAAATCCTTTTTCTCCGCGCTGTACTTGCCCGTCCAGAGTCGGGAGGGAACATTGTGGGCCATGGGCGCATGCCCGACGTAGACATATTCCTGAGGCAGGCGGCAATCCAGGACTTTGACCTTGTCGGGATTGGCCTTCCACATTTCATAGGCATCGGCGGCGGTGACATATTTTCCGAGGGTCGTGTGTTTTTTCTCGTCCTTGGGGACAGGCCCTTCCGCCAGGGCAAGCGTCGCGGACACCATGATGAAGCAGCAAACCAGGGCGATTCTTCTGATCATAAGGATCCTTTCGTCTCTCAAGTTAATATTGCACTTCCCGACGACACATCACTTGCCTGGCAGTTTTGATCTCACTTATACGCCCATTTTTTCAAAGCAACAACCGCCGCGGACGGCTCAGGTGAGGGGCGGATGCAGTGTCCGCACCGGGAGCACGCGGAATGTCCGCCCTCGATGTGGATCTGTCTGAAGGATGGCATCGATGAAGCGGGGGCAAGGACCGGAGGAAGGCTGTCGTGGTCCCGCCGGGGCTTGTGCACCCTGGCTGAGAGGGCGGGGATGCAGGTCGGCATGGTTGGGAGGGCCTTCAGCGGAGAATTCGGGCTCGGTGGGAGGGTGCTCCGACCCAGGTTTGGCATTTTTCTGGCATTAACGGATTTTGCGCTACCAGGGGGAACGCGTGCGCCCGAAGCACCGGCTTGGCCTGGGTGCTGGAGACCCCGAAGTGTCCTCGAGTCGGTGGCAACGGGTTTGGTGATGGTACCGGAGCATTTCCGGGCGGTGGCCTTTGGGGGCCGCCGGTAACACTGAGAACGGGGAGTGGAGGAAGATGCCTGTTTTTCCGGTCTCCCGGCTTGGGGAATGAGCTCATGACTACTCAGGGTTCCAAACAGGAGGTTGAACGGTTGTCGGTCATCATGATCGATGTTCTCAAGGCTCTGTCGGCAGCCCGACAGCCTCTGACGCCGGCGTCCCTTCAGAAGGCTTTCTCGGAGAAAGCAGCACTGCTGGAGCTTCTGACGTCACCCGCTCCCCCTCCCCCGCCTCCCAAATGGTCACACCAGCATGAGAAGACCCCGGTGGCCCCCACTCCCGGCGAGGTGGAGAGCCTGCGGGCCGATCTCCTGGACAAGGAGGAAGCCGAGAAACGGCTGCTGAGGCAGGCTGCCGGCCTGGACGCGGAGATCGCGCGCACCCGCTACTTTTACAAGCGGGCCATGCTGACCCTCCTGGCTCTGGCCGGCGACCCCAGGAACGAGCATCTCATGGGGGAGATTGAGGAGCTTCGCCAGCTGGTCTCCGCCGAGGCCGATGTTGAAAACCAGTTCCAGTGCCTCCAGAGGCTCAAGGACAGGGTTCTCAAGGAGGCCTCCCCGGAGCAGCGGACCGATGCACCTAGACTTTGGGATCAGGATGAGCAATGGCTGCAGACCCCGGTCCTGGACATTCAGTCCCCCGAAATCAAGCGGGAGCAGCCCTACGCCATCCTGGTCAAGAACGCTTTTCTTAAGATTCTGAACCAGTTCGAGCTGGTGAGCGAGCAGTCCGATCCGGAGCGCTATCTGGACCTGAGGAAGCGCTTGACGGAATGTCAGGACTTCGACGCGGTCATCACGGTGGGAGAGGAGATCGTTGGACTGGTCCGGTCCTACATGGGTCGGGTGGTTCGAGAACAGGACCAGGTGGCCAGTTTTGCGCGGGAAGTGGGCAAGAACCTGCTGGACGTCGAAAAGCACCTCATGACATATCTTCAGAGTGCCGAGGACGGTCAGCAGGCCAACGCCGAATTCCACCAGGCTCTGGGAGGTCAGATGGAGGGGATCAGGGAGTCCTTCGTCATCGGGCAGTCTGTCAACGAGATCAAGGGATTCGTCTTCGCCAAGCTGGCGGTGATTCGAAACGTGATCGACAACAAGGCCAGGGAGGATGATGTTCGTTACAAGAAGGCGTGTGCCGAGATCGAGGACCTTCAACAGAACCTGCGGAGCATGAAGAAAGAAATGGGACAGGCCAGGGAGCGCAACAGGTCCCTGGAGCGGGAAGTGCTCCTGGACAGCCTGACGGGAATTCATAACCGGCGCGCCTATGAACAGCACATCATGGAGGAGATGCAGCGGTTCCGCCGCTACCAGCAGACCTTCTCCCTCATCCTGTTCGATGTGGATCGCTTCAAGGATCTCAACGATCGCTTCGGACACCGTGCCGGGGACAAGTGTCTCAAGGAGATCATCAACCGGATCAAGCTCTGCATCCGCACCACGGACTTCCTCTCCCGCTATGGAGGCGAGGAGTTCGCCATCATCCTCCCCGGCACGCACCGGGACGGTGCCTGCATCGTGGCCGAAAAAGTCCGGCGCGCCATTGAGATGACGCGGTTCTATTTTCAGAACCAGGCCATTCCCGTTACCATCAGTCTGGGCGTCACCGAGGTGAAGGAGGCTGACCCGGAGCCGGAGACGGTTTTCGCCCGGGCTGACGATGCCATGTACCGCGCCAAGCGGGAAGGCCGAAACCGGGTGTGCACTCTCTGACGCAGCGGGGTGTGACGGTATGAGGCGGCTGCTCATCACGGGGGCTGGGGGCTTTCTCGGCTGGAACCTTTGCAGCCTCCTGGCTGCGGAGTGGGAGGTGGTGGGCATTGTCCGATCACGCGCGGCGGCCCTGGAATCGGTCCGCGGCATCGTGCTGGATCTCACGGATTCCGTCCGCCTGCGTCAGGTCTTCCATGAGGTGCGCCCCGACGGGGTGATCCATGCCGCGGCCATGGCTAAGCCCGACGACTGCGAGCTGCATCCCCGGGAGTCGGCCAGGATCAATGTCGACACTCCCATCCTCCTTGCCGGGCTGTGCGCCCAAGCCCGGATCCCCCTCGTATTCACTTCGTCAGACCTGGTCTTTGACGGTCGGAATCCGCCATACCGGGAGGAAGACCCTGTATCGCCGGTGAGCCTCTACGGGGAGCAGAAGGCCAGAGCGGAGGCGGGGATCCTTGAGCGGTATCCGGACGCGGCGGTTTGCCGAATGGCGCTGATGTTCGGGGACGGCGGGCCTCACGGGGAAAGTTTTCTCGGACCCATGCTCCGTGCCATGCGGCGTGGGGATGAGCTGAAGCTGTTTGTGGACGAGGTGAGGACTCCCCTCTGGGGGCGGGACGCCGCCATGGGACTGGCCCTCGCCCTCCATCGGGCCTCGGGGATTTTGCACCTCGGGGGAACCGAGCGCATCTCCCGCTATCATTTCGGTCTCATGATCCGGGATGCCTTGGACATTCGCGGCTCGCGGCTCACGCCGAGCCATCAGCGCGACGTGTCGACGCGCGCCCCACGCCCACCGGATGTTTCCCTGGATATCTCCCGTGCCCGGCGTCTCGGTTTCCGGCCGACACCGCTCATGGAAGCCCTCCAACGGCTGAAGGGGGCGTGGCAGAGCCCCCGGAGCGGTGAAAGAGCCTGAACCGGAAGGTCCGGACCCTCCCGGTGGAGGGCGGCCCGCCGCGGCTCTACCGACTTCCGTAGAGGGACATGATCTCGTCGCGAGTCACCAGGGCGACCACATCGGGGACTTCCTTCAGAATGTTCTCGCGCCCGTTCAGCTCCTGGCGGTCCACCAGCACCACGACCCGGACCACCTCCAGCCGGGCCTCCCTGCAGGCGGCTATGGCCTGAAGCGTGGACCCGCCGGTGGTGACCACATCATCCACCACCACCACTCGATCCCCTGGCTGCACCTTGCCCTCGATGAGGCTGGCCGTGCCGTGCTCCTTGGCTTTCTTGCGGACCACGAAGGACTGGATGGGCTGCTGACGCACCCATGAGGTGTAGGCCACCGCGCAGGCCATGGGATCGGCTCCCAGAGTCAGGCCCCCGACGGCCTGCACGGCCAGGTCCTGGACGGCCTGAAAGATCAGGTTCCCGATGAGGACCTGTCCCTCCGGATCCAGGGTGACTTTCTTGCAATTGAAATAAAACTGGCTGGTTCCGCCGCTCACCAGCTTGAAGGCTGCCTGCTCGGAGAACTGAAAGGCATGCTCGAGAATCAGCTGCTTGAGGCGTGTCTTCATCCTGTCGGTATCGAAATCCGTGGTCATGCAGGCCCCTCCTTGTGAGCTCGAATCACAACTTGTTGGATATTTTGCAGGATTTAAGGGATGTTTTTTATTACACTCGGACCGCTCGAGCAAGGCTTTCCTGGAGCCGCTCCCCGGGCCCGCTGAGCCGGGCGGGCCATGGGCGAGGGCTCGTGAGGCCTTGACGGCTCCGCCTCTCGCGGCGGCTAGACATTTCAAGATTTCATCGGTATAGTTTTTTCAACTGGCGCAGTCGACCGATTCCGTGGGCCCGGAGTCTCTGCAAGCAGCTCACTTCTCCAATTATACTCGTTGAGATTGGACTCTTACGATTTGAAGGGTTCTCGAAGGTTTGTGGGAGCGGCATCCTGCCGCGAATCCGAGCCCGTCGCGGCAGGATGCCGCTCCCACCGAAACGAAGCTTCCAAGCCTTAATCTGGTATACATTCGTAAGTCCAGACCGATGTGCGCGGAACAGGATCTGTTCCGCGGAAGGCGAGGTCATCATGGCAGTCGTGAGGAATATCATTCGAATTTCCGAAGCCGTTTGGGAGATTCCCGTCACCTACAAGGAAGGGATGCGGGTACCGGCCCGCATCTTCGCCACGGAGAAGCTGCTGCGGGAGATGGACGAAGGGGTCATCGAGCAGGTGACCAACGTGGCCACCCTGCCGGGCATCGTCGGCTATTCGTTCTGCATGCCGGACGGCCATTGGGGGTACGGTTTCCCCATCGGCGGGGTGGCGGCCATGGACACGCGCACGGGCGTCATTTCGCCGGGAGGGATCGGCTTCGATGTCAACTGCGGCATGCGGCTGGTGCTGACGAGCCTGACCGAGGAGGAAGTCCGGCCGCATCTGCGCGAGCTGGTGGACCGGCTTTTCCAGCAGGTGCCCGCGGGCGTGGGGAGCACCGGCTTCATCAGGATCTCGCGGGACGAATTCCGGCGGGCCGTGGAGCTGGGGGCCCGCTGGTGCGTCGACAACGGTTACGGATGGGCGGAGGATCTGGAGCGCACCGAGGAGTTCGGGTGCATCGAGGGCGCCGACGCCCGCAAGATCAGCGACAAGGCGGTGGAGCGGGGTTACAAGCAGATCGGTACCCTGGGCTCGGGCAACCATTACCTGGAAATCCAGGTGGCCAGGCCCGAGAACATCCATGATGCCGAGCTGGCCCGGGCCTACGGGATCACGCGGCCGAACCAGGTGGTGGTGATGTTTCACTGCGGAAGCCGGGGCTTCGGGCATCAGGTGGCCACGGATTACCTGCAGCTCTTCCTCAAGGTCATGGAGAAGAAGTACGGGATCAGGGTCCTCGACCGCGAGCTGGCCAGCGCGCCTTTTCGCTCTCCCGAGGGCCAGGATTATTTTGCCGGCATGAAGTGCGCCATCAACATGTCCTTTGCCAACCGCCAGGTGATTCTGCACCGGGTGCGGGAGGTTTTTTCGGAGGTATTCCGACGAGATCCCGTGGACCTCGGCATGCACCAAGTCTACGACGTGGCCCACAACACGGCCAAGATCGAGCGCCATTACATCGACGGTGGCTGGCGTGAGCTGCTGGTGCACCGCAAGGGGGCGACCCGAGCCTTCGGGCCCGGGCGGGAGGGGCTGCCCGAGATCTACCGGAAGACGGGCCAGCCGGTCATCGTCGGGGGCAGCATGGAAACGGGGTCCTACCTGCTGGCGGGTGTTGAGAGCGGCTCCCAGACCTTCTGCTCCACGGCCCACGGCAGTGGCAGGACCATGAGCCGTCGCCAGGCCAAACGACAGTTTCAGGGGAAAAAGCTCCAGCAGGACATGGAGGCCAGGGGAATCTATGTGCGGACGGCGTCCTACGCCGGTCTGGCGGAGGAGGCCGGGCCGGCCTACAAGGAGATCGACGACGTGGTGGCGGCGACGGAGGACGCGGGCATCAGCCGACGCGTGGCGCGGTTCATCCCCATCGGCAATGTCAAGGGATGAGAAGGATCGCTGGAGGGGGGCATGGAGCTGAGAACGCCCATCATGCTGATCACGGGGGCACTGGGCAGCGGAAAGACGACCCTGCTGAGGAGGATTCTCGGCGGGACGCGTAAGCGCCTGGCCGTGCTCATGAACGAATTCGGTGAAATGGCCATCGACAGCCGCATCATCGAGGGAAGCAGCGTTCGGATCGTCGAGATTTCGGGCGGCTGTGTCTGCTGCTCCCTCACGGGTGAGTTCGAGGCGGCTGTGCGTGAGATCCTCGAAAGGGCTCGTCCGGACTACATCCTCGTCGAAGCGACGGGAGTGGCCGAAACCGACGCCCTGGTCTACGAGGTGGAGGATTCGCTGCCAGAGGTGCGGCTCGACAGCGTGGTCTGCGTGGTGGACGCTTATTCCAGCGCGAGGCACCCCTATGTGGGCTACGCGGCGCGAGCCCAGCTCCAGTCGGCCGATATCATCCTGGTCAACAAGGTCGACCTGGTCACCACACAGGAGGTTCGCGCCGTCGAGGACCAGGTCCGAGGATGGAACAGCACCGCCTGCTTCTTCAAGACCGTCGGGTGCGACGTCGATCTGGAGCTGCTCTTCGGCCTGGGAGTGGACAGGCGTCCCCTGATCCAGAGCTGCAGGGGGGAGCCCTGCTTCCAGTCCTTCACCTATGTGACCGAAGCACCCCTGGATGAAAAGCAGTTTCGACAGCTGCTCCCCTCCCTCCCGGCGTCGGTGTTCCGGGCCAAGGGCTTTCTCTGCTTCGAAGGCGACTCTTATTTGTTCAATTACGTGGTTGGGCGGACCGACTTCGAGCCTTTTCCGGCGGATCGGACCGAGCTGGTCTTCATCGGACGGGAGCTGGACCGCGACCGTGACCCCATTTTGAGGCAGCTCCGCGGCTGCGAGGTTTCCCATGCCTTTTGAGTACCTGGATGACATCGCCACGGCCGACGTGGCCTTCCGGGCCTGGGGGGCGACGGTGGAGGAGCTGTTCAGCGCCGCGGCCGATGCCTTGATGAACGTCATGGTGGAGCACCTGGAGACCATCGTGCGCGTGGAGGCGCGCCACATGGAGCTCGAGGCCGACGCCATGGACATGCTGCTCTTCGAGCTGCTGCAGGAGATCATCTTCTACAAGGATGCCGACCAGCTGCTGCTGAGGCTGGACCGCCTGGAGATCACGGCGGGGGCTGGACGCTTCATTCTCCGGGCGCAAGCTTCGGGAGAGGCGATCGACCCGACCCGGCATGATCTCGTCGTGGATGTCAAAGCCGTGACCTTCCATCGCTACCGCGTGGAACAGACTCCCCAGGGCTGGGAGGCCATGGTGATCCTGGACATCTGATTCCCCTCTCAATCCCCGGGGATGGCAACCTGGAGCTTGAGCTGCTGTCGACCCCGGCGGACGACGATTTCGTGGGAGCTCCGCTTCTCGGCGATGGTGGACTGCAGGACTTCGATGGACCGAGCTTCAACGCCGCTCACCGAAAGGATCACATCCCCCGCCAGGATACCCGCCCGCTCCGCGGGACTGTCCGGTGCCACGGCCAGCACCTCGAGCCCCCTGCCCTTCTCCAGGACGCTCACCATCACTCCGAGACGGCCGCGCCGGGGCTCTTCGGGAGGATTGGTGATCCAGACATAGTCCGCCACGCGGGGGTTGGCCACCGACCCCGAATAGTCCAGGGGCATGGGTAAAACGATCTTGTAGGTATGGTCAATGCGGCGAACCGTGCGCAGAGGCACTCCGAAGCGCTGGCTGGCGTGACCTCGCCCGATGAGAACCACGATGCGCGCGCTTTTGCCCTGCCGAGCCAGAGTGCTCGCCAGGGTTTCAGCCATGGTTTCCTCCCAGGCCAGCTGGGCTTCATAGAAGGTGCTCGCATCGCGGATACCGCCCTTCACGTGCTGCTCGTACTGCTCCTCGACATACCGGCGGTGCTCCGGGTCGGCCACGTCAAAATCCTCGGCGACTCGGGCGCGATCCTCGGGGGACAGCGCCGTGAGGCCACCGCGCGAAATGGTCCTCACCACGTCGGGGGCGGCGTTGAGTCCCACGATGGGCACTTTCTTCTCGACGGCCCAGTTGAGGACCGGCTTGTAGAGGGGAAATGGGAACCCCCATATTTTTTGCCAGCCGACCTCCTGGAGGAAATCCTCCTCGCTCAGCTCGCCTCGACTGTAACGGTCCACAATGGCCTGGGATTCCCTTGGAAACATCTCCATGGCGAGAATCAGCCCGGGTGACGTGGAGTGGAGCGCCTGGGCGATCTTCAACTGGATGCGGTGGTCTTCGACGCTCGTGTGTGTCTCCCCCAGGTAAACCACCTGAGCCTTGGACAGCTCGGCGATGAGGGTCTCGAAGGGAATGACGGAGCCGGTACGCGTATCCACGATCTCGTCCACGACATAGCTCCGCACGGCCCATTGAGATGGCGGAATCTGTCCCGAAGGCAGGGGCGCGCAGGCGGTCATCCCCAGGCTCAGGGTAGCGAAGAGCAGCACTAAAGCTCCGAACGGGTTCATCAGGCGGCCTCCTCATGAAGGGTGGATCTTCTGGAATCTAATATGCTGGCCCCCGGGATACAAGGTCACTCTTCATCGGGGGTGGGCCAGGATGGAGCGAATCAGCTTCCCGTTGGCGGCGGGGAAAGGGAAATCCGTGAGCTCATGGGGCATGACCCACCGGGCTTCGACGGCGGAGCGGAGGACGGGTCGAGCCTTGTCGTCCAGCAGTCGGCAGTGGAAAGCGTGCAGCTCCACCCGGAAGGATGTGTAGGCGTGGCGGAGCGCACCGATTTTGCCCAGGATCCCGACCCGCACCTCCAGCTCTTCCCAAAGCTCCCTCACGAGAGCTTCCTCCGGCGTCTCCCCCTCCCGGACCTTGCCCCCGGGGAATTCCCAGAGCAGCGGCATGAGCCCCCCCGGCGGCCGCTTCTGTATGAAGATTCTTCCCCGGGATCCCAGGACTCCCACGGCGACCCGCAACGGGGTGGTGGCCTTGCGCGGGGAAGGGACCGGTCTCTGAGACACGATCCCGGTCCCGTGGCTTCGACATTCCCCGCTGATGGGGCATTGGGGGCACCGGGGGGATCGCGGGGCGCAGACCAGGGCGCCCAGCTCCATGAGTGCCTGGTTGAATGCGCCCGCCCGTCCATGGGGCAGAAGGGATGCCGCCGTCTCCTCGATGATCCGCAGGCTCCTGCCCTCGCTCAGAGGCCAGGGGATATCGAAAAGCCTCGCGAAGACCCGCTTCACGTTGCCGTCGACCACGGGGTAATCCTGTCCGTGGGCGAGGCTCAGGATGGCTGCCGCGGTGTACGGGCCGATGCCGGGGAGCCTCCTCAGCGCCTGATAGTCCCCCGGAATCTCCCCCTGGTATTCCCCGACGAGGATGCGGGCGGTTCGCTGAATGTTGCGGGCCCTGCCGTAGTAGCCGAGCCCCTCCCAATGCTTGAGCACGACGTCCTCCGGTGCTTCGGCAACGGACGGAATGTCGGGAAAGCGCTCCATCCAGCGCTGGTAATAGGGCAGCACCGTCCTGACCTGGGTCTGCTGAAGCATGATCTCGGAGATCCAGACCTGGTAGGGCCGGTAGCCCTTGCGCCACGGAAGGTCCCGCTGGCTCGTGTCGAACCAGCTCAGCAGCTTCCGCTGGATGGCGCTCTTCGTTTCGGGGCTCGGTATGTCCATGGGCACCTCATGGGTGGAGGCTGGCCCCCGGCCGCACCCGGGCCGAGGGACGGGGGCACGGGAGGTCCTCATGAGTCGTTTTTCTCAAGTCTAATGGAAAAAGGCTGGTTTGGGCACCTGGAAATGAATCCCGTGGGCTCGATCCCGGGAAGCGACTCTCCAGGGGGCCTCCGGGAATGGTTTCCCGGTGGGCTCGGTGGCTGAAAATGGCGTGTGGGAGTCGACAAGGTTCCCAGGAATCGTATAAAGTGAGCCCCGTCGGCCCATGAATGACACAGGCAGGGAAAAGATGCGGCGCATCGCCCCAAGACTCCCGATTGCCTGGGGCGGCCCCCACGGGAGACCTGGCGTCACCGGAAGGGTGCGATGGTGCCTCTGACACTTTACGATACTTTCGGCGGTTTTGCCGGAGTGAACATGGAGCGCGGATCATGAAGGCCTTTTTCAATCCACGATCGGTCGTCCTCATCGGTGTCTCGCGAGAGACCGGGGTCGGTGCCTACAACAACCTGGAGATGATGCTGCGGTACGGCTACAAGGGAACGATTTACCTGGTGCACCCCAAGGTGCCGGAGATACTGGGACATCGGGCATACGCCCGCGTGGCGGATCTGCCCGAGGTGCCGGAGCTTGCGGTGATTTCCGTGGGACGCGATCGGGTGCTGCCGGTTTTCAAGGAGTGCGCCGAGACGGGGATCCGCAGGGTTGTCGTCATCAGCCAGGGGTTCTCGGATGCCGACGAGGCGGGCGCGGCCCTGCAGGAGCAGCTGACGGCCATGGCCCGGGAGCATGGGGTACGGGTCCTGGGGCCCAACACCATGGGGATTCTGAACGCTTTCACGAGCTTCAGCACGGGCTTCGTGGATATCGCCAGGGACCCGAGTCCACCACCCCTCACCATGGTGGCCCAGTCCGGGGTTTTCCAGGTGGGCTATGAGAGCTTCACCCACCGCGTGGGAAAGGCCGTCGACGTGGGCAACGGCTGCGACATCGACTTTGTGGATGTGCTGGAGTACCTGGAAGACGACCCGCAAACCCGGATCATCTTCATCCACATGGAAGGGCTCAAGCGCGGCCGGGAGCTTCTCAATGTGGCGGCCCGCGTGGCCCGCGTCAAGCCGATCATCATCCTCAAGACCGGTCGAAGCGAGGCCGGAGCCGAGGCCGCCCTGTCCCATACGGGCTCCCTGGCGGGCGAGGACGCGGTGATCGACGGGGCCTTTCGCTCCGCGGGGCTGATCCGGGTCCGAAACATGATCGAGCTCAAGGCGGTGTGCCAGGCTTTTCTGAGCTTCCATGGCATCGGCGGGCCGCGGGTTGGCGTGGTGACGGCCACGGGAGCCTGCGGGATCATGACGGCGGATGCCTGCGAGGACCATGGGCTGGAGCTGGCCCCGTTTCCCGAGGCCATCCGGGCGGGGCTCGAAAACAGCCGCATCGCCTGGCACAGGCTGCGCAACCCCGTGGACATCTGGCCCCTGGGCATGGTGACGGGCTCCTTCGTCGGCGTCCTCAAAGGGGCCGTGAGGGGGCTCCTGGCCGACGAGAGGGTGGACGCCGTCCTGTGCATCGCCCCGGCCATGGCCTCGCCGATGCACCGGGACCTGGACATGGTGGCGGCCGCCAGGGAGATCCAGGCCGACAACCACCGGCGCAAGCCCCTGGCCCTCTGGCTCTACGGGGGGGACCAGGCCACCCAGGCGGCGGCCCTGGAGAATGAGGCCGGTGTGGGATGCTTCGACAGCATCGACGAGGCGATCATGGGACTCTCGGCCCTGTGGCGTCATGAACGTTACAAAATGGAGCCCCGGGGCGGGCAGGATCGTTTTTCGCCTCTGACGCCTCCCGCATCCCGGCCAGCCCTGCTTCCCCCGCGTCCCGTGATCCTGGGGGACGAGGCCCGGTCCCTTCTGGAGGCCTATGGCATCCCCATGGTGCCCGCCCGATTGACCGAGGGGGTGGAGGCCGCGGTGAGCTTCGCCCGGACCGAGGGGTATCCCGTGGTCCTCAAGATCATCTCGGATGCCTGGATCCACAAGTCCGACCAGGGCGGCATTCGCCTGCATGTCGGGAGCGAGGAAGGGCTCCGCCGCGCTTATCACGAGCTGGGGGAGCATTTCCGGGCTGTCACGCCATCGGCTGTCCTCGATGGGATCCTCGTGCAGAAGCAGGCCTCGGGACTCGAGCTCCTGGCGGGTGTGAAGCAGGATCCTCAGCTGGGGCCCGTCATCGTCGCCGGCATGGGGGGAATCTACACCGAGGTGCTCCGGGACGTGGCCCGGTGCATCGCTCCGGTTTCCCCGGAGGATGCGGGGAGCATGCTCCGCTCCCTACAATGCTGGCCGATACTTTCGGGAATCCGCGGACAGAAGGGGGTGGACCTGGCCGCCCTCGAGAATCTCCTCGTGTCCCTGTCGCGTCTGGCGATGGATTATCCCGAGATCCAGGAAATGGATCTCAACCCTGTCCTGGCCAGCCCGGAGGGATGCTGGTGCGTGGACAGCCGGCTGGTGGTCTGGACCGGCGCGTGACTCACGGCTCTGGTTCCGATGGCGGGTGAAGGGAAAAGAGGCCGACCCGGAGAAATGACTCCGGGTCCGGACTGGCCCTGCCGCGGCGATGCGGGAACGCGGCCCTCCGCACCGGGAATACTTGAGATTCTTTCGCAACTGGTGTAGATGACACGAATTTCAAGCTTGTCGCTTATGGATCCTCAAGGGGCAGGGCATCACGTATGATTTTCGTATCCGGCAAACGGCAATTGAGTGCGGATCGTCTGGAAAGTGAGGAGCTGGAGGGTACTCCCTGCCCCGACCGGGAAGACGGGGTCTTTCAGAAGGAGCTGGCTTCTCCGCACACCAGCAAGGCCTGGAGCTACCTGACGGGTTTACCCCCGGCTCACCTCCGCGCGGTGCCTCCGCCCGGTCAGGACCAGCGGTCCTTGAACGGATCGGCTCGGGCCTGCATGGCGCGAGGTGTCGAGTACTTCCTGGGAATTCAGGATCCAGAGGGTTACTGGTGGGCGGAGCTCGAGTCCAACACGACCATCACCAGCGAATACATCATGCTGCACACGATTCTGGGAACCCTGGACCCCCGTCGCCAGGCAGCCATGGTGAGCTATCTGCTGGGACAGCAGCGCGACAACGGGGCCTGGGGGCTTTACCACGACGACGGCGGCGACCTCAGTACCACGGTGGAAACGTACTTCGCCCTGAAGCTCGCCGGGGAAGATCCGCGCTCGGAGCCCATGGCGCGGGCCAGGGCTTTCGTTCTGGAAAGAGGAGGCATCGCCGCCTCCCGGGTTTTCACCAAGATATGGCTGGCGCTCTTCGGGCAGTACAAGTGGAAGCGCATCCCGTCCATGCCGGTGGAGGTGGTGCTGCTGCCGGACGACTTCGTCTTCAACATCTATGAGTTTTCGAGCTGGGCGCGGGGAACCATCGTGCCGCTCTCCATCGTCATGGCCCTCCGGCCGAGGCTCAGGCTGCCCAGGGAGCTCCAGATTCCCGAGCTCCACGATGGTTCGGACCACGGAAGCTGTAAGCGAAAGCCCCTCTCCCCCACCCATCGCTTCTTCCTCCTGTTGGATCGCTTCATCAAGCAGTACGAGCGTCGTCCCATTCAGGTCCTGCGGAAGCGTGCCATCCAGGCGGCCAGGGACTGGGTCCTGGATCACCAGGAGGAGTCCGGCGACTGGGCCGGCATTCAGCCCCCCATGGTCTATTCGATACTGGCGCTCCATTACCTGGGGTATCCCCTGGAGCATCCCGCCGTCGCCAGGGGGCTGCGCGCCATGGAGGATTTCTGCCTCGAGGACGTCCAGGGGCTTCGCATGCAGTCCTGCATCTCGCCCGTGTGGGACACGGCCTTGACGGCCCTGGCGCTCCTGGACTGCGGAGTGGCACCCGAGCACCCGGCTCTCCGGAAAGCGGCGGAATGGCTCATCGAAAAGCAGGTGCTGACGGGGGGCGACTGGCAGGTCAAGAACTGCTGCCCACCGGGGGGCTGGGCCTTCGAGTTTGTCAACAGCAAGTACCCCGACGTGGACGATTCCGCGGTGGTGCTGGTGGCGCTGGAGCGGCTCAAATCGGGCGTGCCGGGCGGCAAGGCGGAAGACGCTCTCTCCCGGGGGCTGGAATGGTGCCTCAGCATGCAGTGCCAGAACGGGGGGTGGGCCGCCTTCGACAAGGAAAACACCATGATGGTCCTGAATCGCATCCCCTTCGCCGACAACGAGGCCATGCTGGATTACCCGACGGCCGATGTCAGCGCCCGGGTCATCGAGGCCATGGGGACCCTGGGATATGCCATGGATCACCCGGCGGGCCGGCGGGGAATGGACTTCCTGCGAAAGCTCCAGGAAGACGACGGGTCCTGGTGGGGGCGCTGGGGCGTCAACTACATTTATGGAACCTGGTCGGTGCTGCGGGGGCTCAAAGCCATTGGAGAGGACCCGGGAGCTCCCTGGACTCGGGCGGCGGTCCGATGGCTCAAGGCTCACCAGAACGACGATGGCGGATGGGGCGAAACCTGCGATTCCTACCGCGATCCCGGCCTTTGTGGCCAGGGACCCAGCACGGCCTCCCAGACGGCCTGGGCGGTCATGGGGCTACTGGCGGCCGGCGAGGCCGAAAGTGCCGAGGTGAAGCGTGGCATCGAGTACCTGGTCCGCAACCAGCAGCCCGACGGCACGTGGGAAGAGGCCCATTTCACCGGAACCGGCTTTCCCAATCATTTCTATATCCGCTACCACAACTACCGCAACTGCTTTCCCCTCATGGCCCTGGGCCAATATCTCCGGCAGGTCGGCACCGAGTGACTCCCGCCGAGGTCTCATCCGTGGCGAGATGGCTCCCCTGACTGGCAAGGGAACAAAAATGTTCTGAGCAAGGCACGGTGGAAGCGCTGTGAAACGAAACCGTTGCCTTGAAAGCTCGCCTTCGCCAGTTTTCCTCGCTGAAAATTCTCTCCAGTAATTTTTTATTCCTTTAGTTCCTGGCATTCGGGGCGATGTCTGCCTCCGGCACCCAAGGATGGTATGAAGGTTGCCTTACCTTGATCGCAGCCACGCGGCTCGCCGCCGTCTCGGGTTCCGTCCGGGGCGGCAGGAGTGTTGCGGGCTTAGCGGCGGAGCCCCGTCAAGGCCGGCTCCGGATGATCCTCAAAATAAGTGAATGTCAGGCAATATTTGTCCAAAGCGGAAGGACTCCAAGGAGACAGCATGTTCGGCACAAGGAAGCGGCTCTGGAAAACGCACGCTCTCCAATCGAGCTACGATGCCGTCATCATCGGCGGCGGGCTGCACGGGCTGGCCACGGCCTACTTTCTGGCCTCCCGGCATGGAATGACCAACGTTGCGGTCATCGAGAAGCGGTTCGTCGGGTTCGGCGGATCGGGTCGAAACACGGCCATTGTCCGCGCCAATCAGCGCACCCAGGAAAACCTCCCCCTTTACAAGGAGGGTCTGGAGCTCTGGCCCGTTCTCACCCGCGAGCTGGACTTCAACCTCATGTTCCACGACTGCGGGAACCTGAACCTGGCCCACGGCGAGGCGGCCCTCAAGGCCATGCGCATCCAGGTGGCCTCGGCTCAGTACCATGGTATCGAGATCCACCTGGTGGATGCCCTCGAGTGCAAGAAGCTGGTGCCGCTCCTGGACATCTCGGACCGCCCCCGGTACCCCATCGCCGGAGGCATGTTCCATCCGCCGGGCGGCATCGTGCGCCACGACGCCGTGGTGTGGGGGCTGGCCAGGGGGGCGTCGCGGCTTGGAGTCCACATCCATCAGGGGACGGAGGTCACGGGAATTGGGGTCCGGGGAGGCCGCGTCGTCTCGGTGGAGACCGACAAGGGCAGGATCCAGACGCCTCGGGTCTTGAACGCGGCCGGGGGCTACTCGGCGGACCTTTCCAGCCGCCTCCTGGATCTGCCACTTCCCATCAGCGTTCTCACCATCCAGGCCATGGTGACGCAGCCTCTGAAGCCCCTCCTGGACCATGTCATCTCGTCGGGGGCCTATCACGTGTATGCCAACCAGACCCTCAAGGGCGAGATCGCCACGGGGGCCCACATGGATCCCTGGCCCAACACCACGACGGGAACCTCGGCCCATTACATCAAGCACCAGGCCGAGGCCGTCACCGAGCTCATGCCGTGCCTCAAGGGGCTCAAGTTCATGCGCACCTGGGCCGGCCTGGCGGACATGACCCCCGACATGGCGCCCATCATGGACGGAAACGACCCGGTGGAAGGCTACTACATGGACTGCGGCTGGGGCTACTTCGGCTTCAAGTCGTCGGCGGTGACGGGAAAATACATGGCGGAGCTCATGGCCACGGGGGAATGCCCGCCCATTCTGAAGCCCTTTTCCCTGCGGCGCTTCGAGCGGCACCGGCTCATGGGAGAAACGGCGGCCCTCATGGAATATTCCGCCAACAACTGACAGACCCGGCGAGGAGGCATCACAATGAGTCTGAACATCACGTGTCCGATCTGCGGCGCTCGCAACGGATACGAATTCCGATACGGTGGCGAGGACCGGGGGCCCAGGCCCGACGAGGCATCCCTCACCCCGGAGGCCTGGTGCCGCTATGTTCATATGAATCGGAGCGTGGCGGGCGTGCAGCGCGAGTGGTGGGTGCACCGGGATGGATGCGGCCTCTGGTTTCGCATCGAGCGGGACACCCGGATCAATGCCCAGGTGGGAGGCCCCTTCCACGACGGGCTTGGGGAGGGAGAGCTGTGAGCCGTCTGCGCCACTTGAAGACTTTGAGGATCGATCCCCGCGAGCCCAGGACCCTGAGCTACCGGGGCCGGGAGATCGCGGGACTGGAGGGGGACACGCTGGCCACGGCGCTCTACGCCGGCGGAGTGAGGATCTTTTCGCGGAGCCTCAAGTACCACCGCCCCAGGGGCCTTTACAGCCTGGACGGGGAGAGCGGCAACACCCTGGTGGCCGTGGACGGCGTGCCCAACGTTTCGGCGGAGCTGACGCCCCTTCGAAGCGGCATGAGGGTGGAGTCCCAGAACGTCATGGGGAGTCCCGAGCTTGATTTCATGGGCTTCATGGATCGTCTGAGCTGGGCCATGCCGGCCGGATTCTATTACCGCCTGTTCCACAGGCCCGCGTCCCTCTGGCCCCGGGTCGTTCCGCTCCTGCGCCGGACGGCGGGACTGGGGAGGCTGGAGCCGGATTTCGTCATGCCGGGCCGCTTTGATGAAGTCTACCTCAAGACGGACGTGTGCGTCATCGGGGGCGGGCCGGCGGGGATGTCCGCGGCGCTGGCGGCGGCGGACGGGGGGCTTCGCGTCGTTCTCCTGGAATCCCGTCCATGGCTGGGGGGGTTCCTGGAGTATCGGGAGCGTCCGTACGGGGAAGGCGTCATCCCGAGGGAGCGTGCCGTCGACCTCGCGGTCCGTGTGGAGTCGCATCCCCACGTCCGGGTGCTGAAGCATGCCCCCGCCGTGGGCGTCTACCCCACCCTGCAGGTCACGGCTTTTCAGCGGGGCGGCGATTCGGCCCCGTTCGACGAGCGCTACGTGGAGATCCAGGCCAGGTCCATCGTCGTGGCCACGGGCTGTATCGAGCGGCCGCTGGTCTTCGAGAACAACGAGCGGCCCGGCGTCATGCAGCCTTCCTGCGCCCATCGGCTGGCGAGGACCTGGGGGATCCTGCCGGGCTGCCGGGCTGTATTCAGCGTGGGGAGCGATCTCGGGATCGAAGCAGCCCTGGACCTGGCGGACCTGGGGATGGAGGTCGCCTGCGTGGCGGACGTCCGGGAAGATGGACAGGATGCCGGGCTCGTTGCCGACCTGGCGGCACGATCCATTGCCTTCATGCGGGGCTGGGTGGCGGTGCAGGCCCACGGTTCCCGCGGGGTGAAGGCGGTGACCCTCAGCTCCGTCAACGGGGCTCGGCGCAAAAAAGTGGAGTGCGACCTGCTGGCGGCGTCCGCCGGCTTCACTCCGGCCACGGGACCCCTCGGTCTGGCCGGAGCCCGGCTGACCCACGATCCATGGACGGGATTTTTTCTGCCCGTCCAGCTGCCCCCGGGCCTGCACGCGGCGGGGAGGCTCCTGGGTCTCCAGGATCCGCGGTCCATCGAGCTTTCAGGAGGAGAGGCGGGGCTGTGCGCCGTGAGCCACTGCGGCGTCGACGCCACCGAAGCCCTGCGCTCCCTGGCGGAGAAGAAATCCTCGCTGCCCGGGCCTGCACGCGGCTCCAAGCTCGTTTCGGGACCCGTCAAGGGATCCAAAAGCTTCATCTGCTTCGACGAGGATACCACCGTCAAGAACGTGAGCCAGTCCATGGCGTCGGGCTTCGATGTCCCCGAGCTCATCAAGCGCTTTTCGGCGGCGGGGACGGGGCCGAGCCAGGGGGGCGTGCCGGGTCACAACCTGGCCCTGTACGTGGCCCAGTCCCATGAATCTCCAGACCCGGAGCCCCGGCCCACAACGGTGCGCCCGCCTCTGCGTCCGATCCATCTGGCCACCTACGCGGGCTCGGCGCATGTCATGTCCAGGCGCACTCCCGTCCATGGGCTGCAGGTCGCGGCGGGCGGCCGCATGGAGAAGGTGGGGGTCTGGAGTCGGGCGCGACGGTTCGGGGACGACGCCACCGCCCATGACGAGATCCTCAACGTGCGCCATAACGTGGGAATCCTGGATGGGTCGACGCTGGGCAAGTTCCGCATCCATGGTGCCGATGCCCTCAAGGCGCTCCAGCGGGTCTATGTCGGGGACATGTCCAATACCCGCCAGGGGCGGATCAAGTACTCGGCCATGTGCAATGAGGACGGCTGTCTCCTGGACGACGGCGTCGTCGTGAAGCGGGGGGACGGCGACTATTACTTCACCACCTCAACGGCCCGGGCCGGGCTCACCGTCGAGTGGATCCGTTATCACACGCGGTTCGAGTCCTGGGACTATCACCTGGTCAACCTCACCGATGCCTTTGGGGTCATCAACGTGTCGGGGCCCAATGCCCGGAAGGTTCTCCAGAAGGTGACGGATTTCGACCTGTCCAGCGAGTCGTTCCCGTTTGCCGCCTACAGGGAGCTTGAAATCGGGGGCTCCATCCCCGTGCGTGCCATGCGGCTGGGCTTCGTGGGAGAGCTTTCCTACGAGCTCCACGTGCCCTCGTCTCTCATGCAGGCGGCCTGGGGGCTGGTGGCGGAAGCGGGAAGCGAGCTCGGCATGAAGCCTTTCGGCCTCGAGGCCCAGAACCTCCTGCGCATGGAGAAGGGACACGTCATCATCGGTTCGGAGTCGGAGCAGCGCACCACCCTGCATGACCTTGGTCTGGGCTTCCTCTGGCACCGGGACAAGCCCGGCGCCCGCACCGTGGGAGCGGCGGCCCTCATCCACACCGAGCACCAGGAGGAGCGCCTCAAGCTGGTGGGCTTCAAGATGCAGTCCCCCGCCGATCGGCCCCCCCGGGATGGCTCCGTCATCGTGGACGGCAGGATCCGGGGCTATGTGTGCACCGCCCGGTTCAGCCCGGCACTGGGCGAGGTGGTGGGCATGGCCCTGGTGGACGAGCCCCTGTCGGCCGTCGGTGCCGAGTGGTCCATCTACGAGGATGAATGCAACGGAAAGCTTCTCGGCGCCGTGGTCGCCACCATGCCCTTTTACGATCCCGAGGGCTTGAGGATGAGGATGTGAACGGGAATCGGACGGCAGGGATCGGAAACCGACGGTCGAAAACTGAAAGCCCGACATCAAAATTGGAGCAGCCCGTGAGTGAATATCGTCGGCGGTCCCCCGTGCATCTCAAGGGGAGGGCGCTCAGGAGCGTGGAGCGGGACGGCTGGGAAGTCGTCCTGGAATATGAAGGCGAGGCCGGACATGGGCCCTTCATCATCGATCTGAGCCACCGACGCAAATGGCTGGCTCAAGGGGCCGGCCTGACGACCGTCGCCCCGTGGGGGCTGGGGGTCCCCGAATCCCCGGGGCAGGTGGTCTGGGTGGAGGGCTTTCTCGTGGGGCGGATGGGGTCATCCCAGGCCCTCGTGTGGCAGCTGGGGGAAGGATTCGGGGGGGGAGGGTCCGAGGTGGAGCCTTCCCTGACGGAGGTGACCGACGGCTGGCTGCTTCTGGCGGTGGCGGGAAGCCATGCGCTGAGCGTGGCCGACAAGCTCACCACCCTGGATCTGGCCGAGCCCGGACGCAGAGCCCCTTCCCTTTTTCAGGGACCCTTCGCCCACATCCCGTCGACGTTGGTGGCCCTGAAGGCGGACGGCGGGGATGGAGCCTTTCTGGTGGCCTGCTCCCGGGGGTATGGGCACGATCTCGCCGAGGCTCTGACCCTTGCGGGGGAGGAGTTTGGGATCCGACCCGCCGGGGAGAGCGCCCTGAGTCGCTGGCTGCCGTGAGGGTGGCGCGGCGGATGATCCGAGCAAAAGGAAGACGTTGAGGAAATATGGAGGCGGTTGACTCTCCCCGCGGCCTGCTGCTAGATACGAGGCAGATCATGAGTCTTGGGAACCTTCGCGAGAGGGAGCCAGCACGAGGACGCAGGGGGGAGAGGATGCCAGAGCCGCGGCGAAGAATGAAGATGAGGAACGGCCCCGTGGATGTCGGCTCCGCCGGCGGTCCCGGGAACAAGCTCGAGCTGGCCATCGGTCGTGAGATTCGGGCGTTTCGGAAGAAGATGGATCTCACCATCGCCGAGCTGGCCAAGCTGGCGGATCTCTCGGCCGGGATGCTCTCCAAGATCGAGAACGGCAATGCCTCTCCATCCCTGGGTACGCTCCAGGCTCTCTCCCGGGCCCTGAACATTCCCTTCACGGCCTTCTTCCGGAAATACGAGGAGGATCGGGACGCGAGCTTCGTGCGGGCGGGGCAGGGTCTCGTCATCGAGCGGCGGGGCACCCGGGCGGGCCATGAGTATCGGCTCCTGGGGCACAGCGTCGGGAAGAGCATTTCCGTCGAGCCGTATCTCATCACCCTGACGGAGGAGTCGGAGGTCTTTCCCCTGTTCCAGCACCCGGGCACCGAGTTCATCTACATGCTCGAGGGGGAGATGCTCTACACGCACGGCGACAAATCCTATCGACTGTCGCCGGGGGATTCCCTCTTCTTCGATGCCGATGCTCCGCATGGTCCCGAGGACCTGTTCTCGCTTCCCATCCGCTTCCTTTCCATCATCGTATCGCCGCGCTTCACGGATTAGCCCGAGCAAACGGTCGGATGACGTCCCGGGCCCGGGGCCCGGACCATGGACATCCTCGGACCGGTAGTGTCGGCCGCGCCCCGGGCCGGGTCCACCCATCCCTGGGTGGATCGGGTCCCGGTCCCAAAGGTCTCCGCAAGGAGTGGTCGCGTTGTGTTGCTGTCCCAGGGCCGCGCAAGGACGGCCGGAGCGCAGCCCGGTCCCGTCGGTGGGGCAGCGGAGAGGCTGAGCAACGGGCGCCGGCAATAGACAACCTGAAACCGAAGCTCAAAACCCACGGAGTCGCTCATGTGCGCCATAGCGGGAATACTCTTCAAGAACGGTAAACGCGGGAAGCTCAAAATGACCACGGGAAAGGCCCTGACGGAGATGCTCGACGCCACCCTCCACCGTGGGCCCGACTCGGCGGGCTGGGCCCTCTATCGGGAGCCCCTGGCCGATGCGTGGCGGCTCAGGTTCTTCGTGGGGGCGGGCGAAAAGGGCGGGGAGGACATCCGGCTGATCCACTCACAGCTCGAAGGGGCGGGAGCCCGTATCGTCCAGGGAGGGACGGAGGGCTGCACTTACGGGCTGCTCGTGCGGTATCCGGGGGATCCACTCTCTCTCACCCGTGCCGTGGAGCGGATATGCAAGCCGGTCTCCATGGGGAGGTCCCTGGACATCATCAAGGATGTGGGTCAGCCCCGCGGGCTGGCGGACCGCTACGGCATCGCGGACTTCGACGGCACCCACGGCATCGCCCACATCCGGCTGGCCACCGAGTCCGGGGTTCATCCGGACACGTCCCATCCGTTCTGGGCTTCGGGATTCGCCGACGTGGCCACGGTCCACAATGGGCAGATCACCAACTACTGGATCATGCGCCGGCGGCTCGAGCGGCGCGGCATGACTTTCCAGACCGAGAACGACACCGAGCTCGTGGCTGTCTACCTGGCCTACCGGATGAGCCAGGGGGTGTCCCTGGAAGCGGCCCTGGGGCTCTCGGTGGAGGACCTGGACGGGACCTTTTCGTACCTGGTGGCCACCCGGGACGCCATTGGATACGCCAAGGATCCGCTGGCCGCCAAGCCCCTGGTGGTCTACGAGGACGACGAGCTCATTGCCGTTTCATCCGAAGAGGTGGGGCTGAACCGGCTGTTTCCCGGCCAGTCCCTGGAAACCAGCGAGCCGCCCCCAGGTACCTTCGGCCTCTGGAAGCGCGCCTGTTGAATCATGAGGGGAGTTTGAAGCCCATGGCCATCATCGACCTTTCCAAAATGTCCATCCGCACGGCCAACGAAGTCATCAAGGGCTACGGGGCCAATCACCTGGATGTTGAGATCATCAACCCCGACGCCAGACACTACATCGCCGTCGGGCTCGCCAACCCGATCCGCCTGAAGATCAGGGGATCCGCCGGCTACTTCTGCGGGGGGCTCAGCGACGGCCCGGCCATCGAGGTGGAGAAGAACGTGAGCTGGGGCGTCGGCGACAACATGCTGGGAGGCTCCATCGTCGTGGGGGGGAACGCCGGCGCCATCGCCGGGGTGGCCCTGCGGGGCGGTGAAATCGTCATCCGCGGCAACATGGGGTCCCGGGCGGGGCAGGTCATGAAGAAGGGAGTCCTCTGCTGCGGCGGGAGCTCCAGCTTCATGGCGGGCTACATGATGTACGGGGGGCGCATGATCATCCTGGGGAGCTCCGGACACAAGGTGGGAGAGGACATGGCGGGAGGCGAGATTTTCGTCGGCGGCCGCATCGACTCCCTCGGCCATGACGCCATGGAGTGCGACTCCGAGCCCGAAGAGATCGAATCCATCCGCGAGCTCCTGGACCGTTACGGCATTGCGTTCCATGGAGGCTTCCGGAAGATCGTCTGCGCCGGGAAAGGCCTTCGATACGGCGCCCCCGAGCCCCGTGGCGCGAGCATTTCCTTCCCCGAGTTCTCGGGGCTTGGGGCGGGCATCTGGAATGCGAGGGTTCAGGAGGACATCCGGGTCAAGAGCGCCATCGGGCGCTACCGCGTCCGAGGCTACGGCGCTGCCCGCCACATTCCTCACTTCGGGGACCTGGCCTTCAAGGCCGACCTTTCCAGGGCCGGCGAGGATCCCGAGGCTCTTTCCCGGGTCAATCTGCGCACCTTTATCGGGGGCAAGCACGGCGGGAGAGCCCTCGATCTCAGCATGCCCGTGCTCATCGCCCCCATGAGCTACGGTGCCGTGAGCGGTCCCATGAAGGCGGCCCTCGCCATGGCGTCTCGCCTTTCGGGCATCTGCGACAATACGGGCGAAGGCGGCATGTACTCCGTGGAGCGGGCCGAGGCCCGGCAGCTCATCGCCCAGTGCCTGTCGGGGCGACTGGGGTGGAACATCCACGACATGAAGCGCGCCGACGCCATCGAGCTTTACATCTCCCAGGGGGCCAAGCCCGGCCTCGGCGGGCAGCTCATGGCCTCCAAGCTCACCCCCGAGATCGCCGAGATGCGGGGCATCCCGGCGGGAATGGACCTGCGATCCCCGTCGCGGCACCCCGACGTCCTGGGCGGGGACGATCTCATCATGAAGATCGAGGAGCTGCGCGAGGCCGTCGGCTGGCGGCTTCCCGTGGGGCTCAAGCTGGGGGCCGGGCGGACGCGGGACGACATCAAGATCGCCCTCAAGGATTGCCTGGACTTCGTGGAGCTGGACGGACTCCAGGGGGGAACCGGTGCCGGCGCCAGCGAGGTGCTGGAGTATGTGGGGATCCCGACCCTGTCCGCCATCATGGAGGCCATGGACGGGCTGGCCGAGCTGGATGCCAGGGGGCGGCTCCCCGTCGTCCTCATGGGGGGCATCCAGAACGGGGTGGACGCAGCCAAGTCCATCGCCCTGGGGGCCGCGGCGGTGGGGCTCGGGACGGGCATGCTCGTCGCGGCCGGCTGCATCGGCTGCATGCGGTGCAGCACGGGCCAATGCCCCGTGGGCATCGCCACCCAGGATCCGGAGCTGGTTCGGAAGTTCGACGTGGAAGCCATGGCTCTGCGGATGCACCGTTATCTCGAGTCCATACGATGGCAGCTCGCCGCCGTCGTCCATGGACTGGGCTACTCGGACGTGGGACAGCTCCGGCGGGACGACCTGGTGGCCCTGACTCCCGAGGCCGCCGCCATGACCCGCCTCCCCCATGCCCCGGAATACCGGGAGCGCGACTCCCGGTTCATCGCGGCGTCCCGAGGATTTCGGCGGACGGATTCGGAAACGGGATCGGCCAGCTTCGACCGCGGGGCGCGGGCCGTGATTCAGGCCATGACCCGCGCCGAAGCCGGGGATGCGAGCCTGCAGCGCGGAATGCTGGAGGCGGTCCTGGCGCCACGGGAGAACCCCTTTCCCGGGGACCGTCCGGCCCGGCTGGACGACCTGGTTTTCCTTTCGGCCGCCCTCACCCGCCTGGTCATCGATCCATACCGGGAGGCGTGCTCCACGCGCACACGCATCGGCCGCACCGAAGGAATCGGCAGCCTGCCCGAGGGGGCGCCTTTCCTCGATCTGGAGCAGCCCTTCTTCCTGACGGGCTTCGACGGGGCTCCGGAGAATGTGCGGCAGGCCGTGGCCATGGCCCTGGCCGCCACGGGATGCGGCTACATCGGGCGCTCCCCCCTGCCCTCGGCCGACAGCGGCTCCGTGCCCGGGCCGGGTGGGGCAGCCTTCCCATGGCTCCAGCTGGTGCTGCCCGGGGATGTGCCGAGCTCTGACGCCGCTGGATTGATCTACGGCGGGCAGTCCCTTCCCTCCCCTTCGGTCCATCCGAATCCTGGGTTGTCGAGCCCGGCCATGGGTGGGGAGATCGAAGACAGGAGCTTTTCGACGGATGCTTCCGGATGGCCCGCGCCTCCCACGCGTCTGAAGCCCCATCAGCTCCTGGGCATCGTCATCGGCCATGGCGTACTGGACCCGGCCCTGAATCTTGCCCTGGATCACGGGCTGGACGTGATCCTTCTGGACAGCAGCGGGGGGGCATGGAATCCCTGGGTCGAGCTGGCTGATGAGCCGAGGTGGACCGTCATCCGGGATGCGCTGCGAATCCTCCGCGAGGTGGGACGCGAGGAGGAGATCCCCCTCATCCACTTCGGTGGGATGCGCTCCGGAACGGATGTGGCCAAGATCCTGGCCCTCAACGGTCAGGCCTGCGCCTTCGGGGTGGCGGCGGGCCTGGCCCTGGGCGGCGTCGTCGAGGGCGGGGGGCTGCGCTTCGACCCCGCTGCCTCTCCGGAGGAGCTGAGCCTGGCCCTGGTCAACTGGATTCAGGGGACATCCCAGGAGACGGCCATCATCGCCCGGTGCACGGGCAAAACCCGGGTGCACAACCTGGAGCCCGAGGACATGCGGTCCATATCGCTGGCCGCGCGGGAGGCGTTCGACATTCCGCTGGCGTCGGGCCAGGAGCCCCGAGCTTCGTTTTGAAGGGGGGACAGCGGGAGTGGGTGGAAAGCTTCCGGGCTGAACGGCACAAAATTGTTTTTCAGTATTTAATGACAGTAAAAGATAGTTCCAAGGAGTGGACACTCTAAAACAAGAGCCTGAGCCAATCTCCATCTTGTCACGCTCCGATGGCTCCATGCAGGGAACAAATATGTGTCGTTGGATGTGTTGCTGTGATGGAGCTGTCATGGAGACATATAATAAAATATAGTAAAGCCGGATGGTTAGTGGATCATCATCTGGAGCGGGTTTTCTGTGCGGCCCCATCGAGTCTGGCATGAGCGGTGCTTTGTTGGGTGCACTTGATGAAAGAAAAGATCTGAACAATAAACAACGAGGAGAGGGGCGTGCCCATGTCGATGCTCGCGGTACTGAACGGTGAGAGCCAGGTGAACGGAGTGCGGGAAGAGGTTCGTCATGCCCTCAGGAGCCAGGGGGTCGAATTCCTTCTGGCGCGCTTCGTGGACATTCATGGGACCCCCAAGGTGAAGCAGGTCCCGGTGGACTGCTTCGACGATCTCGTGGACTCGGGAGCAGGCTTCGCGGGCGGGGCCGTCTGGGGACTCGGCCAGGGGCCCGAAAGCCATGACATGATGGCCCGGTCGGACCTGGGGACCTTCGTGCAGCTTCCCTGGAAGCCCAACGTGGCCGTCGCCAGCTGCGACATCTTCGTGGACGACGAGCCCTGGCCGTACTGTGCCCGCACCAACCTGAAGCGGATGATGGCGATCTTCGCCGAGGAGGGCTTTGTCCTGAACGGGGGCTTCGAGCCGGAGCATTTCCTGGTCACCCAGACCTCCGAGGGGAAGCTCAAGCCCTGGGATCCCCTGGGAGTCGACAACCTGGCCAAGCCCTGCTACGACTTCAGGGGCATGAGTCAGGCCATGGACTACCTGCAGGATATCATCCGCTACGGCAACCAGATGGGGTTCGATGTCTACCAGAGCGACCACGAGGACGCCAACGGCCAGTATGAGGTCAACTTCGGTTGGACCAGCGCCCTTTTTGCCGCCGACCGGCTGACCCTTTTTCGCATGATGGCGGGTCAGGTGGCGGCCAGATACGGCGCCACGTGCACTTTCATGGCCAAGCCCTTCAACGACAAGACGGGGTCGGGTGCCCACCTGCACTTCCACGTGGCCGATGTTGGAACCGGCCGCAACCTGTTCCCGGCGGCTCCCGGCGAGGGTGACCCCAAGGGACTGGGGATCTCCGCCACGGCCAGGCACTACGTCGGGGGACTCCTGAAGCACATCCGCGCCATCACGGCCGTGGCCTCCCCCACCATCAACTGCTACCGTCGCATTCAGAGCGGAGAGTTCGTCTATTCATCCAAGTCGGGCTACACATGGACGCCGGCGTTCGCCTCCTTCGGGGACAACAATCGCACCCAGCTCCTGCGGTGTCCCGATGCCAAAAGGTTCGAGGACCGATCTCCCTCGGGGATGGTGAACCCTTATCTGCTTCTGGCCGTTCACATGGCGGCGGGGCTCGACGGCATCCAGAACCAGATCGACCCCGGGGAAGCCATCATCGGCGAGAACGCCTGGAACCTGTCCTATGACGAGCGGCGGGCCCGCGGCATGATTCTTCTCCCTCAGAATCTCGTGGAGGCCATCGAGGCCCTGGAGGCGGACGACGTGGTGCGCGGGGGGCTCGGGCCCATTGCCGACGAGTACATCCGCCTCAAAAAGGCCGAATGGGGCGAGTTCATGCGCCAGGTGACCCCATGGGAAGTGGGGCGCTACCTCACGCTCCTTTGATGGGTCCAGCCTTGCCGTGGCCAGTGACAGGGTGCGGGGAGAGGCTGCGTGTTTCTGGCGATGGGCTTGCTTCATTGCTCCTGGGGGTCCCGGGTCATCAGGCATGAGCACGGCGTATGAGAGGATCATGGAAATGCTTCATGAAGCGGGAGCGGCGTTCCGGCTCCACGAGCACCCGCCCGTTCGCACCATCGAGGAAGCTCACCTCCATGCCCGTCACCTCACCCGCAACCTGCTGAAAACCGTCGTTTTCAAGATCAAGGACGGTCCCTGGATCCTGGCGGCCGTCCCTGGAAGCGGTCGCATCGACTACCGGCTCCTGGCGTCGGCCTTCCGGGTGAGGCGGACCGATCTTCGCACCGTTTCCCCCGGGGAGGTGGAAAGCGTCCTGGGATTCGAGGTGGGCGGCGTCGGTCCCTTCGCCATCTGGGAGGATGTGGAGGTGGTGCTGGACCGATCCCTGGCCGGCCTGGGGCTCATCTTCTGCGGGAGCGGCGTCTGCACGCGCACCATCGAGATGTCCGCCCGGGATCTGTCCTCCCTGCCCCGCTGCAGGCTGGAGCCCATCGTCCGGTCCCCCTGAATGAAGCCCGCCCTCCCCTCTCCGCCTCACCATGCCTTCCAGGCTCCGCGTCCTGCTCTCCACATCCCGCCAGCAGGCCGGGAGGCTTTCCGAAGATACACTGCGAACGGTCTGAGTTTGTGGTGCGGTCATCCCGAACGAATGTGAGGGATCTCAAGATTTCTCCCTTCGGTCGCAATGACGGGAAGACCAGCTCACCAGCGCTCAAGGTGTACCTCCACGTCATTGGGAACGGGGCGCGGCGAAGAGAGAAATCTCCAGCAACCCAGTGATGACGGAAACCGAGGCTTTCGGGCGTGGCTCGCAACGAAAGGTCTCGGACGGCCACAGTAGGCCAGCGGCGCCCGAAACGCGGTCGGATCAATCCTCGTTGCTCCCCGCGGGATCGCCCTCCATCCGGTCGCGCTCCTCGATGAGATGCTCGAGCAGCTCGTTGAAGGGCCACTGGATGGAATGCTCGGTCACCACGGCGTAGATGGGCCGCGGGAGGCCGGTCTGCTTGAAATAGTCGATGAGAAACAGGATCCCTTTGTGAGGGATCTCATGGAACAGAATCACCCTCTCTTCGCTCGTCAGCGGTTCGCCGTCGGACGATCGCCCCTGGACGATGTCCCCGACCTTCAGGCGACCCTGCTCCGGAGCTATGGCCACGGCCGGCGGGGCGCCGATCTCTTTCAGAATCTCGTCCAGTCTCGTCTTCTCCGCCGCCGAATAATTCCAGACCAGGAGTCTGGATTGTGCTTCTCCCATGCCGCAGCTCCTCCGAGATTGAAATTCCCGGCTCCGCTCACTCCCAGGAACGGATTACGAGGGAGTGGGCCTTATGGTGCCTCCGCCTCCATTGGGGAAGTCCGTTTCCAGATCAGAGCCCCATCGCGATAAACCTCGCGAATTCCGTGCAAAGGGATGGAGCGGATGTTCCCGTCCTCGTCCTCCATGTCGAAGAAGAAGCGGTTTCCGGGCTCCATGCGCATGCTTCTGAACGGTATGCGCACCGTCTCCCTCCGCAGATGGTCCACGTAGCCGATCTCGAAGGCAGAAGACCCCAGGGCAGGGTCCCAGCGTATCCTGCTCAGCAGTTCCCGGATGGGCAGCATGTCCCGTGCTCCAAGGAATCCCGGCCGAAAGGGGTTGATCATGGGAGCGGAGTGATTCTAATATCTTCGGGATGCCACACTCAGTCAAAGGAAAAGCGCCGCCGCGATTCCATCGCGGGATCGAGGGCGGCGCGCGACGGTGGATGGCCCACGGACGATGGAAGATATCAGGATGTCCTTCAGCTTGAATGGAGCCGCCACGGGCAGGGCACGGCCCGGTGCCGTGCCGGGACGGCTCCTGCCCGCCCTGGCTCTCGCCCTGCTGTTCTTGAACTGGCCTTCGCCCGCCGGGGGGGCGGTTCTGGTGGAGTCCGACGGCATCGAGGTCCAGGGCGCGTCATCCCTGGCGGG
>JALOPI010000021.1 GCA_025453975.1 Syntrophobacteraceae bacterium
TGACAGCCTCGTTGCCATCGCATTGCTCCGGCGGGTTTGTCCCTCCACCGCATTCCGCGTGAATGCCGATTCGCTCCTGAATCCGTGGACCAGAAAAAGGAACGCCATGTCCAGCCCGGATCATCTGTCGCCTTTTGTCGAGGTGGGTCGCGCCCTGTGCGATGGCGCGGACACCTACAGCGTCATGAATCTGATCTCGCGCCGCATCGTCGAGACTCTCCGCATCGATGGCTGCCTGATCAAGATGAAGAGCCGCGAGGAGGATCGGTTGGAGCTGCTCTCCAGCTACGGGCTGAACGAGAGCCTGCTGTATACCGAGGCCAGCAGCTCGCCCGACAGCGTGCTGTTCCAGCTTCCCAGGGAGCTGCTGTGCATCAGCCTGCCTCAGAAGGTGGACCGCGTGCCCGAGGAGGAGCTCCTGCTGCTCCACGGGATCCGGGCTGCCGTCTTCATCCCCATCGAGGTGGAGCAGAAGACCCTTGCCATGGTGGCGCTCTTCAGCAATGTGCAGCGGGAGCTCACCCGGGAGGAGATCAACTTCGCTGAAACCCTGGCTGCCCGCGGGATCCTCACCTTCGTGTGGCAGCGGCGGGTGGATGCGCTCGTGGAGGAGGAGCGCAGGTACCTCCAGAGTTTCCAGGAATTGAGCAGCGCCATCAACTCGACCCTCAACATCGGCAAGGTCCTGGAGCTGGTGGTGAAGCTGGTCACGCAGGTGCTCAACGGCAAGGGCTGCACCGTGCGGCTCCTGGACCCCAAGACACAGAACCTCTATGTGGCTCAGGCCTATGGCTTGAGCCGCGAGTTTCTGGAAAAGGGGCCGGTGCACTCCAAGCTCAGCATCGCGGACAACATGGCGGGCAAGATCGTCATCGTCGACGATGTGTTCACGGATCCCCGGCTGCAGTACCCGGCGGCGGTGGCTGAGGAGGGCATCCGCAAGGTGCTTTCCATTCCGTTGATGGTTCGAAGCAAGGTCATCGGAGTGCTGCGCTTCATGACGGGGGAGCGGCCGCCTTTCACCCAGCGGGAGATCCATTTCGCGACGGCCGTCGCCCAGCAGTGCGCGTTCGCCATCGAAAATGCGCGCATGTACCAGCGGCTGAAATGCGAGTATCAGCAGATGCTCATCGACTTCGGCTACGACGGGAGCAGTGCATAGGGGGGAGGGTCGGGAAGGATCGAATGGAGCCTATCCACGTTCTTGAGATTCAAAAGACCTGCGACGCCGGGTTCATCCAGGACGTCGAGGCGGCCAGCGGCCAGCGGGTCCGCAACTGCTACCAGTGCGGCAACTGCAGCGCATCCTGTGGCTACACGCGGTTTTATGACTACCCCGTGAGCCAGATCATGCGGCTGGTGCAGCTGGGGCAGAGGGACATCGTGCTGGGGTGCCGGTCGGTCTGGCTGTGCGCGGCGTGCCAGGGCTGCACCACGCGCTGCCCCTGCAACATCGACGTGGCTGCCGTCATGGAAGCCCTCCGGGTCATGTCCCGCCGGGACGGGAAGGTGTCCGAGGGGGATGTCCGCATGTTCTACGACGAGTTCCTCCGGTCCGTGAAAACCTTCGGGCGGGTGTTCGAAACCGGGCTTCTGCCGGTCTACGGGCTGCTTTCCAGGAAGCCCTTGACCGACATGGATCTGGCTCCCGGGGTTTTGAGGAAGGGGAAGCTCACTTTTTTACCGCACCGCATTGCCAGGCGCCGGGAGGTGACGGGGATTTTCGAGCGCTTCGAGGAGCTGCGTCGCAAGGGGGCGTCCGAGGGAGGCCGGGCCGATGACCACTGAGCGCCGCGGCGCCGATGAGAAAGGGGCCGGAAGCCGTCCACCCAAGGGACGCCGGGTGGCCTATTATCCGGGCTGCTCCCTGGACGGCCTCGCTTCGGAATACGATCTTTCGACGAGGGCCGTCTGCGAGGCGCTGGGCATCGAGCTGGTCGAGATTCCCGATTGGAGCTGCTGCGGGTCGACCCCGGCCCATTCCTTCGATCCCCTCCTTTCGGGGGCCCTGGCCGGTCGGAACCTGGCCATTGCCGAGGGTATGGGGCTCGACGTGGTCATGACACCGTGTCCCGGCTGCCTGTGCTCCCTCAAGGGAGCCATCGAGGTCCATGAGGACCGGGAGAAGCGCGAGAGCTTCCTCCACATCCTCGGCATGCCCTTCCAGGGCCGGGTCCGTCCCATCTCGGCTCTGCAGCTGCTTTACGAAGCCCTCGAAGCCGGCCTGTTCCAGGATCGCGTGGTGAAGCCCCTGACGGATCGGGTCATCGCGCCCTATTACGGCTGTCTCCTGACCCGGCCGCCGGCCTTCGCCCGGTTCGACGACCCCGAAAACCCCGTTTCCATGGATCGTCTGCTGGAGGCTGTCGGGGCAACCATACCCGACTTTCCTTACAAGACCGAGTGCTGCGGGGCCACCTACGGCGTCACGCGCAACCAGATCGTGGCCGAGCTGACGGGCCGCGTCCTGGACATGGCCCTCCGGGTGGGAGCCCAGGCCGTGGCCGTGGCCTGCCCCCTCTGCCAGCAGAACCTGGATCTCAGGCAGGAGCAGGTCAACCGCCACTGGAAGCGCTCCTTCGATCTGCCCGTGGTCTATCTGCCGCAGCTCCTGGGCCTGGCCCTCGGCATCGGTCCCGACCGGCTCGGTCTCGGCAAGCTCATGGTGAGCGCCGATTTTCTCCTGGTGCCGGCTACGCCGGCGGAGCCGGCCCCATCGAAAGAGCAGGAGCCCGGCGCTCCGTGATCTTCCCTTCCCGGGACAGGAGCAGGAACGGGCTTTTCTCCAGAACAGCCGTTGCTCTCGGACCCTCGCCTTCTCCGGGCGAGGATGTGCTTCAAGGAACTGAGCCATGCGTATCGGCGTTTTCGTTTGCCAGTGCGGAACCAATATCGCGGCCACGGTGGATACCGAGGCCGTAGCCCGGGAGGCCATGACGCTCCCCGACGTCGTCTACGCCACCAGCTACGTCTATACCTGCTCTCAGCCGGGGCAGGACGAGATCATCCACGCCATCCGGGAGCGGAATCTCCATGGCGTGGTGGTGGCGGCGTGCTCGCCGCGGATGCACGAGCCCACTTTCCGCCGGGCCGTGGAGAAAGCGGGTCTCAACCGTTTCATGTTCGAAATGGCCAACATCCGCGAGCACGTATCCTGGATCAGCAGCGACCGGGCGGCCAACACCCGGAAAGCCCAGGACCTGGTGCGCATCGCCGTGGCCAAGCTCCGCTTCAATCAGCCGCTCTTCTCGACGAAGGTGCCGGTGAGCAAGCGGGTTCTGGTGATCGGCGGGGGCGTGGCGGGAATCCAGGCGGCCCTCGACTGCTCGGAGACAGGGCACGAGGTGGTGCTGGTGGAGCGCCAGGCCTCCATCGGCGGTAAGATGGCCAAGCTCGACAAGACATTCCCCACGGTGGACTGCTCTTCCTGCATCCTGGGCCCCAAGATGGTGGACCTTTCCCAGAAGGAGAATGTGACGCTCCACGCCATGAGCGAGGTGGAAAGCGTTTCCGGCTACGTCGGAAGCTTCACGGTCCAGGTGCGCAAGCGGACGACCTCGGTCCGCTGGGACCTCTGCACGGGATGTGGCCTGTGCGTGGAAAAGTGCCCTTCGCGCAAGGTTCCGGACACCTTCAACGAGAATCTGGGACTGGCCCGGGCCATCAACATCCCCTTTCCCCAGGCCATCCCCAAGAAGGCCGCCATCAACCGCGAGTACTGCCTCCATTACACCCGGGGGAAGTGCGGGGTCTGCGCCAAGGTCTGCCCGACTCAGGCCGTCGATTACCAGCTGGAGGACGAGATCGTCACCGAGGAAGTGGGAGCCATCATCGTCGCCACGGGCTATGACCTGTTCGATCACTCGGTGTACGGGGAATACGGCGGAGGCCGCTATCCGGACGTCATCTCGGGTCTGCAGTACGAGCGGATCCTGTCGGCTTCGGGCCCTTACGGGGGGCACATCCGGCGTCCGTCCGACGGCAGGGAGCCCAGGGACGTGGTCTTCATTTCGTGCGTGGGGTCCCGCGACATCTCCGTGGACCGCCCGTACTGCTCGGGGGTCTGCTGTATGTATCAGGCCAAGCAGGCCATCCTGACGCGGGATCACCTGCCGGGCTCCAACTGCTACGTTTTCTACATGGACATTCGATCCCCCGGCAAGGGGTACGACGAATTCGTGCGGCGCGCCCAGGAGGAGTACGGAGCTCACTACATCCGGGGGCGGGTCGGAAAGGTTTACCCGCGCGGCGATCGCATGGTTGTCCAGGGAGCCGACACGCTCCTCGGGATCCAGGTGGAGGTGGAGGCGGACCTGGTGGTCCTGGCCACGGGGATCGACGCGTCGACGGGGGCCCGGGAGCTGGCGGAGAAGCTCCGCATTTCGTACGATCGTTACGGGTTCTACATGGAGAGCCACCCCAAGCTGCGGCCCGTGGAGACCAACACCGCCGGCGTGTACCTGGCGGGGGTCTGTCAGGGTCCCAAGGACATCCCGTCTGCCGTGGCCCAGGGAAGCGCGGCCGCGGCCAAGGTTCAGTCGCTCTTCGCCCGCGACATGATCGAGACCGATCCCCAGGTGGCTCTGGTGAACGAGCAGGCCTGCGTGAGCTGCGGGAAATGCCTGATGGTCTGCCCCTTCGGGGCCATTCAGTGGAAGGAGCTCCGTGGCGGTGTCCGGAAGGCCCAGGTGCTGCCGAGTGTCTGCCAGGGCTGCGGCCTGTGCGGCTCCACGTGCCCGCCCAAGGCCGTTCAGCTCCAGCATTGCACGGACAACCAGATCCTGGCCGAGGTGAACGAGCTCTGCGGGTGAGGGGTAATGGCTGACGGACGTGACGACAGGGGAAAAGAGGTGATCATGGTGGTGGAAGAGGCGGTGCCCGCCAGCGGGACGGCCATCAGGATCGTGGGGTTTCTGTGCAACTGGTGCTCCTACGGCGGCGCCGACACGGCGGGGGTGTGCCGGTTCAAGCAGCCCACCACTCTGCGCATCATCCGCATCCCCTGCACGGGGCGGATGGACCCCTTGTTCGTGGCCAAGCCCCTCATTTACGGGGCCGACGGGGTGCTGGTCTCGGGGTGTCATCCCCGGGATTGCCACTACGCCGTGGGCAACTTTTATGCACGCCGGCGGCTGGAGGTGCTCAAGCATTTCCTGCCGTTCATGGGAATCGACGAAGGCAGATTCCACTACACCTGGGTTTCGGCCTCGGAGGGCCAGCGGTGGCAGGAGGTGGTCACGCGTTTCTCGGAGCGGATCCATGCCCTGGGGCCCAACCCCGGCGTCGGCGCCCGGAGGGAGCCCCCTTCGTCGGCAGGGGTGCAGCCTGGTTTGGCCGGGGTCTAACCCGGCCCCATCCGGGGGTGTGCGGGAATGAATGGCGGGGATCGCCAGGAACATGGGGTGGAAGCCCGGGGATCCGAGCCCGAACCTTGAAGCGGGAAGATGAAGGAATGACGATGGAGCTGCGCGAGGCCGTTCAGGAGCGATGGCCGGAGCTGGAAGTGATGATCGGCTGGGGCTGGGGCTTCGACCCCCTTCACAGCCGCCCCCTGATGGCGAGGAGGGCCGAGGACATCGCGGGTCTCATCTGGAGCCCGTTCTGCGTGCAGAACCTCACGGGCTACCTGGTCAAGCCCCCCGTGGTCCAGGCCGAGGACAAGTCCAGAAAGGTGGGCATCTGCGTGAGGGGCTGCGACAGCCGATCCCTGGTGGCCCTGATCCAGGAGAAGCTCGTCACCCGCGACCAGCTCCTGGTTTTCGGTCTGCCGTGCCCGGGTACCCTGGACTGGCGCCGACTGGCGCTCCACGCTCCCCTTTCGGGCGTGAAGTCGGCGCGGCTCGAAGGGGAGCTTCTGTTGGTGGAAGGCAGCCGGGGCACCCAAAGCTTCACGCCGGACCAGTATCTGGCCAGGCGATGCCTCCGATGCGCCCATCCCAGCCCGCTGATCCACGATGTGCTCGTCGGCGGGCCGGTGGTCCCCCGGGCTACTGCCGAAAACCGTTACGGAGACATCCAAAGGCTCGAGGAGGGTAGCCTCCCCGATCGCCTGGCTTTCTGGCAGGAGGAGCTGGACCGCTGCATCCGCTGCTATGCGTGCCGAAACGCCTGCCCCCTCTGCATCTGCCAGGACCGGTGCATCGCCGAGACCCGGGATCCCAAGTGGCTGACCCAGGCCATGGGCCTTCCGGAGAAGTTCCTCTTTCACTTCATCCACGCCCTTCACCTGGCGGGACGGTGCACCGAGTGCGGCGAGTGCGAGCGCGTGTGCCCCATGGAAATTCCCGTCGCCCTCATGAAGGAAAAGCTGGGCCGAATCGTCGGGGACCTGATGGGATACGAAGCGGGGCTCGACCCCGAAGCCACGCCGCCCCTGCTCACCTTCAGCCCGGCGGAGACGGGGGTTTGATGTTTTGACCGATGGGCGCATTCAGCTGTCGATCGATGAACGAATAGAGACAGATCAGAACAAGGACGATGCATGGGAAGCATGGTTTTTATCCGGGGAGATCGGCTCGCGGCCGCCCTGGACCGTCTGGCGGAGCGGTTTGACCTTTGGGTGCCTGCCGCCGCGTCGAGGGGTGGGGGCGCCATCCGTTTTGTGCGTTACCTGAGCGGCACCACGCCCGTTCTGGACCGGCTCACGGCCCTTTCACCCAAGGAAGCCGTTCAGCCCCAGGTGGAGCCTCTGCTGCGATTCAAGACCATCAAGGGGGAGGGATCTCGGGAGAGCGACAGGCTTGTCGTCGACGACCGCATCGAGGTCAAACCGACTCTCGTCTTCGGCTGCCGCCCGTGCGACGCCCGGGCGGTCCAGCTCTCGGACCGAGTGTTCCTCGAAGGCCCCTACCTCGATGTTTACTACCGGGCTCGCCGCGAAAGCACGCTCCTGGCTGCCCTGGTCTGTCGCGAGGGTGATTCGGCCTGTTTTTGCAGCGCCGTGGGCGGCGGCCCCGCCGACACCGCCGGCGGCGATCTGCGGATCATCCCCTTGGAGGGGGGCCTGGTGCTGGAGGCTCTTCAGGAGCGAGGGGAGCTTCTGCTGGAGGGATGGAGCGAGGCGGCAACGGAGGCCGAGGGAGCCGAAGCCAGGCGCGTGGTTGAGGAAGTATCGGGCTGGCGGATGGGGGATCTCGAAACGAGAGGCTCCATCGAGGATTTCAAAAAGCGGTTCCAGGACCGCGACTACTGGCGTGATGTGGCCGAGCGCTGCCTCAGCTGCGGGATCTGCACCTTCGTCTGCCCCACGTGCTATTGCTTCACCATCACCGACGAAAAGAAGGACCTGGAAGGGGAGAGGCTGAGGTCGTGGGACTCGTGCATGTTCTATCAGTACAGCCTCGAGGCCAGTGGCCACAATCCGCGACCCACCCGCCTCGATCGGTATCGGAACCGGGTCGGCCACAAGTTCAGCTACTTTCCCGAGAAATACGACGGCCAGCTCTCCTGTACCGGGTGCGGGAGGTGCGTCCGCTTCTGTCCGGTTTCCATCGATATCCGGAGGGCCGTGGCCGGACTGAAGGAGAATGTCTGTGAATGCGCTTAATCCCTACTGCCCCGAGCTGGCGACGGTCCAGGAGGTGATCCAGGAGACGGCCAACATCCGAACCCTCCGGATCACGTTGAACGACCCCGGGAAGATGCGTCGGTTCGCGTTCCAGCCGGGCCAGGTGGGCCAGCTTTCGGTATTCGGGGTGGGGGAGTCCACCTTCGTCATCAACTCACCTCCCACGTGCAAGGATTACCTTCAGTTCAGCATCATGCGGGTGGGCGAGGTGACCCAGCGCTTGCATCAATTGTCCGCGGGTGACCCTCTGGGGGTGCGCGCGCCGCTGGGAAACGCTTTCCCCGTGGATGCCATGGCGGGCAAGCACATCCTCTTCATCGCCGGCGGCATCGGCATGGCCCCCCTCCGGACGCTCCTCCTGACGCTCCTCGGCGAGCGCGAGCGCTACGGGGACATCACCCTGATCTATGGGGCCCGATCGCCCCATGACCTGTGCTACCGCTACGAATTCGAGGATTGGAAAGCTCGCGGGGCCGACCTGGTCCTGACCGTGGACCAGGAATTCCCCGGGTGGACCGAGCGGGTGGGGTTCGTGCCGACGGTGCTTTCGGAGGAATCCCCCTCCCCCCACAACCGCATCGCCGTCGTCTGCGGCCCCCCCATCATGATCAAGTTCGTCCTTTTCGGACTGAAGGAGCTGGAGTTCGAGGACCATCAGATCCTGACCACCCTCGAAAAGCGCATGAAATGCGGCATCGGCATCTGCGGGCGGTGCAACATCGGCTCCCGATACGTCTGTGTGGACGGTCCGGTGTTCAACTTCGACCAGCTCCGCCACATGGTACCCGACCTGTAGAGCCCAAAGGCCACCGCCGCAGAGGAGCCGGGGGCGCGGAGCCATCCTGGAAGGAATGGATGAGCGCCGTCTTCAGTGGGATGCTGGCGGCGCCCGATGCCACGGGAATGGGAATCCAGCTCATCATGGCACAACTGCTCTAACGGAAGCGAGGCCGACACCATGCCCATCAGGATGCGGATCATGTTCCCCGGCAACTATTCGGTGGTGACGCGGTATTCGGGACAGGAGAAGCGCGAAAGATGCCAGAAGCTCACCATCCGGGACCTGACACCCGAGGAGCTGCGGCATCTGGGATCGGAGGGCCGCGGGGAGGATGTCCCCACGCATCAGATCACCTTCTACGATTTCGGCTGCAAGCGGCTCCTGAATGCCAGGATCAAGGAAGACCGGGAAGATAAGGCTGTCTTCGAGACGCAAGGCAAGGAGTACGAGTTCTCGCCGATGCGCCCCGCGAGGAGGGAGTAGCGAAGAGCCCGGCGACTCGAGCCATCCCTCTGGTGGTCGTCGGCATTGGCCATGAGCCACCGCGGCTCATGCGGTGTGGAGAGGCTGATCACCTTGACGGAACATCATCATGCTCGCGGTCGCGCCGCCGTCTTCGGAAGCGAGGCTTCGATCAGGGCGAGCAGGACTACTTTCCCAGGATCGACGCCAGCTCCTCGGCACGCGAGGCGTGCACCACCGCCAGAACCTCGTCGCCCGGCCGGAGCACCGTGCTCCCGTGGGGTATGATGAGCCGGCCGTCGCGGATGACGCCGGCCAGGATGCACTCCTCGGGGAACACCAGGTCCGCCACCTTCCTTCCAGCGGCCCTGGCGGCGGGATGCACCTTCTCCTCCACCAGGGAGAATTCCCCCTTGGAAAGCTTGAGGAGGGTCATCATGCTCCCCAGGGACATCTCCTCGGCGATGAGATGGGCCATGAGGCTGGCCTGGCTCAGAGCCACGTCGACGCCCATGATCTCCGTGAACATCCACTCATGTCTGGGGTCCTTCACCCGGGCGATGGTGCGCGGTACTCCGAATTCGAATCGCGCCAGGCTGGTGGCCACCAGATTCGTCTCATCGTCCCCCGTGACGGCCGCCATGACGTCCGCGTCCCGGATCCCCGCCGATTCGAGTATGGCGGGGTCCGTCCCGCTTCCGGCGACCACCGTTCCGTCTGGAAGGTCGTGGTGGAGATGCCGGACCTCCTCCACCCTGACCTCGATCACCTTGACCCGGTGCTGACGGGGCTGAAGGAGGGAAGCCAGGTGCGCCCCCACTTTGCCGCCCCCGACGATGATCACGTTCATGGGCGCTCTCCTCTGATGGTGTCAGCTCGTTCCCAGGAGGGACCGAAGACGCTCGATGGAAGTCGTGAGTACGGCGAGGTGGGCCGAATCGTCCTTCTGGAAAACCGTCTCCGGTGAAGGAATGAATGCTCTGCCCCTTCGGGTGAGGGCGACGACCCGCACCTCGCCGGGAGCGGTCAGGGTGCTCACCTTGCGTCCCACCAGGAGCGCGGGCACATCCACCGCCAGGAGCTCCACTTCTCCGCCCCCCAGGCTCAGGAGGGCGTCCAGCTCGGAATAGGCGAGCAGGTCCGCCAGTCGATGCATGGCCCAGGAAATGGGCGCCACGGTCTGCACCCCCAGTCGGTGATAAATCTCGGCCTTGCGAGGGTCCACCAGGCGCGCCACCACCCGGGGCACCCGAAAGACGAGCCGGGCCAGGCGTGCCACCACCACGTTGGCTTCGTCGCTGTCGGTCACGGCCGCCAGACCGTCGGCCCGCTCGATCCCTGCCCGCAGCATCGCCTCCCGATGGAAAGCCGAGCCGGCGACGGTCTCGCCCCGAAACCATGGGGCCAGCCGCTCCATGGCTGTCCGTTCCCGGTCCATCACGGTGATCGAATGGCCGCGCTGGCTCAGGACTCGAGCTAATCCCACACCCATGCGCCCGCAGCCGACAACGATGAGCCTCATGCCTCACCTCCGGGGTGCGTCTTTCGGTGACGCCGACGAAGGACCAGCTTTCGGCATTCGTCGGCAACGAGGAGCAGCGGTGCCCAGGCCGCCAGGAACAGCCAGTTCTCGGGGGGGAAGGCCTGTGTCCCGATGATCTTCTGCAGGGGCGGTGCGTAAACAATGAGCAGGATGAGGAGGATCTCGCTCACGATGCCGACCCAGAGGAGCCGATTGCCGAGGAAGCCAATCCGGAGCACCGAGGCGCGCTCGGTCCGCTGAGCGAAGAGATTGCCCACCTGGGTTGTCACGACGCAGGCCAGGGCCATGGCCGTGGCGGACTCGTAGAGGGGGCCGCTGGACGGCAGGCCCAGCCACTGGCCCCAGTACCCGTGGGTCCAGTACTGGAAATAAAAAGCGGCCATGACCGCCAGGCTCTGAAGGGGTCCCAGAAAGAGGTAGGCCCGGGCCAGGAGGGATGGCGTGATCACATGCTCCCCAAGGTCGCGGGGAGGCCGCTCCATGATTCCCGGCTCGGCTCCTTCGGCACCCAGCCCCAGGGCGGGCACCAGGTCGGTCCCCAGGTCGACGGCCAGAATGTGCATCACGTTGAGGGCCAGGGGGATCTGGCCCTGGCTCAGGGCGAAGAGGATGAAGGGCACGGCTTCGGGAGCGTTGCTGGTGAAAATGTAGGTGGTGAACTTTTTGATATTGGCGTAGACGGCCCGTCCTTCCTCGATGGCATGGACGATGGTGGCGAAGTTGTCGTCGGCGAGGATCATGTCGGCGGCTTCCCGGGCCACGTCCGTTCCCGAAAGACCCATGGCGATGCCGACGTGGGCTTTCTTGAGGGCCGGGGCGTCGTTCACCCCGTCCCCGGTGACGGCCACCACGTGTCCCATGCGCTGCAGCTCCGAAACGATGCGCAGCTTGTGCTCGGGGGCCGCGCGAGCGAAAATCACCTCTCCCGCCATGGCCTCGGCGACGGCTTCATCCGTCAGGGCCTCCAGCTCGGGTCCGGTCAGCACCCGTGGACGGTCCCCGCGGATGATGCCGATCCTGCGGGCGATGCTTTCCGCCGTGAGTCCGTAGTCGCCGGTGATCATGATGATCCGGATGCCGGCTCGCCGGCACGTGGTGACGGCATCGGCGACCTCGGGCCTGGGCGGATCCATCATGGCCACGAGTCCGAGGAAGGTGAGATCCCGCTCAACGGCTTCGGGCGTGCAGGCGGACCAGCCACACCCGGCCGGCGCGGAGCCCTGGAAGGGGATGAAGCGGCGGGCCACCGCCAGGACCCGCAGCCCGCTCCGAGCGAGGGCATCGTTGGCCTCCAGGATGGATTTCCGCATCGCCTCGTCCAGGGGCACCTCGACCCCCTCGTCCAGGGCTCGCTCGCACAGGCCCAGCAGCTCCCGGGGAGCCCCCTTGACGTTAGCCACCAGCCGCTGATCTCCCGCCCGATGGATTGTGCTCATGCGCTTGCGACCCGAATCGAAGGGCAGCTCCCGCAGGCGCGGGGCGGCCCGCTCCTCCCCCTCAAGGTCCACACCGGCTTTGGGCGCCAGGACTCGAAGCGCCCCTTCGGTGGGATCCCCGATGATGGTCCATCGGGGGCGTTCGGAGTCTGGAGGAAGGAGCCTCCCATTGGTGCAGAGTCCAGCGGAGACGAGGAGCGACCTCAGATCGCTTCCCTCGGGAGCCGCCACGGGTCGCCCGCCTTCCTGGATCTCCCCCTCCGGCGAATACCCGTTGCCCGTGACACTCAGTCGTCTCCCGGCCAGCCAGATCTCCCGGACGGTCATGGCATTCTGGGTGAGCGTTCCCGTTTTGTCCGTGCAGATCACCGAGGTGCAGCCCAGGGTCTCCACGGCCGACAGTCGCTTGATGAGTGCGTTGCGTCCGGCCATGCGCTGCACGCCCATGGCCAGGGAGAGGGTGACCGTCGGGAGCAGCCCTTCAGGCACGAAAGCCACGATCATCCCCATGGCGAAAATGAAGCTTTCGGCCAGGTCGACACCCGCGAGGGTCATGGCCAGGACAAAAAAGACACATCCCGCGCAGACGGCGATGAGGGTCACGCCCCGGGTGGCCCGCCGCATCTCCCTCTGCAGAGGGCTGAGATCATCCCCCAGCCCCTGGGTGAATCCGGCGATTCTCCCCAGCTCGGTCCCCATCCCCGTGGCGAAGGCCACCGCCTTGCCCGTCCCCGAAGCCACGCCCGTTCCCGCGAAGACGATGCATGAGATGTCGGTGTGAGCCAGATTCCCGGCCTCAATGGGCTCGACGGTTTTTCGTACGTGGGCGGACTCACCCGTCAGGGTGGATTGATCCACGCGGAGCTCCGCCTCCTCCACCAGTCGGGCATCGACGGAGATGCGGTCTCCTTCCCCAAGGAGCAGCACATCCCCGGGCACCAGCTCCTCCGCCGGGACCTGCCGCACCTCGCCGTCGCGGACGACGCGTGCCCAGGCGGGAATGAGCCGGCGCATGGCCTCCGTGGCCCGCTCCGCCTTGAACTCCTGCCAGAAGCTGAAGCATCCGTTGATGATGTTGACGAGCCAGATGGAGACGGCGAGCTGCGGCATGCGGGCCGCGATGGCGACCCCTCCCGCGGCCCACAGCAGCACGGCCATCAGGTGAGCGAAGTGGGCCAGAAGCTTGGCCGCAAGAGAGCCTTTGCCGGCTTGACGGAGGGTGTTGGGTCCATGAAGCTCCAGCCGCCGGCGGGCCTCCTCGCCACGCAGACCCTCGGGCTCGGCCGCCAGGGCGGAATAGACCTCCGCGATGGGCATGGCCCCAAAGGTCTTGGCCGGGTCTTCCGTGATGTCCTCTGCCGCCGATAGAGCCTTCACGCTTCGGCTCCGAACCGAAAGAATGGGAGATGACCGTTGCGTGTGCACGCGCCCCGGTTCGCCGCGAAAGGCGATAATCCCTGGATGGCCCTTCGCGGATCCTCGCCCATTGGCGCGGCGACAAGGGGGCCTGCCCGGCGAGGGCTCCAGGAGGCAGCCCAGGAACGGTCATTGCGATCGATGGCCAGGAATCTCGATTTTCGTGATCACCGGATTCCTCGAATGTCTCCCTCGCCGCGCTCCCCTCGATAAGGATAAAGAAAGAGATCCTCGGACAGTCCGCTAGAGCTTGACGAGCTCGTAGGCCCGGTTTCCCAGGCCCAGCGCCTGTCCGTACTCGAGCTGGTGCTGCCAGTCGATCTTGGCGTACACGGCCCGAATCTTGTCCCCGCAAGCTTCGGGATGGTCGGCGAGGCAGGAGGATCGCAGCGCCGGCTGGGCGTTGAGGAGGTCCACCGAGGCCTGGTCGATGGCCACGGGATCCCGTGAAGCCAGGATGCCGATGTCCGGCACGATGGGGGCGTCGGAGTAAGGGTAGCAGTCGCAGGCGGGAGAGATCTGGGTCAGAAAATTCACGAACAGGGATCGCTCCTCCTTGCCCTTGAGGGTCCCCACGGTGTACTCGACCATGCGCTCCATGAACCTCGGCAGGTCCCGCTCCCAGTTGATGCCCAGGGCGCCCTGGGGGCAGGCATGGATGCATCCCGCGCACCCGACGCATTTTTCCTGATCGATCTCCGCCAGCCGAGTCGCCTTGTCGTGGGGCCGGGGGGCTCCCGCCGGTCGCTCGATGAGATGAATGGCGTCGTGGGCGCACTGGTCGCGGCAGATTCCGCAACCGATGCACTTCTCGGCCATGACCTCGGGGGCCACTTCCGAATGCTGGGCCATCTTGCCCTTCCGGGATGCGGACCCCATGCCGACGTTCTTGATGGCTCCCCCGAAACCGGCCGCTTCATGGAGCTTGAAGTGAGCCACGGACACCAGGGCATCGGCCCGGGCCACGGCCGACGCGACGTAGGCCACGTCGCAGTTCTTGAGGCCGATGGGGACAGCCACTTCATCCCGCCCGTCCAGGCCGTCCGCCATCACCAGGGGGGCGCCGACCACCGTGTAGCCGAATCCGTTCAAAAGTGCCGTGTCCAGATGGTCCACGGCATTGCCGCGAGCTCCCACGTACAGGGTGCTGGCATCGGTCAGAAAGGGCTTGCCGCCGGCCGTCTTGACGGCGTCCACGATGGGGCGCACGAACAGCGGCCGGATGAAGGCCGTGTTGCCGCGCTCGCCGAAGTGCAGCTTGATGGCTGAAAGCCCCCGTTTTTTCGTCGCCTCGGCGATTCCCGCCGCTTCGACCAGCTCCCTGATCCTGTCCAGGAGACTCCGGTTGGAAACTCTCAAATCGATGAAGAAAACACGGCTCGCCATGATGCACCTCTCCCTGGAAGTCCTCTTCGGAACGGAAGTCGTCACGTGATGGTGTCCCCACCGTCTCGGCCGGCGTTCCTTGGGGACACGCCATGCCAGCCCTGGTGCCTCATGCGCATGTTAGAGAAAAAGAGGGGGACGCTCAACAGATTTCGCGGAAAAGATTTCGAGGAAAATTCCGGGTCAAGATGATGAGAGTAAGGATTCAAAATGAACCCCCCTCCCCCCCTTGGATGCGGGGAACGGAGCCCCGCGGTCACAGGTCCTCCGATCCCGCAAGGAGAGTGGAGGCGGGATGCTCATCCCGTCTGGGGTGGACAAGTGCACCGCCCTGGTCACCACGGCCATGAAGCCGCATCCCTCGGTGGCCTGGCCACGGGAAAACCTCACCGTCGAATCGAGGCTCCGGGGATATCAGCCGCAATCACGGCAGTCACGGCAATCAGGATCAGACTCCCGGAGACGATATCGCGTGGACGAAAAACCCCGAGGTTCCTCATCCGGCCCGCGCCACGCCGTGATCGTGCATAGCCCCGCGGCGATGAAGCCGATCATGGTGCCGGCGAACAATCCAATCAAGACTCCCACCCAAAACATGGCACCCCTCCATCAACGCCGCGCTCCGGCGATAAACGGTCGACGCACAAGACTCTCCTCTTCAAGCGTGCCCCCCCTTTGCCCGGGGGCAAGCTCGTGATCTCGACGGATTTCGAAAACTACAGGCCCGGTAGAAGAATAGAAATATCTTTACACGAAGTCAAGACTAACCCTGCAGGGTTTAAAGGAAGGTAAGATCAGGTGTGCTAATCATTGAAGGTCTTGAATGTTCTGATGGATTGGTACACATCAGTACAAATACCCTGTTGATGTCTATAAGCATTGGTCATGTAGGTTGAATGTACTTATTATTGCCCATGAATCAACGTTGGGTGCGGCTCTGTGCGAACGATGCGTGACATGGGCTTCCTCCATGAAAAAGGCGGTGGGGGCATCATCCCGTCCTACCGTTTTCCTGATCCCAAAGAGCCGCGCCTGTGATGGCTTCAGCGGACAGGCCTCGCGTTTTCGGAGGAGCCGCCCCGGGCAGCCCCCGAGCCCGGGATCGATGTCAGCCTCCATGGCGGCCAGCATCATCTCCCTCATGTCCGCCGATGGAGCTCCTGGCAACGGACTCACCAGGGAATCTCCACTCTGTGGAACGCCTCGGCCAGCTCGAACGGCTCCCCTTCCGCCATGGCCGCGCACCGCTGCCTGAGCCAGTCCTCGAGATCCTGCATGGGCAGCTCCCTGACCTGGCTTTCATGGCATCGCAGGGCTGCGACTTTCCATGCAAAAGTATCCGTGATATCGACTCGATAGTTGATGTCTTCCGCCGCCCAGAAAAGCACTTCCTTCACCTTGTGGGGCTCCAGCCCTTCGGCCATCAGGTCCGGGTAGGCCAGATGGTCCCTGGCGAAAGGATAAACCGCATCCATGACGACCTGGCCCGCCACGCGGTGGTCCCGGTGCCACAGGTAGCGACGATAAGGATCGGAAGTCAGGACGATCTCCGGTCGGTGGATGCGGATCTGGCGTACGATGTCCTTCCGAAAGGCGGGGGTGTCCTCGAGCCCCTGGTCGGGGTAGCCCATGAACACCACGTCCTCGACGCCGAGCACTCGGGCGGCGGCCCGCTGCTCCCGGGTCCGGATCTCCGACAGCCTTTGGGGCGGGAGGTCGCGGTCGGTGGTTCCCTTGTCGCCATTGGTGATGACCACGTAAACGACCTTTCGGCCTTCCCGCGTCCACCTGGCGACGGTTCCCGCCGCCCCGAACTCCGCATCGTCGGCATGAGGAGAAATCACCAGCACATCCACAGGCATTGTCGTTGCATCTCCCACATTTCGAGTCACATCATCCGCGGCGCCACGGAGCCGTGGTGGCGGCGGGCGCCCGGGCGCCGCTACGGGCCCGGCACCGAATTTCGGTTTTCCGCGGCTTCAGATCAGGCTCCATCCGCCCTCATCGCCCGAATTCCTCCACCAGCTCGGTGTACTGCTCCAGCATGGTGGAGGCCACGCGGGACCAGCTGAATCCGGCCACCGACGCCCTGGCCTTCTCCCTGGCGCCGGGATTCCCTCCGGCTCCCCGAAGCGTCCCGAGGAGGCACCGGGCCAGAAGCTCGGGGGATCCGTCGGGCAGGACACATCCCGTTTCACCCGGAACAATGATATCTTCCATGACCCCCACGGCCGTCGAGACCACGGGGGTCCCGCAGGCCAGGGCCTCTAGGCATACCAGGCCGAAGCTCTCGTAGTGGGAGGGGACCACCAGGACGTCCGCCGCGCTGTAGAATTCCGGGAGCCGCCGGTGATCGACCTGGCCCGCGAACCGGGTCAGCCGGTCGATGCCCAGCTCGGCAGCCCGACGGCTCGGCTCCGGGGGCGCTTCGGGCCCCTCGCCCCCCACGATCACCAGGCGAAGCCCCGGATAATCCCTCAGGAGAGCCGCCGCCTCCAACAGCCTTTCCAGTCCCTTGATGGGGGAGAACCTGCCCACGAACAGCACCACGGCATCGTGCCGGTCAAGGTCCAGCTTCCGGCGCGACACCTCTCGATCGAGGGGCCTGAACAAGTCCAGGTCCACGCCGCAGGGAACCACCCGTATCCTTTGGGGATCGACCCCGTACAGCCGCTGCAGATCCCTCCGCTCCCGGGGAGTGGCCGCCACGATCCGATGGCAGGTTCGGGCCAGGTCCGCTTCGGTGCGCAGACGCACGGGGGGCTCCTCCTCTCCGGGCTGGGCTCCGTTTTTCGCCGCCCCCAGGGTGTGGAACATGACGGCGTGGGGGACGCCCCATTCCCTTTGAGCCCAGGCTCCCACGCGACCTGAAAGCCAGTAATGGCTGTGGATGAGGTCGTATCGGAGGGCTTCCGAGGCACGAAAGCGCTCCAGCGACTCGAAGAACGACTCCAGATGGGGATAGAGATCGGCGGGCCGCGAGTAGCCGTTGTCGCCGGCCTTGAGCTGGATGAGGCGGACGTTGTGGCCGAGGGGATCCACGCATGGCCCGCTGCGTCCCTCGGGATGCCGGGTGAAGATGTCGACGGGGTGCCCCCTTTGTCCCAGCTCCCGGGCCAGCGAGCGGACATAGACGCTCATCCCCCCGGTGTCCCGGCTTCCGAGCCTGCCCAGCGGGCTGGAATGGACGCTCAGCATGGCGATGCGCCGATGGCTGGGGATGGAGCGATTCATGTCAGCTTCCCCATGAGGAGCGAGAGATCGCCGGGGCCGTTGGGGCTCCCCCATGGCCGGCCCGCCCTTCATTCCAGGGAGATCCGGCAGCGGTAAAGGGGAACGGGTCGCGCCCCCAGACGAGCCTTGTACGTCTCGGCACCCTTGAGAAAATCATACGTTCCGCGACCGCTCTCGATGCCGTGTCGCAGCGTCAGCACCTTGCACAGCAGGCCGGCGCTCAAGTCCCGGTAGTCGGGATCATGCCCGCTGTTGTAGAGGTAAACGGTGTTCTGGAAATCGAAGCAGAGTGCCGATGCCACTCTCTTGCGGCCGGCCACCAGAAAGTGCAGCCTGACCAGCCCCTCCTCGGCGAGGGAACGGGCCATCCCGCGCACGAAGCTCTCTCGCGCTTCGGTGAGGAATTCCCGTTTCTCCGGGCGGCTCATCCTGAAAAGATGGAGGAAATGGTCCATGGCGGCATCCACGTCTTCAAGGGACTCCACAGTCTCCAGGCGGAGGGGGAAGCTTTGCTCCATCCTTCTGAGCTTCCTGTGGATCTCGTGCCGTTCCTTGCCGGAGAGGGCCGCCAGATAAGCTTCCCAGCTTGAAGGCAGCGTCAGCTCGCAGGATATGTCCTCCTGTTCCATGGCCATCCGGCAGCCCCGGATCTCCGCAGCGGCGGGGAGACCCCGCAGGGTCGCGGAATCGGGCCGGAGGCCGCTCAGGTCGAGCCCGGAGATACCCCGTTGTCTCAGAATCAAAAGCAGGGCGTGGAAGAATTCCGGCTCCAGCCCCCGCCTGACGATGAAATCCTGATAGTCGCACAGGTCGAGGCTCCCCATGAACCGGGCCGTGCGTCCCTCGAGCCGCAGGGGGGCCACTCCCAGGAGCCGGTCGCCGCCGTCCCGTATCTGCCAGAGCAGCGACTCCTGCCCGGCCCCGAAGGTGCTCCACCATCGTTTGAGCCAGGGGGGGAGCATGAACGGGAAGCTCCAGACCAGGTCCTGGGCTGCATCGGCCCGTAGCGCCATCAGCTCGTCGAAGGTCAGGGGCACGGCCGAGGCTGCTCCCAGCCAAGGCGTGGCGCCCAGGCGGCAGCACGCGTCCGGCATGGGCCGGGCCTCGCTCCGATGATCCGTGCAGCATGGTGTCATGATTTCAGCTCAGCTTCCACCGGGCACCCTGGGGGGTATCTTCCACGACGATTCCGGCGTGCTGCAGAACGTCCCGGATCTCGTCGGCCTCGGCCCACATCTTCTTCTCCCTGAAGCGCGCCCTCAGACTGAGCAGCTCCTCCACCAGGGGGGGCAGGGTGCGGTCGGCGTCCACCGAGCAGGAGTCCAGGTGAACGCCCACAAAGACCAGCATATCCCGAAGGATTTCCCGGGCCTGTGCCACCTGCTCGTCGCTCTCGCGGTCCATGGCGGCCTGCCAGACGAGACGATCCAGCTCCAGGACGGCTCGGATGATGTCCTTGGTTTGGCGGGATTCCAATCCTTTCCGGAAAAGAAGCTCGATCCCGTGAATCTCTTGCCAGAAACCGCCCTCGCCCTCGGGCTCCGAAGCTTGTGCCGGCGGCCCCGTCGATGCGGAGCCGCCGGGCGAGGCCCATGGCTTCGAGGGGTCGGCGCCCCTCAGTACCTCGAGGGGAATGACGTCGCCCTTGCTATAATGGATCTCGGCGCCGCCGCGCCGCACGGTCACCCGTCCGATGCCGCGCACGGACGCCTGATCCCCCTCCAGATCCACCAGGCAGGCGGTATGCTCATCGAGACCCAGGATGGTGCAGTCCGTCGGCAGCATGGCCTCCAGCTTGCGGAAGCGGGGCTCCCCCATGTAGCAGTAGCGGGTGTCGTGAGCCCCCCCCTCGGCATTGTTCCAGTGGGGAATCACCACCAGACTCAGCCCGAAATGGGACAGCACGTCGATGCCATCCACCCAGTGCAGGGGGTCCCCGACCTTGTAGATCTCGTAGACCGGCAAGGTGAAGCGTCCCACGGTGAGAGCGGCGGCGCTGGCCGCCACGAGGCACCCTCCGGCCCTGACCCTCGCCGTCAGGATCCGGGGGATGGGGGTTTCCCGCCATTGGCGTACGGCATAGGTGGGACTTCCGGGACCGATGAGCACGTAATGGGACTCCCTGAGCCGGGCAAAGGCCAGTTCGGCGTCATAGGCCGATAGCTCCTCCCGGTTCTTGAAGGAGGATACGGCCATGTCACGCTGAACGTGGTCGCGAAAGTACTCCACCGCCTTCCCGGACAGGAGGTCCGCGTTGAGCTGGAATCCGGCGGGCGTATCGAGGAAGACGGGCTTCGCGGGGGCGGGGACGGAGCCCACCAGGTCCTTGTGGACCTCCACCATCGTCGAGGTCAGCTCCCCCGAGCCCATGAGGGCGATGATGCCATTTTTGACCGCCATTCCCGCCACCCCAGCCTTCGCCACCGACCTGAATTCGAGCCCTGCCGCCATCCACGGCCCGGCGGGCCGTGCTCGTTGCTCCGTGGTCCTCTACTAAGCCCAAATCATGGAGTCGTCAACGGACCGAGCCCATTCCAGCAGCTTTTGGGCGATGGCTTCGGGCGCAAGCCCGTCGACCTCCAGGGCGTGGTCAGCCGTCTCCGCGTAGAGCGGAAGCCGTTCCTTGAGGATCACCTCGATTTCCTGCTCCAGGGGCAGGCTCGTCAGCGGCGGGCGATAGCCAGCCGACCGGTCGTCGCTCCGGATCCTGGAGAGGATCGTGGTCTGGCGGGCCCTGAGCCAGACGACCTCGAAGCTTTCCCGGAGCGTGGTCCGGTTGCCCGGCTCCAGGACCACCCCGCCCCCCGTGGCCACCACGAGGCGGTCCCGGCCCGCCAGGTCGGCCAGGAGCCGGCTCTCCTCCCTCCTGAAGGCCTCCCAGCCGTGGAGCTCCACCCATTCCTGGATGCTCATCCCCAGCGACGCGACCAGCTCGTCGTCCATGTCCACGAAGGACCAGCCGAGGCGGGCTGCCAGCTTCCGTCCCAGGAGGCTCTTTCCGGTGGCGCGAAAACCGATGATGGCGATTCGGGGCTTCATCCTGCCCGGGGACCTCCCTATCTACCCCTGCCCATGGACCGTTTCCCTGCTTTCTGATCCTTTACCACTTCACCCTCCATAACGGAACCGTCATGGAGCCCCGCCCCCTATCTTTCCCGCCCGAGGGCCCACATGGTGGTTGTGGCGAGGCCCCGATGCGCTTATAGTACCAGGTGGGAATCTGGAGTAGGGCAAATGATCGCCGGCTCTCCCTCGGGAGGGCGGGAGGAAAGTCCGGGCTCCACAGGGCAGGATGCTGGGTAACACCCAGTCTCGGTGACGAGGAGGAAAGTGCAACAGAAAGCAGACCGCTCCGCCTTGGCGGGGTAAGGGTGAAACGGTGAGGTAAGAGCTCACCAGTCCCGGTGGTGACACCGGGAGCTAGGCAAACCCCATCCGGAGCAAAACCAAATAGGGGAGTGCATGAGGGCGGCCCGTCCGAGCTCCCGGGTCGGTTGCTTGATCCCGCCGGTAACGGCGGGGCTAGAGGAATGATCATTGCCTTTCGGTCCGCCCGTCGGCGCCGGAAGGAACAGAACCCGGCTTATGAGCTGCTCCAGGTTCCCCTTCCTCATCCTTGTCATCCCTTGAGTGACACATGATGAACCGATTCTACGCCATCATTCCCGCCGCGGGGCGGGGTGTGCGGATGGGAAGCGGTCTGCCCAAACAGTTCCTGGAAATGGAGGGAAGGCCGATCCTGGTGCGCACGCTCACGATTTTCTGCCGGCTCGAGTCATGCGCGGGGATCCTGCTGGTGCTGCCCGCGCCGTTTCAAGAGGGAGCCCGCCAATTGCTGGAGCGATTCATGGGGCTGGAGCCGGCCGAAGGGATGGGGGTGCCGGTTTCTTCGGACGGGACCCCCTGGTTTCAGGTGGAGTGCCCCCGGGGCGCGGGGCCGGACCGGTCCGCGGCCAGGACGCTCATCCGGCTGGTGGCGGGAGGGGGCGAGCGGCAGGACAGCGTGCTCAACGCCCTCCTGCAGCTTCCGGAGGACGCCCAGTGGGTGATGATCCATGACGGGGTGCGTCCCTTCGCCTCGCTGGACCTGATGCGCCGCACCCTGGAACTGGCGGTGTCGACGGGGGCCGCCATCGCGGCCATTCCTTCCACCGACACGGTGAAGCGGGTCGTCGACGACCAGGTGGTCGAAACCCTTCCCCGTGAAGCGGTCTGGCTCGTGCAAACGCCCCAGGTTTTCCGGCGCGACCTGGTGCTGAGGGCCTACCATGAAGCTCGGCGGCAGGGCTGGCTGGGTACGGACGACGCGTCCTTCGTGGAGAGGCTGGGCCACCCGGTGGCCGTCGCCCAGGGGGAGCGGTCCAACATCAAGGTCACGACGCCCGAGGATCTGGAGTGGGGGGAAACATTCCTGAAGCGGGGGAGGGCCGCGCCCTAGGGGAGGATCGATGCGAGTGGGATTCGGCTACGACGTTCATGCCCTGGTGACGGGGCGGCCTCTCTTCCTGGGAGGTGTGGAGATCCCCCACACCCACGGACTTCTCGGTCATTCGGACGCCGATGTGCTGCTGCACGCCATATGCGATGCCCTGCTGGGGGGGGCCGGGCTCGGCGACATCGGGCGCCATTTCCCGGACTCAGACCCGGCCTTCAAGGGCATCTCCAGCGTGCTGCTGCTGCGGAGGACCGCGAGTCTTCTGGCCGGGAGAGGGTTTCGGGTCCGGAACGTGGACAGCACGGTGGTGCTCCAGAAGCCGAAGGTGGCCCCGTATATCGATCGCATGGTGGAGATCATCGCGGAGGCCGTGGGAATCGCGGCCGCCGGTGTGAATGTGAAGGCCACGACCACCGAGCATCTGGGGTTCGCCGGCCGGGAAGAGGGAATAGCCGCCTATGCCGTCGCCCTCGTGGAGGAAACGGCGGCCTCATCGTCCGCCGGGGCTTCTTGCGGCGTTTGATCTCCCCGGATCGATGGTGTATTTAGGTCGAGCAAGCGCCAGGACCCCGGCATGGGTCCCGGATCCGGTGCTCCACCGGAAGCTGGGAATCCCGGACCGGAGTTTCTATCACCGCGGGCAGGGGTCCGTGGATCCCACTTCCCGTGAATCGGAGAGCCTGACCCATGTCCCTTCAGGTCTACAATTCGCTCACGCGCGCCAAGGAGGCCTTCGAGCCCCTGGAGCCGGGCAAGGTCCGCTTTTACGTGTGCGGCGTCACGGTGTACGACCACTGCCACATCGGGCACGCCCGCTCGGCCATCGTCTTCGACGTCATCTACCGATATCTGCTCCGCAAGGGCTACGATGTGACCTATGTTCGCAACTTCACGGACATCGACGACAAGATCATCCGTCGGGCCAACGAGGAGCAGGTGAGCTACCGGGTCATCGCGGACCGTTATATCCAGACCTTTTACGAGGACATGGACGCTCTGGGTGTGCTGCGCCCCAGCCTCGAGCCCCTGGCCACGGAGAATATTCCCGCGATGATCGAGATCATCCGGTGCCTGGTGGACAAAGGCATTGCCTATGGGGCGGGGAGCGACGTCTATTTCGCCGTGGAAAAGTTTTCGGAATACGGGAAGCTCTCGGGCCGCGCTCTCGAGGACATGATGGCCGGAGCCCGGGTCGAGGTGGATATCCACAAGCGCAGCCCCATGGATTTCGTCCTCTGGAAGGGGAGCAAGCCCGGGGAGCCGGCCTGGGAGAGCCCCTGGGGGCCGGGGCGTCCGGGCTGGCACATCGAGTGCTCGGCCATGGGCAAGCGCTTTCTGGGGGAGACCTTCGACATCCATGGCGGGGGAAAGGATCTCATCTTCCCCCACCACGAGAACGAGATCGCTCAGAGCGAGGCGGCTTTCGGCGTTCCCTTCGCCAGGTACTGGATCCACAACGGATTTGTGAACATCAATAACGAGAAGATGTCCAAGTCCCTGGGGAATTTCTTCACCATCCGGGATGTCCTGAAGAAGGTGCACCCCGAGGCGCTCCGCCTGTTCGTCCTGAGCAAGCACTACCGCAGCCCGGTGGATTTTTCCGACGAAACCGTGGCCGAGGCCGAGCGTGGGCTGGAAAAGCTCTATGGAACCCTGGCGGCGGTGGCCGAGCGGTCGGCGGAGGTGGCCGGCGCGACTCCGGAGCAAGCCTTGATAGCCCAGGACCATGAGCTGTGGGAGGCCGTTCAGCGGTTCCCCTCCGAATTCGGGGAGGCCATGGACAACGACTTCAACACCGCCCAGGCCATCGGGTACGTGTTTGGCCTCCAGCGGCATCTGCAGCGCTTCCTCGATCGGTTCGGGCAGAAGAAGCTCAAGGGCCACGCGGCAGCCCTGGCCCGGAGCGCGGCCTCTCAGCTGCTGGAGCAGTCGAGGGTTCTGGGGCTCCTCGAGCGCGAGCCGGACCGGTTCATGGACGAGCAGAGACAGCTCAAGCTGGCGGAGACGGGAGTGACCCCCGAGGAAGTGGAGGCCTTCATCTTGCGCCGGAATCAGGCCCGGCAGGCGAAGGACTTTGGCGAGGCGGACCGCATCCGGGAGGAGCTGGAAGCCCGGCGGATTCAGCTGGAGGACACGCCCTCGGGGACGAGGTGGAAAGTGGCGTCCGGGAACCTTTAGGGCGGCTTCACGGAATTGGGATGCCTGTTTTCCACACCGTCAATCGGGCCGTCTTGATGACGGCAAGGGGGGAGAGGCTCGCCCCCCCCGGCGGAAGGGGGGGACGGTGGATACGGAGCCCGTCGGAGTTTTCAGGGGGGGTGGAGCAAGGCGTGCCGGCACCTCAGTGGTGCGCGCAGCCACCGCCGTGCCCGCCGCAGGTCTCGCGAGCGGTGAAGACCGGCAGCCGGTGATTCAGGATGAGGTCGACGTTTTCGCGCACCGTGCCTTCGGCTGCCCGGTAAACGCGGACTCCCTGGGCTTCGAGCTTCATGAGGGCGCCCATGCCGATGCCTCCCACCACCACGCCGTCCACAGCCCGGCCGCCAAGAGCCATGATGGGCTGGCACATGCCGTGGGCGTGATGCTGGTCGCCGTTCTGAATCTCCTCGACCTGGAGATTGTCCGTTTCCACGATGACGAATCCGGGTGCCGAGCCAAAATGACCATAAACCATGCTGTCGAGCCCCTTGAGCGACTCGGTGGGAAAACAGATCTTCATTCTGAAATCTCCTCCATGTCAGGTGGTTGCCCTTCTTTCCAACTAACAATACGGTAGTCATGTGACCATGCTGATGGTCATGACGGTCGCTTCTATTAACCTGTGTCAAACCCATTGTCAACGCCAGTCGAGCCCGTGAAGGCCGGCGGAGCCGCCCGATCTCGAGCCCTGTCGCTCTTTCCGTCCCCCCTTGAGAAGGGAGTGAAAGCCCTGGGGATGCGGATTCGCACCGAAGCGTCCCGCCCGGAGTCAGGGGCTTGCCGCGGGAAGTGCCGGGATGCAGGGGGCGTCGAGTGCCGAAGGCTTTGTTGAAATGGATCCTCGAGATGCTATATTAGGAGCGGATCACACGAAAAGGAGGATCTCATGGAAGCAGGGGATTTCATCAAGATCGGTGAAGTCTACATCAAGACGGACCGGATCCAGGGGAATATGGTCATTCTCAAGGAGCTGGAGCAGGACACCAATTATTTCCTGATGTTCGTGGGAGATGCGGAGATCACCGCCATTGCCAAGGAAAAGGGTCTGGTCGACCCCAAGCGTCCCCTGACCCACGACCTCTACCTGGCGGTGCTCAACAAGGCCGGGATCGTGTTCAATCGCATCGAGATCCATGGTATGCAGGACAATACGTATTACGCCCGGGTTTATGCCACCATCGGCGATGAGGAGGCGGTCTTCGACAGCCGCCCCAGTGATGCCGTGGCCCTGGCCCTTCACGAGAAATGCGACATCCTGGTTCATCGAAAGCTGCTGCGGCGCGAGCTGAGCGAGCAGGAAGTCCAGGAGTACGAAATGATCGTCAAGACTGTCAAGTTCTGACGTTCCCCACGGCAGTGGCTCACCTTTTTCCCGTTGACTGACGCGCCCGATTTCAGTAGAGGGCAGCTTGCCTCCCGGCCCGGGCAGCCCGGGCAGGTGGCTGCCGGGTGGGGGGAGTCCGGAAGACGCTCGCCGAAACGCCACCTCCAGGGCGAGGAGCTGACGGAGTATGACCAAGCCGGCTCCCCGGGTCTTGGGCTGACCAGGGAGGGTTCCAGGCCTTTCTTGAACCGAGGAGGAAGGCATGCAAGCACAAAAAATGAGGGGCGCAAGGAGCTGGATCGTCGCCGCAAGGGGCGCGAGGACCACTGGAAGCTTCGGGCCAGGGGCGTCCTTTCCCGGAATGACTGAGGGTCCAGGTGGCTTTTCCGGCATGATTCATTGAAGATATTCAACGGGCTTCTGGGTGATCGCTCATGGGAATACAGTCTTCTTCCGCAACGTTCACGCGCTATTACGTCCCCGATATCGTCACGGAGGATTTTTGGGGGACCGTCGACGAGAAGCTCAAGGCGGGGGCCTTCGGGGGCTGTGATGAGTCCCGGGATGTGGCCTCGGGCTTCACGATCTGGGAGGACTTTTTCGACCCGGCTTTCGATTCGGGAAGCTATCACAAGGGTGACTACGTTGCCTTTCATTTTCGCCTGGACCAGCGGAAGGTGCCTGCCATCATCAACAAGCAGTACACCAAGCAGGCCGTCCAGAAATACCGGGCGGAGAACGGCGGCAAGTGGCCGTCGCGCCAGGACAAGCTGGCCATCCAGGAAGAGGTCCAGGACTGGCTGCTGAAGCGAGTGCTCCCCCAGCCCTCGGCTTTCGACGTGGTGTGGAATCCATCGGCTCGGTGGATGATTCTGGGAACCACCAGTCTCAAAATGCTGGATGCCTTCCTGGAGCTTTTCGAGGGGCACTTCAGGGTTTATCCCATACCGCTCTACCATGCCCGATGGGCCCTCCATGGGGCGCCCATCGAGCCTCAGCTCAAGGATGCCCTGGGCTCCCTGGTCAACGTCGAATCGGTTCACGCCATCGACGAGGGACGGTTCCTGGGATATGAGTTCCTGACGTGGCTCTGGTTTTACACGGAGCATGCCGAGGGGAAGCTGCGATGCACCCCGGAGCTGGATGTCCAGGTGGAGCTGGGTGAGCGACTGGTGCTGACCCTGCCGGGAGAAGGCCGCGAGAAGGTTGTGTGCACCACTCAGGCCAATGCGCTCTCGGAAGCCCGGGTGGCTCTCCAGCAGGGGAAGATGGTCGAGGAGATTCAGATTCAGATGCGGGCCGGGGAGAACGACTACCAGGTGACCCTGGACAGCACGCTCCAGGCGTTCAAGGGGCTGAAGACGCCCAAGCAGCTTCCCGAATTCGGCCAGGAGGATCCGGATGGGCGGTTTCTGGAGCGCATGTTTTTCCTTGAAGAGGCCTCAACCATCATCAATGCGCTGTATGCCACTTATCTGAGAATGCGGCTGGGGGGGGCCTGGGAAACGGACGCCCTGCCCGTGCTGAAGGAATGGATCGGCGGGGGCCCCGCCGGAGCTTAGGCTCGCGGGCGGTGCAACGGATCACCCATGCTGGGTCTCACCGACCTTCATTTTCTGGGAGAGCTCCTCCAACGGCACTGGGTGAGCGGGCTGTTCATCCTTGCCACCCTCCTCACGCTCCTGGTTCTGGGGCTCCTGCGCTTTCTGGTGCGCCGCCGGCTCAAGCGCCTCCTCGTCGAGGAAGTGGAGGAGGGGGGAGAGATGGACCAGCTCACCCCTCTGAGCGAGCGGGACCAGGAAGCTCTGGACTTGATTCGTCGTCTCCGGAGCGAGGTATGGGAGCTTCCCGACGTGGAGCTTCAGCTCAGCATCGAGGCCCTCAATCAGCTGGCCTTCCAGGTCGTCCGGTCCGTCGCCGCCGTTTACCATCCCGACAAGGAATCGCCCCAGTATGAAGCCTCCCTCCAGGAGCTGCTGCAGCTCATTCGGCGGGTAGTCTCCCGTATCCAGCGCATCGCGGGGGTCGTGCCCTTCCGATACCTGGGCGTTCAGAAGCTCAGCGACTATCAGCGGTATTACGAAGTTTACCGAAAGATCAACGAAAACCCCATTCTGCAGGTTCTCAAGCGAAATCCGACCCTCTTCAGGGTGGCCCGATGGGCCATGAACCTGAAGAACCTGGGGAATCCCCTCTACTGGGCCGGCAGGGAGCTGAGCCGGGAAGGCTACTTTTTCATGGTGCGCTGGTTCCATCTGACCTTTGTGGCCCAGGTGGGCCGTGAGGCCATGAGGCTTTACAGTGGCCGCCATTTCCAGTCGGAGGTGGACCGGGACGGCGTCCTGCTCTTTTATCGACTCTATGGGCTGACCCGGCAGTGGGGTGGGCCCAGCGGGGCTGACTGGGCGGCCTTGATCCAGTTCCTGACGACCCACCCGGGCGTCGAGGCGGAGGGGAAGCTCCACATCCTGGCTCGATGGTCCCAGGACCAGCTCCCGGCGGATCTCAGTCAGAAGGAGCTGCAGACCCCCCTCGGACGACGCTGGTACCGCAAGGGGATTAAACATCTCCTGGAAAAGGACGGCGTTCATCCGCCAGGCCGTCGGCAGATCCTCGAGGCGGAGCTGGCACGGCTCAAAGACCTGGACCGGTGAGTCCCGCTCACTCCCTGGCGCTCGAAGCAAGGACCCAAAAAAGGACTTGCCTGCTGTTCTGTTCTCACTGAGAATACGGGGCCATTGTGCAGGGAGGCACGTTTCGAGTCCTTTCATTTTCGAGATGGAGGAAAGGTTTTCCCCATGAAAATCGACTGGAAGTTTTGGGCGGACTTTATGAGGGCCATGGCGTGGCCGGGACTGGCCGCGCTGATGCTCCTCATGTTTCGAAAGCAGATCGCGGAGGTGCTCACTCAGCTGGCTCGCAGGCTGCGCCGTGCCCATCCCCGGGATGTCCATGTGGACCTCAAGAGGCTCCCCGAGCTGCCCCTTTCCTGGAAGGTGGGCGCGGCGGATGTGCGGCTGCTGACGCCGCCGCGCGTGCTCAACGGCAATTCCAGGGCTTTTTTCCAGGAACTGGTTCGCCCGGCCGGCGCCGACTACGTGGTGGTGGACCTGGGCAAAGGGCAGGAGTGGCTCGCTTCGAGGCTTTTTTTATTTTCCCTCATCCTGGGAATGGCTCGGAGCCTGCGCACCCTGGTGTTTCTCGAGAGCTCCCATGGCGTGAGGCGTCGATTCCTGGGCACCGCGTCGCCGGCGGATGTGCACAAGGCTTTGGCCGTGCGCTATCCGTGGCTCGAGGAAGCCTGGCTGCAGGCCTCGGCCGCCCAGTACGAGCGGCGGGCCACGGGTGCCGTGGACGGTGAAGAGCCCGCCAGCGGACAGCCGCTGTTTTCGGGCGCCGACCCGGAGATGGTCCGGAGCTTTTCCCATGACTTCCTCGAGCGCATCCAGCGGTCCGGTCCTCCACCCGAGGCAGAGCGCGATCATTTCCTTCAGGTATCCAGCAGCCCGGAAGCCTGGGAAAAAACCCAATGGCTGGACGGCGAGCGGTTGGAGCGGGATCTGGCCGGCTGGCTCCAGTACGACTGGTGCGAGCATTCCCCCGACAGGCCCCACAAGGCCATTGTGGCGTCGGTGGTCCGCCGCGGTGCTCCATTCGTGGCCCTGGTGGATTCGGACCGCCGTTTCCTGGGCCTGGTGGATCGATACGCGCTCCTGGACGAAACCAGGGAGATGGCTCCGAAAGCTTGACGCTTTCTTTCCTTCACATTGCAGGCCATGCCATGGCATCCGGGGGGACCGATTACTGGCTCTGTGAGGAGCTCCTCTCCATCGAGGAGCGGGAGGCTCGGGACCGGGTGCGCGCCTGGGTGGAGGCCCGTTACCTGCCGAGGGCTGCGGATTGTTTCGAGGATGGCGTCTTCCCCGTGGATCTCATCCCCGAGATGGCCGACCTGGGGCTCCTGGGAATGAAGCTTCATGGCTACGGGGGGGCGGGGGCCAACAGCGTGGCATACGGTCTGGCCAACCAGGAGCTGGAGCGCGGGGACAGCGGGCTTCGGTCCTTCATCTCGGTCATGAACGCCCTGGTGATCCACCCCATCGCCGCCTTCGGCTCCGAGGAGCAGAAGGATCGCTGGCTGCCGGCCCTGGTGAAGGGAGAGGCCATCGGGTGCTTCGGGATGACGGAGCCGATGGCGGGCTCGGATCCCGGCAGCATGCGGACGACGGCTGTCAGGGATGGTACAGGTTACGAGATCAACGGGCGCAAGATGTGGATCACCAACGGCGATCTGGCCCACGTGGCGGTCATCTGGGCGCGGACGGGGGAGGGGATTCGCGGGTTCCTGGTGGAAAAAGGCACGCCGGGGTTCTCGGCCCATCCCATCCGGCGGAAGTTCTCGCTTCGGGCTTCGGTCACGTCGGCCCTGGTCCTGGACCGGGTGAGGATCCCGGAGTCCAGTCTCCTTCCCGGCACCACGGGGCTGAAGTCGGCTCTTCTCTGTCTCAACGAGGCTCGGTATGGTATCGCCTGGGGCACGGTGGGGGCGGCCATGGCCTGCTACGAGGCGGCCCTGGACCATGCCGGGAGCCGGGTCCAGTTCGGGGCTCCCATCGGGGCGACTCAGCTGGTCCAGGGCAAGCTCGTGAAGATGCTGACCGAGATCACCAAGGCCCAGCTCCTCTGCCTCCGGCTCGGACGCCTCAAGGACCAGGGGAAGGCCCGCCCCGAGCACATTTCCATGGCCAAGATGAACAACAGCTCCGAGGCGCTCAAAATCGCCCGCGCGGCCCGCGACATCCTGGGGGCCAGCGGCATCACCCTCGCCCACTCCGTCATCCGCCACATGCTGAACCTCGAGACCGTCAACACCTATGAAGGCACCCAGGATATCCACACCCTCGCCATCGGCCGGGATATCACGGGGCTCGGCGCCTTTTCCTGCCAGCTCTGAAGGTCAGCTTTCGGACCGACTGGAAAACTCTCCGAACTCGATCCCCTGGGCCAGGGGCATGTCCCCCGACCAGTTGATGGTGTTGGTCTGACGCCTCATGTAGGCCTTCCAGGCGTCGGATCCCGATTCGCGCCCGCCGCCCGTGTCCTTTTCGCCTCCGAAGGCGCCTCCGATCTCCGCCCCCGACGTGCTGAGATTCACGTTGGCGATGCCGCAGTCGCTGCCGGAGGCGCTCAGGAAGCGCTCGGCCTCCCGGAGATCGTTGGTGAAGATGGATGACGACAGCCCCTGGGGCACCCCGTTGTGGATCTCGATGGCCTCCTCCAGGTGGTGGTACGTCATCACGTAGAGAAGGGGTGCGAAGGTCTCCTTGAGAACGATGGGGAGCTGGCGTTCGACCTCGACGATGCAGGGACTCACATAGGTCCCGGCGCTGTACAATCCTCCCCGCAGGACTTCCCCTCCGAATCGGATGCGTCCTCCCTGGTTTTTCACGATTTCCAGGGCGGCCTGCATCCCGTCGACGGCTTCACGGTCGATGAGGGGGCCCATGATGGTCTTCTTGTCGAAGGGGTTCCCGATGCGCACCTGCTTGTAAGCGCGCACCAGTCGTTCCATGACCGCTTCGTGGATCGAGTCGTGGACGATGAGGCGTCGAAGGGTCGTGCAGCGCTGCCCCGCCGTCCCGACGGCCCCGAACAGGATGGCGCGCGTGGCCAGTCCCAGATCGGCGCTGGGCGCCACGATGACTCCGTTGTTGCCGCCCAGCTCCAGCAGGGGCCGTCCCAGCCGGTCCATGACGGCCCGCCCCACGCGGCGCCCCATGGCCACACTGCCCGTGGCGGAAATGAGCCGCATGCGGGGATCGGCGACGAGGCGCTCGCCCACGGTCTCGCCCTCCCCGATGATGACGTTCAGGATGCCTTCGGGGAGGCCGTTCTCCTGGAGCACTTCGCAGGTGATCCTGGACAGCGCCAGGGCGCAGAGGGGAACCTTGCTGGATGGCTTCCAGACCACCGTGTCTCCGGCCACCAGAGCGATCATGGCGTTCCAGGACCAGACGGCCATGGGGAAGTTGAAGGCCGTGATGACCCCGATGGGGCCCAGGGGGTGCCACTGCTCGTACAGCCGGTGCCCGGGGCGCTCGCTGTGCATGGTGCTGCCGTAGAGCATCCGGGAGAGGCCGATGGCGAAGTCGCAGATGTCGATCATTTCCTGCACTTCACCTTCGGCTTCGGCCAGGATCTTCCCGTTCTCGAGGGTGATGAGCTGAGCCAGCTCCTGCTTGGCGAGGCGGAGCCGGCTGCGGATCTGCCTCACGATCTCGCCCCGGCGGGGAGCCGGAATCATCCGCCAGGCATGAAAAGCCTTCAGGGCACTGGAGGCGACCTCCTCGTAGTCGCTTTCGGAGGCCGTGCAGACTTCGGCCAGGACCTGGCCGTCCACGGGGGAGATCGACTGGATCGTGTGATCGCGGCAGGAAAGCCAACGGCTTCCGGCGCAGGCTCCGGGATTCAGCCCGCCGAGATCCAGGGTCTCCAGGATTTCACGTCGCTTTTCCGTCACTGGCATGGCAGCCTCTCCTCAGCGGCTCGGCGGTGGCACCTCAATGATTCACTTCCCGCACGCATTCCTCGAAGATCGAAAGTCCCACCTCCACCTCCTGGGGCGAAATGGTGAGGGCCGGGCAGAAGCGGATACTGTTCTCCCCGCAGCCCAGGAGGAGAAGCCCCCGCTTGAAGGCCGCCCGGACCAAACGATTCCTCCAGTCCACGGCGCGCTCCCTGGTCTCCCGATCCTTGACCAGCTCGACTCCGATCATGAGCCCCAGACCGCGGACGTCCCCCAGACATTCATGGGTCAGCTGCATGCGCTGAAGCCCTTCCATGAGCTGCCGCCCCCGGTCGGAGGCATTTTGCATCAGCCCTTCTTCCAGCAGGTCCAGGGTGGCCAGGGCCGCCGCGCAGGAGACGGGGTTGCCCCCGAAGGTGGAGGCATGGGAGCCGGCCTCCCAGTCCATGATGTCGGCTCGGGCGATCATGGCGCCCAGGGGCATCCCCGACGCGATCCCCTTGGCGAGGGCCACCACATCGGGCACGACGCCGAAGTGCTCCAGGGCGAGCATCCTGCCGGTCCGTCCCATCCCGGACTGGACTTCGTCGGCTACGAAGAGAATCCCGTACCGGTGAGCCAGCTTGATCAGCTCCCGGTGGAATTCGGGTGGGGGCACGATATAGCCTCCCTCGCCCTGGATGGGCTCCACGAAGATGGCGGCCACTTCCTCGGGGGGGACGGAGGTCCGGAAGAGAACATTCTCCATCCAGTCCACGCACTCGATGCCGCACTTCTTCTCGCAGTGCCCGAAGGGGCAGCGGTAGCAGTTGGGGTAGGGCACGTGGGTGATGCCCGGGACCAGGGGGCTGTAGTACCGCTTCTGAATGGTCTTGCTGGCCGTGAGGGACAGGGCTCCCATGGTCCGGCCGTGGAAGGCCCCGAAGAATGCGATGTTCAGGTCGCGTCGCGTGTGCCATCGGGCGAGCTTGAAGGCGGCTTCGACGGCCTCCGCCCCCGAGTTGCCGAAGAAGACCTTCGCCGGCGCATCCCCTGGCATGAGGCGGGCCAGCCGCTCGGCGAGGGCGATCTGCGGGGTGTAGTAGAAGTCCGTGCCCGACATGTGGAGCAGTTCGTGCGCCTGATCCACGATGGCCTGGACCACCCGGGGATGACAATGGCCGGTGGAGCACACGGCGATGCCCGCCGTGAAATCCAGGAAGGTGTTGCCGTCGGGGTCCGTGACCCAGAGTCCTTCGGCGCGCTGCGCCACCAGGGGGTAGACCCGGGTGTAGGAGGGCGAGACGTAGCGGCTGTCCAGCTCGATCAGGGCTGCGGCCCGCGGTCCTGGAAGGGGAGTGCGGATGACGGGTGCTCTCATGGCGTGCTCACCTCCCTGATATCGGGTGGATGCTCACGGGCAGGCGGTGAGCCGGGTGACGATTCGGTGACGGTGGATCCCCCTGCCCACCTTGTGGTATGGTATAGACGTTTTTGATGAATCTGGCCATTTCGATGTGGTGAAGCCTTGCCTAACTCGAGGCCAGGTATTTTCTTTTCAGGGACGACCTGGCTCGCATCATTCCCATTTCCTCACGAATGCCCGTCACTCACAATATAAGGATGAACGAGATGCCCAGAAAAGCCATCGATCTTCCTCTCCAGTTGGAATACCTCTCCATCCTGGACGAAAATGGTCGGGTGGATCGGGATCTGGAGCCTGAGCTGCCCGATTCACTGCTCCTTCAGCTTTACCGGGCCATGGTGCTGGGGCGGCGCTTCGATGAGCGCATGTTCACCCTCCAGCGCCAGGGACGCATCGGCACCTTCGCCCCCATCAAGGGCCAGGAGGCTTCGCAGCTGGGAGCCATCGCCGCCCTCGAGCCCGAGGACTGGATGATTCCGTGCTTTCGCGAGGCTGCCGCCGAGATCTGGCGTGGGAAAGCCATGGAGCACATTCTGCTGGTCTATGCCGGTTACAACGAGGGCGGGTTCATCCCCGGCCACGTCAACAACCTTCCCGTGGCCATTCCCGTGGGGAGCCAGACTCTCCATGCGGCGGGACTGGCCTACGGGATGAAATATCGGGGCACGAAGCAGATCGCCATGTGCTTTTTCGGGGATGGCGCCACGTCCGAGGGCGATTTTCACGAGGCCCTCAACTTCGCCTCGGTCTTTCAGGTACCGACGGTCTTCGTCTGTCAGAACAATCACTGGGCCATCTCGGTGCCCCGCTCCCGCCAGACGCGATCCCAGACCCTGGCCCAGAAGGCCATGGCCTACGACATGCCTGGAATCGCCGTGGACGGAAACGACGTCCTGGCGGTTTACACCGCGGCCAGGGAAGCCGCGGATCGAGCCCGGTCGGGTGGCGGGCCGACCCTCATCGAAACGGTGACGTACCGCATGTCGGTACACACGACGGCCGATGACCCCAAGCGCTACCGGACCGACGAGGAGGTGGAGGACTGGGTCCGCAAAGACCCCATCACCCGCTTCGAGCGATATCTGGTCCAGAAGGGGCTCCTCGATGAATCGGCCATCCAGGCCGTCGACGACGGCGTCAAGGCCGAGATCAAGGAGGCCGAGGGGCGCTGGGCGCGGATAACGGAACAACCGGTCGATCCCCTGGTCATGTTCGAGCATGCTTACGCCGAATCACCGCCCCATCTGGTGGCTCAGAGGGAGGAGCTCAGGCGCGATCTGGAAGCCGGAAAAGGAGGGGGGCAGCATGGCTAAGATGACGATGGTCCAGGCGCTCAACCTGGCCCTGCGGCAGGAGATGGAAAAAGATGACCGGGTCATCGTCCTGGGAGAGGACGTGGGCCTGGACGGCGGCGTTTTCCGGGTCACCGACGGGCTCATCCAGCAGTTCGGGCCGGATCGGGTCATGGACACTCCCCTGGCTGAATCCGGGATCGCCGGATTTTCCATCGGCATGGCGGTCTATGGACTTCGTCCCGTGTGTGAAATGCAGTTCTCGGGATTCAGCTACTACGCCATGCACCAGATGGAGGCTCACGCCGCGCGGCTGAGGGGCAGGTCCCTCGGCCGCTTCCATGTGCCCATGGTGCTGCGCTGCCCTTACGGCGGAGGCGTGCGCGCCCTGGAGCATCATTCCGAAAGCCGTGAGGTCTACTGGGCCCACACGCCCGGCCTGAAAATGGTGATCCCCTCGACCCCGCGCAACGCCCGGGCGCTGCTGGTGAGCGCCATCCGCGATCCCGATCCCGTGGTCTTCTACGAGCCCAAGGCCGTGTATCGGGCTTTCCGGGAGGAGGTGCCCGAAGAGGAGGAGACGCTCCCCATCGGCAAGTCCCGGCTGGTCCGCGAGGGCGGGGACATCACTTTGGTGAGCTATGGCGCGTCGCTCCAGCCGACCCTGGAAGCCGCCGCGCGTCTGAAGGACGAGCAGGGGATCGAGGCCGAGGTCATCGATCTCCTGACCATCGCGCCCCTGGACGATGAGCTCTTCACGGTCTCCGCGCGGAAAACGGGCCGGGTGGTGATCGTCCATGAAGCCCCTCGGAGCTTCGGCCCCGGGGCGGAGATCATGGCGCGTCTCGTCGAGAAATCATTTCTGTACCTGGAGGCTCCCATTCGCCGGGTGACGGGGTACGACATCGTGATCCCCCTGTTCCAGCGCGAAATGGATTACCTGCCGGGGGTGGAGCGTATCGTGCGAGCCGTCCGGGAAACGCTGGACTTTTAGGGGGCTTCCCAAATGAATGGGTGCGGGAGTCAATGGCGCCGACACGCTCTGATCACCGCTGATTCTGCTTTTTCTCCGGATTCATCAGCGTGAATCATTGCCTGTCGTGGAAATCAGCGTCCCATGGCCGGGTCCATGAGAACATCACGCGCCCCGGTTGACTCAACGGCCGCGGCTGGGGCTTCCTGGCGTACCTGGCACCGTCGCGGCGGGATTTGCTCGGTTCTTCCTGGCCAAGGAAGGATGTTTCGCAATATGGAGAGGAGGATCTATGTCGGTCGAGTTCAAGCTTCCCGACCTGGGGGAAGGGATCCATGAGGGCGAGATCATCGAGGTGCTGGTGGCGGTGGGGGACACCGTGGAGGACGGCCAGCCGATCCTGGTCGTGGAGACCGACAAGGCGACCACCGAGGTGCCGTCGCCCGTGACCGGCAAGGTGGTCGAAATCCTCGTGAAGGCCGGGGATGATGTCAAGGTGGGACAGGTCCTGATGATCTTCTCAACCGGGGCGGAAGGGGGGACGGGCAGACCCGCCGTGGAGGCGGCGGCCGTGAAAGCCGCCGAGACCGCCGCGGAGCCCGAGGTGGCCGCGCTTGCCTCCAGGGAAGCGCAACGGGAAGCGGGTCGGGTGGCTCAGGCAGCGACGGAGGCTCGGCAGCCGACGGAGAGGATGGGCCCGGTGCCGGCCGCTCCCTCCACTCGCCGGCTGGCCCGGGAGCTGGGGGTGGATCTTCGCCGCGTCACGCCATCGGGCCCCGGAGGGAGGGTGTCCGCCGAGGACGTACGGGCTTTCGCCGCCCGGGGAGTCGAGACCGCCTTGGAGTCGGAAGCCCCCCCCGCGCCCGGAAGGGAGATTCCCCTGGCGCCTGCCGTCATCTCGCGGGTCGAGGTGGAAGACCATGCCCGGTGGGGTCCCGTGGAGCGTGTTCCGCTCAGATCCGTCCGGCGGGCGACGGCGCGGCACATGGCCCTCGCCTGGTCCCAGATCCCCCATGTGGCTCACCAGGACGTGGCGGACATCACCGACCTGGAGGCCTTCCGGCGCAGGCACAAGGCCGGTGTCGAAGAGCAGGGGGGGGCCCTGAGCCTGACGGTCTTCGCCCTCAAGGCGGCTGTGGCGGCCCTCAAGGCCTTTCCCCGTTTCAATGCCAGCCTGGATACCGCCACCGAGGAGATCGTCCTCAAGCACTACTATCACATCGCCATCGCGGTGGATTCGGATCGAGGGCTCGTCGTCCCCGTCATCCGGGACGTGGACGGCAAGAGCATCACCGAGCTGGCCGTGGAGCTCCGGGGCCTCGCCGAGCGCACCCGCGAGGGAAAGACCCAGGTGGAGGACCTCCAGGGGGGATCGTTCACGCTCACCAACATCGGGGTGCTGGGCGGTACCGGCTTCAACCCCATCATCAACTTCCCCCAGGTGGCCATCCTGGGGCTGGCTCAGGCCCGCTGGCAGCCTGTGGTGCGCGGCCGCCAGGAGCCCTTCGACGTCGTGCCGCGGCTCATGCTGCCCCTCATCCTGGGCTTCGACCACCGGGTGGTGGACGGTGCCGACGCGGCGCGCTTCCTGAACCGGGTCAAGGAGGGCCTCGAGGATCCCGAGAAGCTCCTTCTGGTGTGATGCGGTCCCCGGGGATCTGGCAAGGGGCTTTCAAAGGCGGCCTCCACGGAAAGGCATGCGATCATGGTCATGGGTGAGCTCACGCAGGAAACGGAGCTTCTGGTCATCGGAGGAGGGCCCGGCGGCTATGCCGCCGCTTTTCGCGCGGCGGATCTGGGCCTGGACGTGACGGTCGTCGAGCAGGAAGGGCGGCTGGGAGGCGTCTGCCTGTTTCGAGGGTGCATCCCTTCCAAAACCTTGCTCCACGTGGCCGAGCTGGTCCAGGAAGCCAGGCGGGCCGAGGAAATGGGGGTTGCCTTCGACGCCCCCCGTCTGGACCTCGACCGGATGCGGCGATGGAAGAACCAGGTCGTGGACCGGCTGGCCAGGGGGCTGACGGACCTCAGCCGAAGCCGGGGTGTGCAGGTGATCAAGGGGCGGGCCGTGTTCGAGGGGTCCCAGTACGTCAGGGTTCAGGGGTCGGAAGTTTCACGCTTCAAGTATAAGCACGCCATCATCGCCACGGGATCCCGGGCGACGCCGCTGCCCGGGCACGAGCCCGGGAAGGGGGGCCGTGTCGTGAATTCCAGCGGCGCCCTGGCCCTGGCCGACATTCCGGCGCGGCTCCTGGTGGTGGGTGGAGGGTATGTGGGGTTGGAGCTGGGCTCTCTCTACGCCTCCCTGGGAAGCCGTGTCACCGTGGTCGAAAACAATGACCGGCTCATGACGGGGGCCGATGCCGACCTGGCGCAGCCCCTGAGCCGGCAGCTCGGAGAGCTTTTCCAAGCGATCCACACGGGAGTGCGGGTCGTCTCACTGGAAGAGCGAGAGGATGACGTCGAGGTCACCCTGGAGGGCAAGGTCGATCCACCGCGGCAGGCTTTCGATCGCGTCCTGGTGGCCATCGGCAGAAGCCCCAATTCCCGGGAGATCGGACTGGAGCACACCAGGGTGACCGTGAGCGAGCGGGGCTTCATCCAGGTGGACGAGCAGAGGCGCACCAGCGATCCTCGCATCTTCGCCATCGGTGACGTGGTGGGCGGGGCCATGCTGGCCCACAAGGCCATGTACGAAGGGAAGGTGGCTGCTGAAGCCATTGCGGGGAAAGCCTCCGCTTTCGACGTTCAAGCCATGCCCGCCGTGGTCTACACGGACCCCCAGATCGCCTGGTGCGGACTGACGGAGGAGGAGGCTCGAAGCCGCAAACAGCCTGTCAAGGTCACCCGGTTTCCCTGGTCGGCGTCGGGTCGCGCGGCGACTCTCGGGCTGTCCCGAGGCATGACCAAGCTCATCGTGGATCCCGGAAGCGGGCGAGTGCTGGGCATGGGAATCGTGGGGCGGGAGGCGGGCGAGATGATCTCCGAGGGAGTCCTGGCCATTGAAATGGGGGCACTGGCCGAGGACCTCGCCCTCAGCGTTCACCCTCACCCCACCCTGTCGGAGTCCGAGGAAGAGGCCGCCGAGGCGTTCCTGGGCAGCTCGACCCACATCCTCCCCGCCAGGAAATGACACAAGGAGAGCGCGGGCCCATGCCTCGAGACGCGGGGGAAGACCCGGCGGAAATGTCAGGCCGAATGGACTTGATGACGGCGGATCTGGAACCCTTCGGGTGAGCTGGGATGGCTGGGACACGCGTGGGATGGCGGGTGGATCTGGGGTGCCTGGATTATGCCGCGGCCTGGGAGCTGCAGAAATCCCTGGCTGTGGCCCGGTCCCGGGGGCTCATCCCGGACACCCTGCTCTTTGTGGAGCATCCGCCGACCTACACCTTCGGGAGACGCACCCGGCCCGAGCACCTGCTGGTGGAGCGGTCCATCCTGGAGGCTGAGGGCATCGGGGTGCATCTCGTGGATCGGGGCGGCGACATCACCTATCATGGGCCCGGTCAGATGGTGGGATACCCCCTCTTCAGCCTCGAGGGGCGGCCCGGCGGTCCCAGCCGGTATCTCAGGGACCTGGAGGAAGTCCTCATGCTGGCGCTTGCGTCCTTCGGGATCGCCGCGGAAAGGAGCCCTGGACTCACGGGAGTCTGGGTGAGCGGGGCCAAGGTCGCCGCCATCGGGGTCAGGATCAATGCCAGGCGGGTGACGACCCACGGCTTCGCCCTGAACATCCAGACGGACCTTCGTCCCTTCCAGCGCATCGTCCCCTGCGGCATCAGGGGAAAGCCCGTCACCTCCATGCGGGAGATCCTGGGAGTCGCGCCGTCGTGGGGCGAGGTCCAGGACCGGGTCGCCGAAGCATTCGAGGGTGTTTTCAATCTCCGATTGAGCCCCATCGACCGCCTCCATTTGACGGGAAAGGTCGGCCGTCGTGAGTGAGACGAGTCGCTCCAGCCCACCCAAGCCACCGTGGATCCGGGTGCGGCTGCCCCATGGTCCCGTGGTCGACCGTGTCCGCGGACAGCTGCGGGGGAGGGCGCTCCACACGGTCTGCGAGGAAGCTCTATGTCCCAACCGGGGGGAGTGCTGGGGAGGCGGCACGGCGACCTTTCTGATCCTGGGGGACATCTGCACGCGGCATTGCGGATTCTGCGCGGTCCGCGGGGGAGCTGCCGCACCCGTGGATCCCCAAGAGTCCATCCGCGTGGCCGAGGCCGTGGAAGCCCTCGGGCTGGAGCACGTGGTGATCACTTCCGTGACCCGGGACGATCTTCCCGACGGTGGAGCCTCTGCCTTCGCCAGGGTCATGGAGGCCCTCCATGCCCATGTCCCAGCCTGTACCGTTGAGATCCTGACTCCGGACTTCCAGGGAAACGGTGTAGCCCTGAGGCGAGTCCTCGAGGCTCGCCCCGACGTTCTCGCCCACAATCTGGAAACGGTCAGGAGTCTCTATCCCCGCGTGCGCCCCCAGGCCGACTACGACCGGTCGCTGGCTCTGCTGCGCGGGGCCCGGCAACGGGATTCGGAGCTGGTGATCAAGTCGGGCATCATGGTGGGTCTGGGGGAGGAGTGGGAGGAGATCCTCCATGTTCTGCGCGATCTCCGGTCCGTGGGATGCGATGTGCTGACGGTGGGCCAGTACCTTCGACCCACCCCGGCCCAGCTTCCCGTCGTGCGCTACGTCGAGCCCGAGGTTTTCGAGCGCATCCGGCTCGCCGCCGTCGAAGCCGGATTCCCATGGGTGGAATCCGGCCCCTTCGTCCGAAGCTCCTATCACGCCGAAACGGCGCTCCGCAGCCTGCGGCCGCGGGCACCGCACCTCCCGGAACGCTGCTGACTCAATCCCCGTGGCCCGCACCGTTGAGTCAACAGAGCCGCGTGCTCTCCCGGCACCGATGCTGCCAGCCTTTCTCACCCGTCGGCCCACCGATGCACGCCCCGGGGCTGACCTTTGTGAATTGTGGAATTTGCTTGACTCGTCACGCTCATTTATTCTATCTTCACTTTTCGTGTTTTTCTTGGAATTTCAGATGATTGACGGTGCATTGCCGGGGGCGGTGCTGGTGTTTCCATCATGGCCCACTTCACAAACCTTCGAAGCAGGGCGGCTCAGGATCGATGAGCCCCGTCACCCAAGCCTGTTGCCCTTCGCGTGGTGAGCGGTCCCGCGGGGCTGTGGTGATCCGAGAAAGGAAGCGAAATGAAAGAGGACGTTGCAAAGGTTCGTACGTTCGCCCTCATTGCTCATGGAGGTGCAGGCAAAACTTCCCTGGCTGAAGCGATGATTTTCAACGCAGGGGTGACCACCCGTCTCGGAAAGGTGGATGAGAATACGTCCGTCATGGACTACGAACCTGAAGAGGTGAAGCGCAAGATCACCATCAGCACGGCTTTCAACACCCTCATCTGGAACAAGCACCCGCTGACAATCATCGACACACCCGGCGATTTCAATTTCATTTCCGAGACCAAGACATCCATGCAGGGGGCGGATGCGGTGGTGGTTCTGGCGGACGCCGTGGACGGCATCCGGGTCCAGACGGAGAAAGTGCTGGAATTCGCGGACGAATACAACCAGCCGCGCATGATCTTCGTGAGCAAGATGGATCGGGAGCGGGCCGATTTTCTGGCGAGAGTCCAGGACCTTCAGAACAGTATCGGCAAACAGTGCATTCCGGTGCAGATTCCCATCGGCGCCGCCGAGTCCTTCAATGGTGTCGTGGACATCCTTTCCGAAAAGGCTTACGTCTTCAACAATGGTGACAGCGGCCAGTTTACCGTGCAGGACATGCCGGCCGACATGGCCGACACCGTGCGCAAGTTCAGAGAGACGCTCATCGAGCAGGTCGCCGAGGCCAAGGATGAGCTGCTGGAGAAATACCTGGAAGAAGGGGAGCTCAGTGCCGAGGAGCTGGTCGAAGGGCTGCGCCACGCCCTCATCACGCGCAAGCTCGTCCCCATCGCCTGCGGCACCGGGTCGGGCAACGTGGGGGTTCAGCAGTTGATGGACTTCATCGTGAGCAACTTCCCGTCCCCCGAGGACCGAGGGGCCGTCATGGGTAAGGTGCCCGACACCGACAACGAGCTGGTGAGGGAGCCGGACCCCTCAGCACCCTTCAGCGCCCTGGTGATCAAGACCATCAGCGATCCTTATGCCGGCCGTCTCTCCGTCATGCGAATCTTTTCGGGAAGCCTCACCCCCGACGCCAACGTTTATAACGCCACCAAGGGAGCCAGGGAGCGCTTCGGCCAGCTCCTCCGGCTCAAGGGGAAAACCCAGGATGCCATCCAGTCGGCAGGCCCGGGGGATGTCGTCGCCGTGGCCAAGCTCAAGGAGACGGTGACCCAGGACACCCTGTGCTCGGAAAAGGAGCCCATCGTGTTCCCGCCCATCGAGCTGCCTCCCGCGGTGTACTCCCTTGCGGTGGAGCCCAAGAGCAAGGGCGATGAGGACAAGATCTTCTCGTCCCTCACCCGCCTGATGGAGGAGGACCTTACCCTCAAGCTGGAGCGGAACGAGGAAACCCGGGAGATGATTCTTTCGGGCATGGGGGAGATACACATCGAGGCCACGGTGGAAAAACTCAAGCGAAAGTTCGGCGTAGAGGTGAACCTCCGTTTGCCCAAGGTGTCCTACAAGGAGACCATCAAGGGGAAGGCACGGATCCATAACAAATACAAGAAACAGTCCGGCGGGCGCGGCCAGTACGGCGACTGCACCATCGAGATGGAGTCGCTGCCGCGTGGATCGGGATTCCAGTTTGTGGACAAGATCGTGGGTGGGGTCATTCCCAAGCAGTACATCCCCGCCGTTGAGAAGGGCATTGCCGAGGCGGCCCAGGAGGGTGCGCTGGCTGGCTTCCCGGTCATCGACTTCAAGGTGGATCTGGTGGACGGGTCCTACCACACCGTGGATTCGTCGGAAATGGCGTTCAAGATCGCGGGCTCCATGGCATTCAAGAAAGCGGTGCTGGAATCCAAGCCCACCCTGCTCGAGCCCATCATGCTCATGGAGATCGTGGTACCCGACGACTGCATGGGGGATGTCATCGGTGATCTCAACTCCAAGCGTGGCAAGGTGCTCGGCATGGAGACGAAGGGGAGCAAGCAGATCATCAAGGCCAACGTGCCTCAGGCGGAGGTCCTGAGATATGCGCCGGACCTGAGGGCCATGACGGCAGGCCGGGGCATGTTCACCATGAGCTTCTCGCACTTCGAGGAAGTCCCCGCGGCACTGCAGGAAAAGATCATCGAGGCCTCCAAGCAGGACGAGAAGTAGCTCGCGAGTGCCATCGCGGGAGATACCGGGTCGAGTCGGTCTCATGAGGAATCCAGGAAGGCAGGAGGGTCCACCGAGGACCTTTCTGCCTTCTTTTCATTGGGTCCGTGTCGATAGGTGTTGAGAAGGGAAAGCACTCGAACGATACTTGACAGGAGCCCCCCGGCTTTTTAAGTGTCTCTCATGTCTCTTGGGGCCGTTCCGAAACATGAGCAGAGCGGGCGGTGCATCGGGGATTGGGGCCAAGCCAGGAGCCCGAGATTTTGAATTATTGCGACCAGGGTCGACCCAGAAAGCCATGAGCGGAAACAGGGCGGGCATGCCGGGGTTCTCCGGCATCATCGAATGGATTCAGCTGGAGAATGTGATCCAGCTCATCTGCCTGGCACAGATGCGGCTCATCCTCGAGGTGAAGAGCGGGGATCAGAAGGGGGAGGCCTTCCTGTGGTCGAGTGCCGTGGTCCACGCCCAGACCTCGGATCTGCAGGCCGAGCAGGCTTTCCTGGACATGCTCCGCTGGGAGAACGGAGAGTTCGAGACCCGGCCTCTTCTCGAGGAGGTCACACCGAGCATCAACCGTCCCTGGGAATACCTCCTCATCGAAGCGTTCCGTCTGCGGGGCATGAAGGCGGAGGCTCGCCTTTCGATGGATGAGGATTCGGGGGAAGACGAGAGTGAGATTGGCTTTCGCGGCAAGCTGGAGCAAATCCCTCTCATGGATCTGATCCAGCTCATCTGCTCCGCCAGGGTGGATTATCTCCTGGAGCTGCGCGGCGAGGAGGAGCGGGCCAGCATCGTCGTGGCGTCGGGCGAGGTCCGCCACGCGGCCGTGGGGGACCACCTGGGGGAGGATGCGTTCTTCAGAATCCACGAATGGCAGGGCGGAGCCTTCCTGGCTCGCCTGCAGGCCTTCGACGGAGTGGTCACCATCGACAAGCCCACGGAGTTTCTGCTCACGGAGGTGGTTCGCGCCCACGATGAGCGCTCGGGTGTGGATGGCGGGGAGGAGGGGGAGAAGGCGGAAAGCCTCCTCAAGACCCTTCAAAAGATGAAGATGGTCGAGAAAATGCGTCTCGCCACCACCGGAGACCGGGAAGTCCGAAATTACCTCATTCGAGATCCGAGCCGCCTCGTTCAGGTGGCCGTGGTCAGCAATCCGCGCCTGTCGGATTCGGAAGTGGTGATGATCGCCAGCTCCAAGAGCGTCGACGAGGAGATCCTGCGCAGGATCGCCAACAGTCGCGAGTGGATGAAAATCTACCAGGTTCGGTCCGCCCTGGTCAAAAACCCCAAGACCCCCCTTCCCATCGCCATCAAGATCGTCCCGACGCTCATGCCGCAGGACCTGAAGCTGATCGGTCGAAGCAAAACCGTTCCCATCGCCATTGCCCAGGCGGCCCAGCGCCAGGCGCGCGAGAAGATGTGATCCCTGGATACGAGAAGGAGTCCCCGAATGTCGGAAACCGGAGTGCCCTGCAATAGAAAGGCTGCCATTGTCACCGTGAGCGACCGCGGCTCCAGGGGGGAGCGGGAAGATGGCTCGGGCACAGCCGTCGAAGCCCTGCTGAATGAAAGCGGGCTCGAGATATGCCAACGCGTGATCATTCCGGATGACATCCCCATCATCCAGTCCGTGCTTCGCCGCTTCGCCGACGAGGAGAAGGTGGCTCTCATCGTGACCACGGGAGGAACCGGGGTCAGTCCGCGTGACGTGACACCCGAAGCGACCCTCTCCGTCATCGATCGGGTCGTTCCCGGCATGGGCGAGGCCATGCGGGCGGCAAGCCTCCAGACGACGCCCCACGCCATGATCTCACGTGCGATCGCGGGGATTCGCGGAGGGACCCTCATCGTGAACCTGCCGGGGAGCCCCGGCGGAGCTGTCGACAATCTGAAGGTCATCCTCCCGGCGATTCCCCACGCCCTTGTGAAGATCCAGGGCGACATGTCCGACTGTGCCAGGTAGCGGAGCCTCCGCCCAATCCATCCGGGCCGGACCCAGTCGATGACGAAGCTTCAAAAAACCAAAGCCGCCCGCTGGTATCGCGGACGGCTTCATTTTTTTGGATTCTTGCTCAATGGGATTCCGGCGAATCATCCGGGGAGCGGCGCCGGCGCTCCGGGAGACATCTGGAATGCCCCCCGGGCCTTATAGCTCCTCGTCGGAGGGCTGTCCCACCTGGGCTCTCTTCACGGAATACTTCTCCCTCAGCTCGTCCTTCCTTCGGGCATAGTCTTCATTGGTGGCATCGATGATCCCATCCACGTGGAAAACGTCGGACTCCGCCGCCTCGACATTCCGCAGCTGCTGCTGCACGGAGGGCATGCTCGGCCAATCCTGGACACCCTGCCGGTAAAGGGCGTAGACTTCGGCCCCCAGGCCGCTCTGAGCCTTGGCAAGCTTTTTCATCACTCCGCACTTCTTCCACTTCTGAAGCTGAATCTTCAGGAGCTTCGTCACGAAATACAGGCCGGAATAGGCGAACTGCAGCACATAGAATCCCAGGCGCTTCACGATCTCCAGAACTTTGCCCAACAGATCTTTCATGTCTCCCTCCTCCTTGCTTTGTCAGGATGCTTGGGGGATTGTTGTCCGCTCACCTTTCTCAGTGCTTCGGGGAAAAGTCCTCCCCTTGCCGGAGCCCGGCCTCGGGACCGCCAGCCCCCTCCCGTGACCGGGCAGTGGCAGTCCGGACCACGGGGAGGCTCCGGCCCAGCTCACGCCTGAGCCGGTCCAGCATGTGGCCTCGATGAGAGCCTTCCCAGTAAACCCTCCGGCACGCCGGGCACCGTTGAAACTCCTCGACGGTCTCGAACGTATAGTCCGGCACCAGCCCAAGAACCTCCTGGCGATTGACACACTCCAGGAGATCGTTGCAGCGGATGCAGCGGCTGAGAAGCCTGCCCTCATCCAAGTCCAGGGGAGCTCTCGCGTGAAGCTCGCGCATCTGGTCCATGGGGGCGTTTTGATGGAGGCAGATGACACCCTCCCGCCCGCACCAGGATCGACGACGCGTCAGTACGGCCCACCCCCGCGAGGCGTAGTCGGCAAGCTTCGCTTCGTCCAGAGGCTCACTTCGCGTGTCATAGCCCAGAATGCGCAGCCATTTTGCCACCTTTCCGAGCATGCCATCAACCACAAAGCGCCGCTCTACAGGCCCGTTCCCTTCCATCCTTCGCGATCCAGGTCGATCCTACGCAGTCCGCTGGGATAGCTCACCTGGAACGTCCCGCTCTGGACTTCCTTCACAATCTGAATCTGATCGACCTTCACCTCCAGCTTCCAGCCTGTCGAAGCGAATACCAGCCGGTCCGGCGTGCCGCGAGCGAGGTCCACGGGGGGATCATAGTCTACGGTGATGCTCCCGGATTCCCCCGTCAGCCGGATCTGCTGGAGCGAGAACGGGTTGGAGCCAAACTCCCACGTCGTCATCCACGGCTCCGTCGGATCCTGGCTCCGCGCCTGCCAGCCCGACCCCGTGGGCTGCTCCCTCAGCCTCTGGAGGTACTTGCGCGGCACCACGCCGGCGATACTGTGGATGAAGGTCTCCATGGGAATGGGAATCCCCAGCAGGTGCCGGATGAGGGTCTCGGCCCGGCCGGCGGTGTAGATGGCCTTCTCCGATGGAATCCAGAGGCTGGCTTCATCACGGGTGAAAAGGAGCAGCCCCACCGACTGCCCGAAAGGGCTAAGCACCTCGATGCGCAGCATATCAGGCGGCGCGGCCACCACCATGGCCCTGACCCGTCGCAGGCTTCCCTTGGCGCCCTCGGCGCTGATCCGAAGCAAGCCCTGGTAAGCCTCCCACTGGCGTGCACGCTCCTCCAGTATGGCCGCGCGAGTGTGATCAGGCAAACCCCCTGTCGAGGCCTCCATCCCCACCCGCCGGGCACAGCCAGCGAGTCCCACGAGCGTCAGGGCTGCCAAAAGGACGATGCCGCCAAGGCATTTCATTGCAGCTGCTCGATCTTTCGCCGGATCCTGTCGGGCTCCGTATGCTGATACTCCATGGCCTTCTGGTAGGCCTCCATGGCCTGCCGCACCTTGCCGAGAGCCTGCAGGATGTCGCCCAGGTGCTCATGAATCACGGGGTCCCTGGGAACTCGCTTGATGGCTTCCTGGATGGTTTCGAAGGCCTTGCGGTGCTGGCCCATCTTGAAGTAGACCCAGGCGAGGCTGTCCAGAATGTAGCCGTCCTCGGGCTCCTCCTCCAGCGCAGCCCGGATGAGCTGCCGAGCCTCCAGGAGATTGATGCCCAGCTCAGCGTAGCTGTAGCCGATGAAATTCAGGGCGTTGGCGTTCCTGGGCTCGACGATCAGCACTTTCCGCATGGCCTCGATGGCTTCCTGCTTGCGTTCGAGCTTGTCCAGGATAACGCCTTTCCTGAACAGCAGATCCGTCTCCTGAGGGGCGATCTCGATGCCTTTTTCCAGGGCCTTGAGGGCTTCCGCGTATTGCTGCTGCTCCTCGTGCAGAACCCCCAGATAAAGATAGGCATCCGCGGCATCGGGCTGCCGGGCGATGACCTCCTCCAAAACCTGCTCTCCGCTCTCGTAGTCCTTCACCCTGGAAAAGAGGAGAGCCAGCCGGATTTGAGCCGTCAGCCAAAGAGGGCTGTTGGCCGAGATCAGTCGAAAGCTGAGGATGGCCTGCTCGGTATTCCCCTGCTCCTCGTAAGTGGATGCCAGATAGTAAAGGGCCTGGTCGTACTGCGGCTGCTCCTTCAGCAGATGCGTGAAGTCCTGTATGGCCGAGTCATAGTCCTTCTGCTGAAGATGGATGATCCCGATCTTGAGGCGACTCTCAATGTCCTTGCGGTTCAGGCGCAGCAGCTGGTTGAACTGCTGAAGGGCCTCCCCGGCCCTCCCCTGTCGCATGTAGAGATTTCCCAGCCTCGTGTAGGCCTGCACGCTGCTGGCGTTGTAGGAGATGATGCGCAGATAGGTCTTCTCGGCCTCCCGGTTCCGGTCCGTCACTTCCTGGATGTAGGCCAGATCCAGGAGAGCGCTCTCGAAAGTGGGGTCGAGGGCCAGCACTTCCTGGTACATGGATTCGGCCTGGTCGTAAAACTTGATGTCCAAGAAAACCCTGGCCTTGTAATAGAGCGCCACCGGGTTGTCGGGAAGGAGCACTCGGAGGCGGTCGAAAACCTCCATGGCCTTACCGAATCGGCCCTCCTGGGCGTAAAGCGCTCCCAGAAGCAGATAGGCATTCTCGTTGGACGGGTCCATGGAGATGACCCGCTCGTAGGAATCTATGGCTTTGCGATTCTGCCCCAGCCCCGCATAGAGCTGCCCAAGGAGCATGTAGGCCGGCTCGTACCGGGAATCATGCGTGGTGGCTTCCTCGGCCAGCTTGAGGGCCGCATCGATCTTGCCCTGTCGAACGTAGAGTGCTGCCAGCTCGGTCAAAATGAGGGGATTATTCGGCTCTTTCTTGAGAGCGCTGTTGTAGGCTTCCACCGCCGGGTCGATCTGATTGGCCCTCAGCTCGATCTGTGCTACAAGATAATCGTAGTAGCTTTCGGCCCGGGGAAGATCCTTGGGCGCCTGAAGCACGGGGGACCACCGGGCCAGTGGGTAGCCGTGCTGGCCCGCGGGAGCACACCCAAACAGGGTGAGAAGGAGTACCAACCAAAATGAGGAGAATTTCATAATGAATGTATGGCTATCCTCGCGTTCCATGATAGAAAAAGATTATTGAAAACAATAAAATAGCATTGATCCCCCCTACCACATTTACAGGGGGGCGTCAACGCTTTCCCAAGAGGCATTTTAAGGGGTTTTTCCCAAAGCGCAACAACGGCGAAATCCCCTCCCTTAATCACCAAGCGAGCGCCGATCCCGTCATGACCGATCACCCGAAGCTCCGCCATGGTCTTGAGGCCACGCCCATGGAGTACGAAGGCCAGAGCCTGGTCCTTGTCAGCGATCGGCTCGGATTCAACGACAAGCCCCTCATCATGTCGACTCTGGCGGCCCATCTTCTGGGCTTGATGGACGGTCGGCATTCCCTCCTGGACCTGCAGGCCCATGTCATGCGGACCACGGGGCAGCTGGTGGGCATGGACGAGCTGCGGAGTGTGGTCGAAAAACTGGATGAAAGCCTGTTTTTGGACAGCGATCCCTTCCGGAAAGCTCTGGGGCGGCGGATGGCGAGCTTCCACCAGGATGCCATTCGGCGGATGCAGTTCGCGGGCAGGGGATATCCAGGGGAAGCGACGGCACTGAGAGCCAGGCTGGATTCGTTCTTCCCGACGGATGCGGGCGGCCCCGGACTGCCGTTCCAGGTGCCTCCGAAGCAACGCCTCGTCGGTCTGGTGGCGCCTCACATCGACATCAATGCCGGTGGGCCTTGCTTCGCCCATGCCTATAAGGCTCTTTCCGAAGCTCCAGGGGTCGACACCTGGGTGATCCTGGGTACGGGGCACGAACCGCTCGAGCACCACTTCGCCCTCACTTTCAAAGATTACGAAACCCCTCTGGGACTGGTCAAATGCGACGGGGAGCTGGCGGGTGAGCTGTCCCGGCGGGCTCCCCGCGACCTCCGTCTCAGTGAGTACAACCATGCGGGCGAGCATTCCGTCGAATTCCAGGCGGTCTTCCTGGCACACCTGCAGCCCCATGCCCGCATCGTGCCGCTCCTCTGTTCCTTTTCCCTCGAAGACGCCGAGGAGGACCGAGCCTACATCGACGAAGTCGCTGGCATCCTGGGGGGCCTCGCCGCGGTGGGAGGGCGATCCGTGGGATTCATGGCCAGCGTGGATCTGGCCCACATAGGCCCCAGGTATGGCGACCGCTTCCATCCGACCCAGGCCACCGTCGGCGAGCACCTCGATGCGGACGCCAGGCTGCTGGAGATGCTGGCGCGAGTCGATGCCGACGGTTTCATGGCCAGCATGCTCCGGGAACGAAACCGCCGTCGCATCTGCGGTATGGGACCCCTCTATGTGCTGGCAAAAATTCTGGAGGGAAAGGCGCGGGGGGAGCTGTTACACCATGGGCAGGCCGCCGTCGATGGGAAAGGGTCTTTCGTGACCTTTGCCAGCATGGCCTTTTATGCCAATTGATCGTTGCCCATGGTCGGTCAGCAATGTTTTGACGGCGGGGGTGGGGAAGGGGTGCTCCCGGCCGGGCCGGGAGCACCCCGCGTCAGAGATCAGAAAAACCTGTCCTGGAGCCCGTAGGGATCCTTGAACTCGAGCTTCGGATCGAACTTCAGCTTCTTCTGGCCCCGCTGGTCCACATACTTCATGATCTCCAGATCCACCTTGAGGGGCACATCCACGCCGACCTTGGTCAGCGCCTGGCGCAGATAGGCTTCGGCCCTGGATCCGAAAGCGATGGAATCCCCGAGGATCCGCAGCCCTTCCGCCGGGTTGTGGAAGCCCACCGAATTCTCGGCCCCCATGAACAACGATCGGTAAAAGGCCTCTTCATAAAATTCCTTGGCCTTGTCATACAAAGCCTGGTCGATGGTCTTGCCTTCGCCCTGGACCTTGTGGGTGAGCTCGAAGAGCTTCGCCACCGTGGCACACTGGTACCCGGCGCGGATCATGATGGACACTGTCCGGTCCTGGATGGAAAAAACGCGCTCCTGGAGCCACTGGGGGCTCTCGGCATGGCACTGCCTGCATGCTTTCATGTCGGCCTGCACCGGGCTCATGACGCGATGGTCCGACACCTTGTGCACCCCCGCGATGGTGTAGGGCATGTGACAGTCGGCGCAGGAAGCACCGGCCTTGAAATGGGTGCTGCTGTTGGTCCAGAACTCGTACTCCGGATGCCGGATGAAGGCCATCTTGAACCCGGTCACGCCCTGCTTCCATTCCAGAACCTTATCATCCTTACGGATCTGCTTGATGATGTCCTCGATGGTGATGGAGCCGAACTTGCTGTTCTGCCAGGGGAAATAGAGCCCCACGGACTTGTTTTCCTTGTCCTTGGGAATGTTGTAGGTGACATGACACTGGGCGCAGACCGCGGACCGCATCTCCTGCCGGGTCAGTTTGGCGGGGTCGACCCCCATGGCCGCAAAGGCCTCGAGCAGCGTGAATCCGCGTGATATCTTGAGGGTCATGTCCCTGTTGTCATGGCAGTCGATGCAGGCGACTCCCAGCTCCCGGAACTTCTCGGGGATCTTGCCGAGGACCTCCTTGAACGGCATCCGATAATAATCGACCCCCAACTCCTTCTGCAGACCGGGTGCGAAGGGGCTCTTACAGCTCAGGCAGACCCCCCCGGCGCCGAGTCGAGAGGCGTCGATCTCCAGCTGGTCGCGGACCATGAAGGCGTGCCCCCGGGGCTCGTTGTACTCGACTCCGAACCCCCACCCATTGAAGAGCAGAGCCATGTAAGGGAACTGCGAAAGCTTGTCCACCGTGACGGCGCCGCTGTCCATGCCGGTTTTGTATTTGCTCCGCCGGGCCGAGACGGGCTCCTCCGTCTTTTTCCAAAGCTCGTATTGCTCGGGATAAGCCCGTCCCCAGACCGCCGGATCGATCTCCCCGTCGGGGATCGTGACCACCTGGCGAGGCTGAGGCTTCGGGGGCTCACATCCGGCCAGGGCTGAGGCCAGGCCCAGCCCCAGGCAAATCGCCAGGGTTTTCTGCACTCGCTTTACCATCCTCCCCTCCTCATCTGTGCGGTTGGACTGGATCCAGGCTCATTGAGTCATGCGCACGCCGGCCAGTTGATGCTGCAAAAACCGGTGGCAATCCCAGCAGTTGCGCTCCTGGTTGATCATGGCCACGCGCTCGGCATGGCATCGGATACAGTTGGCCTGCACGAAACCCTTGCCGCGATCGGAGATCGTTATGATTTCTGGCGTTCGGCCGGAATAGTACACCATGACGTCCTTCATGCCGTCGATGGACTTCCAGACGTAATAGGCCGGCAGGGTCTCATGGGGCAGATGACAGTCGACGCACCGGATGGTGCGATGGGCGCCGACGTTGAACCACGCCTCGAACTGGGACTGCATGACGTGGCACGAAGAGCAGAAGAGAGGGCTCTCGGTCTTGGCCATGAGCCGGGGTGGTCCGAAGGAGACGAAGATTCCGACGGCCCCGGCCAGGACAGCCAGCAGCGCCAGGATTTTCCAGTAGGCCTTGAGCAGACGACTCATCGGTTCGCGACCTCGCTGAATGGATTGCGGCCAGGGAAACGGGCACCCCTCGAGGGTGTCGAATTCAGCTGCCACCAGGATTCGGAATCGGCGGCATGAGCACACGCATGGCTGCCGGCGGCTCCCCTGGCGGCCCCTCGTGCCTCTCGGAAGGGGTACGTCAGCCGACGCGGGGGGGGTGATGCGCCAGCAGCTTGACACAGCGAGCTTGAGGACAGGAATCGACCACGAAGGCATGAGTCACACTAACCTGAGCATCAGCTTTTCACGGGAAAACATGCCTCATGTGACCATTTCCCTTACGGGATTTTCCCTTTCATGTCAAGGTGGCTTCAGATCTCTTGGCGGGTGCGGGCGGGGAGTCCCCTCGCATCCGGGCGATTAGTGGGCCCCAAATCGAGGGAGGGAGACGAGCTGGCGCCCGGGAGCCGATACCTGGCGCTCACAGCCGGGACCGGAGTGTTTTGAGCCTCATTACGCAGGTGAATGGCGGAGAGGTGTCTCGGCGGCCTGGTGCCCCTGCGGGCTGCCCGGGTGCCGGATCGGGTCGGCCCCTGCTCCTGGACGGCCGGTCAGGCATTCTCCTCGGGTGGGAAGGCCACCACCTGGTCCAGGCTCGTGGCCCCGGCGAGGAGCATGACCAGCCGATCCACCCCCAATGCAATGCCGGCGCAGGCCTTGAGATGAGTGAGGCTCTCCAGAAAGCTGTCGGGCATGGGAGTCACCAAACGGCCTGCCCCAAGCCGCGCGTCGAGAACGGCCTCGAACCTCGCCCGCTGCTCATGAGGGTCCGTGAGCTCGCTGAACCCGTTGGCCAGCTCCACCCCGGCCCAATACAGCTCGAACCTCTCAGCCACCGTCGGATCCCGCGGAGAAAGTCGGGCCAGGGCTGCCTGGCTGGCAGGGTAATCCGTCAGGATGCATGGTGCTGGAAAACCCAGGTGTGGCTCGACTTTCGCCACCATATCCTCATCGAAGCGGTCCTGACTCAGGGGATCGGCGGGCTCCCAGCCCGCGAGCCGACCAAAGGCCTCCCTCACGGTGAGGTGCTGCCATGGGCCTTCGACATCGAGGTCGCGGCCGTCCCAGGACCAGCCCTGGAGGCGCCCCGCCGCGTCGCAGGCGGCTACGAGAAGCCCCCGGCAATCCTCCTGGAGAGCCCTGTAGTCCGACCCCAGACGGTACCATTCGAGGAGCGTGAATTCGGGGTGATGAAGCCGCCCGCGCTCGCCGGCCCGGAAAACCGGCGTGAGCTGATAAATGCGCTCGTAGCCGGCGGCCAGGAGGCGCTTCATGTAAAGCTCGGGACTGGTGACGAGGAACCCGGCGCTCCCGGCGGGGACCGCGTCGATGTGGGGCTCCGGCGCCGGGGCAGGGGTGAGCACCGGGGTCTGGACCTCCAAAAAGCCCTGGCGGTCCAGGAAGGCCCGCAGAGCCGCCACCACCCGCCGGCGCAGCTCGAGGGCGGGGCGTCTTGCGGCCAGCTTCTCCGACTCGGTCATGGCCGAATCAGGATTTCACGCGCTCGACATAGCTCCCCGTGCGGGTGTCGAGCTTGAGCATCTCCCCTTCCTCGATGAAGAGCGGCACCTGCACCACGTAGCCCGTCTCCATGGTCACCGGCTTGGTGGCGCCCGCCGCCGTGTCGCCCTTGATGCCGGGGTCCGCCTGGACCACCCGCAGCTCGACGAAGTTGGGGAGCGTGATGCCGATGGGGCGCCCCTGGTAGAGGAGGGAGCTCACCACCAGGTTTTCGGTGAGGAAATGGACCGCGTCGCCCACCTGCGCCTCGCTGAGCTCGTACTGCTCGTAGGTCGTGTTGTTCATGAAATGAAAATGCTCGCCCTGCCGGTAGAGGAACTGCATCTCCTGCTCCTCCAGGTCGGCGGCGATGAACTTGTCCCCCGAGCGGTAAGTGCGGTCGAACTGCGTTCCGTTGATCATGTTCCTCAGGCGGCACCGGTAGAGGGCCTGGCCCTTGCCGGGCTTGGAGAATTCGAAATCCACGATGAGATAGGGGTCTCCGTCGATCTCCAGTTTGATGCCCTTGCGGAGCTCACCCGCCGTAAGCGTCGATCCCATATGCGCATCCTTTCTTTAGGTTGATTGGCTCAGTCAAATCACGTAATTTAATAGCAAATGCAGGGGGGGGTCAACTGAGTTCCATCTCCAAGGGCCGAAAGCTTGCGGCTCCTTTCAGCTCGTTCCCCGCGATCCCCCGCTGGACGAAGGCTGCACCGGCGGGACCGTGTCCCCCGCTGTTTTGGAATAGTCCGCTCCAACCCTTGGTGAAAAGGAAGATGTGATGAGTGAGATCATCGGCGTAAAGGCTCGGGAAATCCTGGACTCGCGCGGGAACCCCACGGTGGAGTGCGAAATCCAGCTGGCTTCAGGCTACAGCGGGATGGCCGCGGTTCCTTCCGGCGCCTCGACGGGGTCCCGGGAAGCCCTGGAGCTGCGCGACGGCGACTCCGGACGCTACCTGGGGAAGGGGGTTCTCAAGGCCGTCGAGCATGTGAACGAGGAGATCGGACCCAGGATCCTGGGCTTCGCGGGGAATGAGCAGGTGGCGCTGGACCGTTTCATGATCGAGCTCGACGGCACGGAAAACAAGGCGAGGCTCGGCGCCAACGCCATCCTCGGCGTCAGCATGGCCGCGGCCAAGGCGGCGGCGGCCGAGTGCGAGCTGCCTCTCTACCGATACCTGGGCGGCGCGGCTGCCTGCATCCTGCCGGTTCCCCTCATGAACGTCCTGAACGGGGGGGCCCATGCCGACAACAACCTGGACATCCAGGAGTTCATGATCGTCCCGGCCGGGGCCTCCACGTTTCGAGAGGCCCTGCGCATGGGAGCCGAGACCTTCCATGGCCTGAAGAAGGTACTGAAGTCCAAGGGGCTCAACACGGCCGTCGGTGACGAGGGTGGCTTCGCTCCCAACCTGCGCTCCAACGAGGAGGCCATGGAAGTCCTCATGCAGGCCATCGAGGCGGCGGGGTACAAGCCGGGTCAGGACATTTACATCGCCCTCGACGCCGCGGCCAGCGAGTTCTTCGAAAACGGCGCCTACAGGCTGGCCGCCGAGGAGAAGCCCACCAAGAGCTCCGATGAGCTGGTCGAGTATTTCGAGAAATGGGCGGGCAAATATCCGCTCATTTCCCTGGAGGACGGGATGTCCGAGGGAGACTGGCCCGGGTGGAAGACCCTGACCCGGCGGATCGGGGGGCAGGTGCAGATCGTGGGAGACGACGTCTTCGTGACGAACACGAAGATCCTGGCCCGGGGCATCTCGGAGGACGTGGCCAACTCCATCCTCATCAAGCTGAACCAGATCGGCACGGTGACGGAGACCCTGGAGGCCGTCTACATGGCCATGAAGGCGGGCTATACGGCCGTGATCTCCCACCGGTCGGGGGAGACCGAGGACGCGACCATCGCCGACCTGGCCGTGGCCACCGGCGCCGGCCAGATCAAGACCGGATCCCTCTCCAGGACCGACCGGGTGGCCAAGTACAACCAGCTGCTGCGCATCGAGGAGGAGCTGGGGAGCGCGGCCTGTTACGCCGGGCTCAAGGCCTTCAAACAGCGCTAGCCATGGGCGGCCTGGCTCACGTCCGCCATTGGGGCTGGAGCCCGGGGCTGGCAGGACCGCCTTCAGCCGCAACGGGGATAGGAACTTCTCCTTGACACCGCCTGCGGTTTTGTTTAGGAATGAAGGACTTTACGGGCGAGGCGGCATACCCAAGTGGTAAGGGAGCGGTCTGCAAAACCGTTATTCACCAGTTCGAGTCTGGTTGCCGCCTCCAGAAAATTCAAGGGGTTACGGTTACTAACAGCAATATTTAATAAATAGATTTTAGATTGTTGATATTTGGCCGTGCATGTGTCCGATTCTATCCTTGAAGAAAGATTTGGATATGGTGCTGATGAGTCGCCATGTATATTGATATTTTCCCCATTAGAAGCTCGCCTCCTGCCACGCTGCTTCGTGAATTCCTCACCCTGCAAAACAAAACTGACGGAGCAGGAGTCTCACTCCAATGCTCGAAAGCGACGTCGCTTGCAGGATCGGTTTCGGCAGGGGCTCGCGGATGAACACAGAGGCAACGATGACATTTCGTCTCCCACTGGATCGCTGCAACGATGGGAAGCGATCAAGACCATGGAACCGCGGCTCTCTAGTGCGGCAAGCGAAGCATCAGGCGACCTTTGCATATTTTATCGTGATATATCAATATATTGTAAAAATGGCGGCCGCTTCGTGCAGTTAGACCTTGCTTTCCTCTATTCTCTATTTTATGGTTGATCTAGGCAGGTATTGGTTGATTAGGATATTTTGAGTATACTGGAAATCGATCTTTCGCCAAGTCGATAGTACGGTTTCAGGGTTGCTCCAAGTACCACACCAAAAAAGCAGAGAACAAACAAATTTAAAGAAGGAATGCAACGATGGCGGAAGGTCAGGTAAAATGGTTCAACGACAGCAAGGGCTATGGCTTTATCGAATCCGATAGTGGTCATGACGTGTTCGTGCATCATTCAGCCATCCAGGGCGAAGGATTCAAGTCCCTGGCTGAGGGGGAGCGCGTTAGCTTCACGGAGGAAAAAGGCGCCAAAGGGCCACAGGCAACCAATGTGAGGAAGCTTTAGTCGAAGCGTTGCCCTGGGCATTGAAAATGAGAATTGGCCGGAGCTTCAAAGGCTCCGGCTCTTTTGTTTCCAGAATGGGCGGAATGACCTGGTAAGCTCCTGAAATGACCCGCTCTTGTCCCTGCCCGCTTTCGACCGTTTCGCGGCCTGGAGCGGGGGGGGTACTCTCTCTCGACCGTTGCGAGCCCGCATCCCGTTCCTGGAACGACCGACCGTCCCATCGAGCAGCTACAGCCTCTCTGAGACCATGACCGGGACACCCACACGGAGATCACGGTTTCGCCGCCGCGGGCATCGAAGCCCATGTGACCGATCCAGACTCTCAGGCAGGGTGGGAGACCCCCGACCCGGCTCTCAATGTGCTCGCAAACGGCTGGCTCCTGTACCAGACACCGGCTTGCTGGATGAATCAGTCCCCTTCATCACTGGATGTCCCATGAACCCGGAGGTGATAATCAGCCCACGGGGGCAGTTCAATGTCTTCGGCCTGGAGACTCTGCCAATGCAGTTCAAATCGCGCTGATTTTCCGGCAGCGCAACGATCCGGGCAGGGTGGCCAACTCATTCCTTCATGATGTGGAGCAGGTGCAAAGGCGGGCAATATGGTGGACATGATCTCCGGGGATTCGGCCCGGTCCGGGTTTTCCTGCGATACGCGGTGCGACGGCGTGCGCATCAGGATCCCCACGCCGCGGAACTGGTTCGCGCTCATCGTGCTGCCGTTCTGGCTCTGCGGCTGGCTCTTCGGCGAGGTGGCCATGGTCTGGCGGCTCGCCGCCATCTTCCGGGCGGGCGGCTCGCCGGACACGATGCTGTACCTCTGGCTGACGGGCTGGACCCTGGGTGGGCTCTTTGGCGGCATGCTCCTCATCTGGTTTCTTTTCGGCGAGGAGGTGGTGGAAGTCTCGGGCACAACCCTGAGCCTCGTCCAGAGGGTCGGGCCCCTGAGTCGGACCAGGGTTTTCGACCTGGCCCGGCTGCGGAGGCTTCGGCTCGCCCCCCTGGATTCGGATTCCCTCGACTGGCTGAGCAGCCATGCCTTGAGAGGCTACGGACTTCTGGCTTTCGATCACGGCGTCGAGACGTATCGGTTTGGAGCCCTCTCCAATGAGCATGAGGCCCGGAGGGTTCTGCAGGAGCTCGCCCGCTGGATTCCGGAGCCCTGAAGCGGGAAAAGCGATGCATGCCTTGCGGAGCCGCATCGATCCTCCCTCGATCTTTCGCATCCATGATCCCAGCTCTTTCTCACGGGCCTTGCCCCGACCCCGGACCACCCGGAGGTCCCGCCGTCGGCCTCTGTCCAGGTCAAAAACAAAACCATTGTCTTTGGGAACAAAAGCGGACAACATTTATCGATTTTTGGGCTCTTGTCCTGGGCTCTTCCCAATGAGTGCGGGCAGAGGCAATGGGACGCCGATGAACGCCGATGCTCTCTGATCCGCGCTGATCTTACTTTTTCCCGGTATTCGTCAGCGTGAATCAGTGCTCATCATGAAAGTCAGGGTCCCCTTGCCGTGGTAGCGAGAACATCTTATGCTCCCGCTCACTGAGAAGATACTGGTCCGTTGGATGCGGGGAAGGCTCGTCAGAGCGTGGGGCGCCCGTGCCCTTATGAACGAGGGAGAGATGTTGTCGTGAGCTGGAAGATCGATGCCGCCGTTTCCGAGATTCTAGCCAGGGGCGCCGAGGGTGGAGGCATCCGCGAGGAAGAGGCCCTCAGGCTCATGCGGGTGGATCTGGGGAGCCCCGAGGCCCAGGCGCTCATGGAGACGGCCAGCGGCCTGTCCCACCGCTGCTTCGGGGACAAGGGCGAGGTTCATTTCCACATCGGCCTCAACGTGGAGCCGTGTCCCAAGGATTGCGCCTTTTGCTCCCTGACCCGCCGGGCCGGCATCTTCACGGAAAAAAGAGAGTTTTCAAGGGAGCAGGTTCTGGACTGGGCTCGCATGGCCGAGGCCCGGTCGGCGGATGCCCTGAACCTCATGACCACCGGATCCTATCCCTTCGAGAGGCTGCTCGAGATGGGCAGGATGCTCCACCGCGAGGTTTCCCTCCCGCTGGTGGCCAACACCCGGGACATCGATCACCGGGAGGGTGAGATGCTCCTCGATGCCGGCTTCGTGGGGTTTTACCACGCCGTGCGGCTGGGTGAGGGGCGGGACACGCCGTTCAATCGCGAGCGTCGCATCGCCACCATCCAGGTGCTCCGGGACGTGGGGCTGCTCTGGATGAACTGCGTGGAGCCGGTGGGGCCCGAGCACGACCCCCGGGAGATCGTGGATCTCATGTTTCTGGCCCGCCGCCATGGGGCGGTTTACAGCGGAGCCATGAGACGGATCAACTTTCCGGGCTCCCCCATGGAGCCTTACGGGATGGTGACCGAAATGGAGCTGGCCCGCATCGTCGCGGTGAGCCGCCTCGTCATGGGTGACCGGCCCCGGGCCCATTGCACCCACGAGCCCAACTCGAATTCGCTTCGGGCGGGCGCCAATCTTCTCTTTCCCGAGGTGGGATCGAGCCCTCGTGATGAAAAGGCCGACAGCAGCGGGGGGATCGGCAGGGGCATCGAGGATTGCGCCGGGATGCTCCGCGAAACGGGCTGGAGCCCGACCCTGCCCTCCAACTGCTTTGAATCCTGAAAGACCTTTTTCCAAGCCGGAGAGACGCGCCGTGGGACACATCTTGTGGTTTTCCTGCATCATGCTGCACCTGCTCGGGTGGGACTCCATGGCTGGTGCCCAGGAGATCAGGGTTGGCACCTGGAAAACTCCCCAGACGATACAGCCCTACTTCTATGAGGCGTTCATCCAGCCGCCTTCCAGGATCGACGTCCTGCCGTTCACCAGCCCGGCGGACCAGAAGTCGGCTCTGCTGGCCGGCAGTCTGGAGATGTGCGGGACCACCCTGGTCCACGCCATCCAGTCGGCTTCCCGGGGTCAGCCCGTGGTCGTCGTGGCGGCCCTGTGCAACAGGGGCTCGGCTCTGGTGGTCCAGAAGGATGGACCCGTCCAGAGGATCGCGGACCTCCGAGGCAAACGGGTCGGTTATGTTCCTGGCACCATGCACGAGATCCTCCTGCGGGAGGCTCTGAGCCGGGAGGGGATTTCGCCGGATAAGGACGTCCAGCTGATCCGGGTGGATTTCTTCGACATGGGCACGGCCCTGGCCGGCGGCGATGTCGACGCATTTCTTTCGGGCGAGCCCCTCCCGACCGTTGCCGTGGAGAGGGGGTACGGCAGAATTCTGACCTATCCGTATTACGATGATTCCATCGGCACCATCAACGCCGGCATGCTGGTCACGCGGGCGAGCATCCAGGAGAGGCGTGACCTGGTTCAGCGGCTGGTGCTGGCTCATGCCAGGGCCACCCGCCACTTGAACGCTCACCCGGATGAGTGGCTCCGAAGGGCCTCGGAGCTTGGGACAGCGCTTCCGGTGCTGGAGAAAGCCCGCTCCAACATGGAGCCGGCATGGGACATGGACGATGCCTTCGTCCATCGGGTGATGCAGCTGGGGGAGCGCATGCGGGCTCTGGGCGTCATCGATGACCAGCCTGACTACTCCCGGCTCCTCGACCTCTCCTTCGTGGCCGGGGCCAGGCGCGAGCTGGAGCGGGTCGAGTCCCTGCGTCCCTGAGATGAAGCTTCTTCTCTCCCGGAGCTTTCTCCCCTTTCTGCCCTGGGTGATTCCCATTACGGGACTGCTGCTGTGGTGGTGGGTCTGCAGCCAGGGGATCGTGCCGCCCTACCTTCTTCCCCACCCCCGTGATGTGGGGGGCACAGGCTGGAGATATGTCTTCGGAGCCGCAGGCGATGGACCCTACGCAGGCCGATTCGCGACCGATGCCGTGGCGAGCCTGGGACGAGTGGGAGCCGGGTTCGGACTGGCGCTGTTCCTGGGGCTTCCGCTGGGAATCGTCTCGGGGCGCGTCCCCACCGCCGACCGGCTTCTGGGGCTCTCCATCCATGGCCTGCGGGCCGTCCCGGGGATCAGCTGGCTGCCCCTGGCCGTCATCTGGCTTGGCATCGGCATGAAGACG